>JAJDBG010000001.1 GCA_029261475.1 Nitrospinaceae bacterium
ATACCTGGTTTCGCAAATCAGAAAAGCCATGCCCGATGACGGAATCCTCGCACTCGACAACGGCATCTACAAAATCTGGTTTGCCCGCAACTACAAAGCCCACGAGCCAAACACCCTGCTCCTCGACAACGCACTTGCCACCATGGGAGCCGGACTGCCCTCGGCAATGGGAGCCAAGATCGTTCATCCCGACAGAAAAGTCATGGCTGTCTGCGGCGATGGCGGGTTCATGATGAACTCACAGGAAATGGAGACCGCCGTCCGATTGGGACTCAACATGACCGTACTCGTCATCCGCGACAACGCCTACGGGATGATCAAATGGAAACAAGCCGGAAAAGGCTTCGACAATTTCGGACTCGATTACGGCAACCCCGACTTCGTGAAATACGCAGAATCCTACGGAGCACAAGGCCACCGAGTAGAAAGCTCCGCGCAACTGGGCGAACTGCTCGACAAATGCCTCAATACCCCCGGCGTTCACCTGCTCGAAGTCCCCATCGACTACAGCGAAAACGAAAAAGTCCTCATCGAAGAACTCAAATCCGCCACTTGTATTTTGTAGTATTTGACGCACCGATCTGCAAAAGAAAAGCCCCCGGAGCAATCCGGGGGCTTTTCTCATTAAAAGGCAAATGAAAAGCGAAAGAAAATGATAGAAACATTAGGTAAAGACAACCTTGTTGATGTCTATGCGTATGCATTGCCCAAACTAGATAAAAATCAATTTGAAAATGGTTACGATTTATATCCGTGGGTGTTCATGTTGATATCCAGCCCCAAACATTAATTATAAAAAAACAGAAAATCACTCTCAGCAATTTGCGAGGGTGGTTTTGGCTTCTTCGTTTTGCAGGGCTTGGGGGAAGGTTTGTTCGATGTTTTCCAGCACTCGGAGCAGTTCCCGGCTTTCGGCTTCTAGCCGTTGGTAGCATTGGATGGTGGATTTGGTCAGTATGAGGGGATCGTTTCCTTGGAAATTTTCTTTCCGCTTTGAGAATATTTCAGCGATGGGTTTGATCTCTGGATGAGCTAGGCCGATATTCTTTATTTCTTCGTCGATATTTTCTATTTCGTCTATCAGTTTTTGCAGGGCATGGCTTTTTTTCCCGGACAGGCTTTTCAGTACGGTGAATCCTGTCTTGATGCCTTTTATGGAGTGATGGATCAATCGCTCCAGTTCTTCTTTCTTTCTCTTCAGCGCGGGCTGTATCTTTTCCCACACCCCACAATCGTAATGCTCGGTCATGAAGCGAACGATCTGTTCTCCGGTCGCTTTGGGATTGCCCAGTTTCTTTCCATCCAGCACCATGGGCCAGAAGTGAAAATAGGCTTCTTTGAAAATATCGGCCAGTTCGAGCGGGTGTTTCAACAGGGGGATGAGGCGCAATCGTTTTTCCTGATCCCATTCGGTTTTGACCAGATTCATGTCTGCGGGTGTGTCCCAGTTTGTGGGCCATTCCCATTTGCCTGTCTGCTTATGCTCTGCCATCATCGCCAAAACCTGTTTCGGTTGCACGGAATGGATACAGACGATGTTGTTGCAGGCGACGCCGTAACTACAGGGAGCGCAGGAGATGCGTGATTGAAAAATCAGGTGACCGGGCGCGTAGGGTCCGGTTTCGTAGGGATGCGCGTGCGCAAAGAACAGGCCGACTATTTTCACTCCCAATGCCGCCGCTATGTGCATGGTCCCGGTATCGTTGGTCACGAGGTATTGGCATTGCGGGAGCATTGCGGTCAGTTGGGTGATGTTGGTTTTCCCGGTCAAATCCACGACTTGTTCTTTATTTTTGACCGAATCCCGTATCGTCCCCGCCAGTTCGGACTCTCCAGCAACGCCGAACAGGATGATTTTCGCTCCTAGTTTCTCGGTCAGGGAATCGATCAATTCTGCAAAATAGCTTGCGGGCCAGCGTCGTCCTTCCAGACTGGAGCCGGCTTGAATGCCGATCAAAAAGTCGTCGGACTGGATGCCGTGTTCTGTCATCAATTCGGAAATACTGGCTCGGTCGTCGGGTCGGGTCTCTATTCGTACCGTTTCGCCTGCGGGGTCCATGTCTCCGCAACGGGCAAAAATTTCGACGAGATTGAAAGGGTTGTAGGCCCGATTGAACGGCTCTACCCCGAAATATTGCATCCAGGGATGCAGGGCCATGCGGTCGCCTTCTTTATTACAGGCAAAACCGATGGTCTCTTTTGGGTTCAGATACAGGTTGATGAAAGCACTCAGTTTTGAATGACTCAGATTGACGACCAGATCAAATTTCCGGGATTTGACCTCTTCCATGAATTGTTCCAGATATTGGTACACATCGACCCATAAAATCCTTTGCCCACCTTCCATTCCTTGGAATTGACGTAAATTGAGCACAATGGTCTCGTCTACTCCGGGAATTCTCTCTGCGAATTCGGCGAAGTCTGTAGAAACCATCTGGGTGATTTTTGCGTTGGGATGTTTAGCGCGTAATCCGGCGATCAAAGGCGTTCCCTGTATCAGGTCGCCGATCCGGGTCAATGTCAATACGAGGATATTTTTCATATGCGGTTTTCTCAGCTTTTTTGAGTCGTGACCTGATCCAGCATCAAAAAAAGGATCTCATTTTTTGAAAGGTCGCCCTGCCCTTTTTCGATACTGTTCAATACCGTATTCAAAGAAAAATCCGGTGTTCCACGGAAGCCTTCCAAAAAGACTCCCAATTCGCTTTCTTTACCCGCCTGCGAGATAGCAATTTCTACGGGGTCTCTTCTTTTTGCCACGCGTTCCGTCATTTGCTCCAAACGTCTGGAAACTATATGAGTCAGCATATCGGACATTCTATGCTCTATCGTATGCTCTGCCAGAACACGCTTTCTGGCACGTTGAGCCATACGATTGCGCTCTTCTTCATGCTGAAGGTAATAGTCGATCTTTTCTTTCAATTCAGAAATCGAACGAAAGGTTTCGATTTCATCGCCCACATTGAGCATCCCGGCGAGTTCGCTTCTATGGTCGATGAGTTGGAATCCTCCACAGGCTGAAATTTCAAAAGTACGCGGATTGACGAAGTCTCCCTCTGGATTCAGCTCCGAATGGCAGGTCGATGAATGCAGGTTCAGATTGATTGTACCCGAATTATAGATTTTGACGATTTCTTCCGAGCTGAGGCGTTTGTTGGCATTCTGAACATATTTTCCAATGTCTGTATTGAGATTCCACTCGGTTCCCCATATTTTAAAATCGTAATCCACGAGTTGAGGAAAGCTCTGCCGACGATTGAAATAGGCCGCTCCCATGAAAGACAGGTCGGCTTTATACCGGTCGCAGTCGCCAGCAGACTCGCCAAGCGGTTTATGGACCGGTGGGTGACAGGCTTGTGGGAGGTAATGATAATCGGAAACGCCAATCTTATCCAATTCTTCAAAGAACTCGCCACGCTGAATGGTGAAAAAGTGATCGTAAAGCGGGGCGACCTCTTTCCAATAGGTCAGTGTCCTAAAATCCTCCACAAACCAGAATGCCAGTGGGATATTCAATTTCTTGAGAGACCCTATGGTTTCTGGACTGACTGGTGCTTGAGCCATCACTAAAATGAGGTCGGGATTGAATTCTGCCGACTTCGCCAGGATCGCCTGCCCCATCAGGTTGATGAACAAGCCATCGAGTACCTGGCGGTTGGTTTTATCCGAAGTGATATTTTTTATTGCATGGAAGCCATCGGAGAAATCTTCACATCGAACGCTTTCCACGGTATGCCCGAGATTTTCCAGAGCCTCGGCGCAGTAATGAGCCGTCGGTAAGGAACCTCCGTAAATGGGATTGACGACCAGAATGCGCAGGGAACTCACAGCTAAAAATTCTGTAGCAGAAACCGTTCTCGTCAGACATTCAAAATAAGCCGAGTTGATGCGAACAGATGCTTTGTGATTGAAAATATTCCACTGTGAGGGGGGAGTACCGCAGGCTGTCGGGACTTTTTCTGGCACCATACCCACGACAAAACGAACTTTCGATAGAAAGGGCTCGATTTCCACATGATTCATAAACGCATGAAACATGGCAAACGAAGGTTCTATCACACAAATATCATCAACACCTTTATTCAACAAGGCTTGCAAGTGATAGGCAAAGCCCAGACCGTACACAACGGTGCTCTTGCCTGGAATTACCTCAAATTGAGCAACGGATTTTTCAGCTTCATCCCGGGGATGGTAAGCACTGTGCAGACAAGCTCCATCTGCTTTAGGGATCGGGGAGCCATCTTTTGCAAGCAGGACTTCAACTGCCTCTTCAGACACCCAGTCTTCCAACCTGCGTACCAAGTCGGGATTGACCGTTTGCAACACATTTAGATTTTTTTCAAATAAGCTCATTGAGTGTCTTCGACCTTAGGAAACGCCAGCGAGAGATTCCTCACTATGGATTCTGTCCAGTAAATCCCTGGCATCATTATGCTCTGGATCAAAAATCAATAATGTATTTAAAGTGTCCTTCGCTTTTTCTCTATTTGCCGCAACAAACTGGAGACCGGCAAGTCCAAACAGAATATGGATGTTTGCAGGATGTAATTCGAGAAACTTCACCAACAAACGCTCACCCTCTGCAAAACGTTTCAAGTCATAGGATAGATTCAAAAACTCGTTCATTGCCAGAGTATTTTCTATATTTGATTCTAAAGCACTGACTAAAAAATCATGCGCTTTTTCCTTATCACCCGTTTGCAGAACCGCCATGCCTAAAGCTGTCAGGATTTTATCGTTCTCAGGCTCCAGGTTCCGTGCATTTTCGAGATAACTAATAGAACCGCCAAAATTTCCACGTTGATACTCCAGAATGCCCATCCCCAAACGCGCTTGTATCGGCGGTTTAGCAGAGCTCATGGCTTTTACATAATATTGATCGGCTTTATCCATGTCCCCCATATGCATATATACATTTCCCAAGCCCACCGCCGTTTTGGTGCAATTTGGAGACAAAATCTCGTTGTCTTGAAAGAGCTTCAGTGCAAGCTCCCAATTCTTTTTGGAAGAAGCCTCTTCAGCCTGCGCAAGAAGTCCGTTATCAGAAAAATCACTCGATTCTTCCTTTGCAAACGCTTCCTTTTTAACAGTAGCGGAAATCTTGTATTGAAAAACGAAAAATTGGCGCATCTCTTCCGGTGTCAAATCAGAAATGGTAATGCGTCCCATTTTAATCGTATCGCCACCTGTTTTTTTATAATCTTCATATTGAGGAGCCATTGTGTCGTCGGTTTGACTGATCTCAAATCCCGCCGATTCTAATAATTTTTTGATTTCTTTCAGAGTGAAAAAACGCAAATGTGTTTCATCCAAGATCCCTTCTTTTTGATAAGTCCAGTTCCCCTCAGCCAATTGTCCCATAACGGCATAAAATTGAACATTGGGAATGCTGGTCACAATGCTTCCCCCCGGCTTCAATAAGGGGCGAACTTTCTTCAAAAGAGATAAGGGATCGATCAAATGCTCTAAAATATCCGCAAAGATAATGCAGTCAAAGCTTTCTTTATCGTAGGGCAAAGCCATCGTTTCAACGTTTCCCTGCAAAACCTCGTCAAGTACCAGACTCGCTTTTTTAACAGAGGCAGAATTCAATTCTATCCCCGCAACAAAAGCTTTCTGCCTTTTTTTCAATTCTGCTCCCGTTGCTCCTTCGCCACAACCCACTTCCAAAATGCATTGTGCGGTTTCAGGAATCAGAGGGAATAAATCCTTGCGAACATGGCTATAATAAGTGTCCGGCTTCTCCGATTCGCCCGCATCTTTCTCCGGCACTGAAATAACCGTTTTCTCTGCTTTTGCGCCCTGATTTTTGAAGAAATTATCGAGAATATCTAACATTTGAGCAATTCTGTGATCGTAAGTGTGTTTTTCCAACACTTCAGCCCTGCCATTTTCTGCAATTTTCTCTCGCTCTTCAGGATGCTCCAGATAGTATTGCACTGTATCCGTAAGCGTTTCATCCTGATAATGAGCCAAATGCACTCCATCTTGAAAGAAATCCTCTAATCCACTGCCTTCTGCTCGATCGGTCAGCAATAAACTTCCGCTACACATACCCTCAAAAACACGCATATTGAGGTCTTTCCGAATCGCATTATTGAATACCATTCTGGAGTGAGAGTACAACTCTGCCATCTCCTCCATAAACTTTCGTTCGCATCTTAAGTCGAACTTCGCATCAATATCAGAAAGCAGTTTTTTTCTACGAGGAGGTGCCTGATCCACCGTGCCGACGAAACCAACATCCCACTTCGCAATGCCATCCACTTGCCCGTGAATTTCAGGATCGCATCCGAGAGGAAGCCAATGCACTTGTTCGTATCCCGCACGTTTGAAATCTTCAACATAAGCCTTCTGCGCCAGAAACACGAAGTCAAAAGAACGCGCGATTTTAAGGTGTTCTTCGAGATGAATATGAGTGTCTATCAAATAACAAGCCTTCGGAATTTTGCATTTTTCGAGATCTTCTGGAGGCTGATTCAGGCCCGTTTCGACCCAAAAATAAAGATCAGGAATCCAACCAATCGGTAAGCGTTGTTCGACTTCTGAATAGAGTGTTTGAAATCCACACGGAATATCTTGCGATTTTGCTTCCCATTTCAATGCAGATAAATTCCATTTCTCTCGCACAAGATCGTTGATTTTTGCACCACAAGTCACCACATTATGCTTCCTTCTCAAGGCCCGTTCCAGATAATGCGCGGTAGTCGCCGGATGAGAAGTGTAATCTAAAATAACATTCTTTTTAGTAATCTTAAAGAATTCTTCCTTATGTTCACCATTAACAGATATGCCGGAGTTTTTCAAGAATTCCAGCAAGGTCGAATGGATCACTTTTCGCCAGGAAACCAGAAATTTTTCGAGACTGAAATCTCTGCGAATTGTATTGCGAGCCTCTTCTCCCATCTGTTTAGCACGCTCTGGATTTTCCAGCAGAAAAGCCACATCTCTTTTCAATCGACTGATATCATCCGAGATAAATCCATTGACACCATCCACAATAGGAGAGCCAGAATGCTTGTAAGAAACGACCGGCATTCCAGATGCCATTGCTTCGAGCAGGGATAAATTGTAACCGTCCTCATAACGTTCCATCGTCGTGTTTAAATAGACTCGGCACTTGCTATAATGCTCCATCAAATCGTCCAAACCTCGAGACAATCGAGAGTCCGCTATGTCCGGATTCAGTCCCAAAGTGACACATGGAAAACCGTTGATGATTTGCTCCCCTACCCTGAACCCTTTCGCAACATCCATTTCCTTCAATAGATTTCCAACCCTGAGAATCGACGGATCATTGCCCTCATAATCCTTATAATCTGAAACATCCAGACCGTGCGGAATGACATCCCCTTCGAGATCCCAATCGCTACGCTTCGATTCCGATATAAAAACATTACGCACATTTTTCAAAATCGGCTCAACAGCCTTCAGGTAACTTTCCCGCTCTACCTGATTGTTGCCAATCTCGATTTCCGTACTCAATCGACAATGAAAAACATTGATCTTGGGCAAAGCGTAATCTTTGACCCAAACCAAATCCTTTATATTATTAGCAATCACCAAATCAAAAGATTCCATATCCAAACGTTTATGGGCCTCATCTGCAGAAATAATCGTCGCATTTGAAGGCAAGGGACGCATATTGTAATCCCATAGACGCCGCTGCCCTGATCCCACATCAGGTTCGACCACAAAAAATTCCCAACCCACGCGGGCAAGGAGGCAAATATAGGGTTCGTGCCAGTTGAAAGTCAGTATCTTTAATTGCATGAAAGCTCCTAAATTTAATCTGTAAAGTTATGAACTGTCGCTAACAAAACGCCAGACGATAAGATTCGAGGCAATCAAAACTCCTCAAAGTTATAGTCCACTCCCTTTACTTTTCGGAAATTAACGAAAAACTCTTTAGCTCCATTAATAAAGCAGGAATTGTGCCGCGTAATTTCCAATGATTTTCAGAAAAATTCATTCAAAATAGCCCTTAAAAACGGGCATTCACCCCCTACATAGTCCCATATTCAAAATTTTGACGATTTCAACCCTGCATCGCTGAAACCTCCCGAGCGAGCATCCCACATATCAATACACTGGGTACCTTGCCTTTTCCGTCTATTGATGATCAAATGTCTTCTCATCACAATCATCTCAACAGCGCGACCGCCGTGACGGGTCATGACGGTGCCACAGTAGAGACCGCCCACTAGCGTGAGAAGCAAAGGGCTGAATCTTTATGGGCACCCGGTGGGGATTGAGCGCAATCGCAAGTTCCATTATTACCAGCGGAGGTACTCCGCGGTCCGTTTGGAAACATAGAGAACGAAACCGGCCTAATGTACTACCGCGCAAGATACTACGATCCCGATCCAAAAGGAGGTCAACGCTTCCTAACCGAAGACCCGCTATGTAACCCTCCCTTAAAATAGTTCCATTGTAAATTAGAGTTCTCCTGCATAATGTGAATCAAAAAAAGGAGAGCGACGATGAAAAAGAGCCGGTACACAGAAAGTCAGATCATAAAAGTTTTGAATGAAGTGGAAGGCGGTCGCACGGTCAAGGAAGTATGCCGCGAGTACGGGATATCTGATACGCCCCAGGTTTTCTAGACACCTTGCAGTTTCATTTTTTGCTGTCGTTCGTAATCGATGG
>JAJDBG010000002.1 GCA_029261475.1 Nitrospinaceae bacterium
TATTTGCAATAACTAAAGGGGAACAGTTGTTGTTTGACTTTTGTTTGGAAACTGTTTGGATATTTAAAGATGGGAATTCAGTTTGTTTCGGAAAGTTGTGCTGAATGTTCCTTAACGAAAAATAGGCACGGGCGGTTTCGAACCGCCGACCCCTTGCATGTCAAGCAAGTACTCTACCCCTGAGCTACGCGCCTGAATTTCCAAACGATTGGGAGGTATTTTAAGGTCAAACCCAATTTTGTCAAGAAAAAACCCCTATATGGAGTTGCTGAGAGGGATGATTCTTGTATTTGTGGACATGAAGTTGATGAAATGTTGATATTCCTTCCAGTAGACCTCTTTCAGGGAAGACCCTCTTTTTAATTTTGGGTCTGAAGGGGATATTTTATTTGGGCATGTTTTATTGAGGCGATGCGCTGTCGTCAGTGTCTTGTTCTTCATTCTCATACTGAAAGCGTTCGTTGAGAGTGTGGAGGTCTTTTTTGTTTTTTGTGATTTTTTTTAATAGCAGACGAGATTCTTCATCTGGGAAGAGGGCGTTCAAATCTTTTTCAGCGTCTGGAAATAGAATATTGAGGTCAATCTCATCTACTGGTTCAGGAGTCGATGGATCGGTGCCTTCTGGTTGCGGCTGGATTTCCTGCGTGTCGGGTACTTTTTGATTTTCATCCATGATTTTAATTTTGTTATTTTTTTAAAAACGAGCGAGCCAAACGCCTAAAAACGCGGCGAGGGTAATAGCTCCCAGGGATAAAGTGCCAAAGCTTTGCATTTTTTTTGTGACACGAGGCACAAGCGCACGGTTTTCGGGAACGAGATCAAGATGTGCGATGCTTGCGCGTAACGAAAAGGCTGAGTAGACGCTTAGGAAAAACGCGGCGATGACGAATATCATTTTGATGCCGAATAGATTGTAATAACCGGCTTTCAGGTTGACTTGATTGGCATAGTTTTCCATCAGGAAATAGATGCCAGAACCTATGAGAACGATAACGCAGACAAACACGGTTGGGGCAAGGATCTCCAGTGCTTTGTAGGTCACGCTATGTTCTTCTGCTGTTTTAGGCTGAGGAATTTTCTGGATGGCAGGCAAGAATAGTAACAGGGTGTATGTCAGACTGCCAATAGCGACCCCAGCGGCTACGAGATGAATGAATATGATGATGTTATTAGTCATTTGCAATCAGGCAATATTTTCCAAATAGTTGATTAAAAGTCGCACTCCAAAACCGGAAGGTCCTTTGGGAATATAGGGTTTGCTCTGTTCCCATGCGACGCCTGCGATGTCGAGATGCGCCCAAGGGACATCTCCAACGAAGGCTTTCAGGAATGCGGCGGCGGTGATGGTTCCTGCTCCCACATTTGGAGCGGTGATGTTTTTTAGATCGGCTATGTCGCTTTTGACTTCTTTTTCATGTTCTTCCCATAAAGGCAAGTTCCAAGCTCTCTCACCGCTGGATTCTCCGCTGGCGATCAATTGCTGAATGAGATCTTCATCATTGCCTAGCAGAGCACAGGCCTGGTGCCCCAAAGCGACGACGCAGGCTCCGGTCAGAGTAGCAAGGTCAATAACAGCTCGGGGTTTGTAGCGTGCGGAGAAGGTCAGGGCATCGGCGAGTACGAGGCGGCCTTCTGCGTCTGTGTTCAATACTTCGATGGTTTTTCCTGACATGGAGGTGAGTATGTCACCGGGTTTGATGGCGGTTCCGCTGGGCATATTTTCAGCGGCGGGGACCAGTCCTACCACATTGATGGGTAGTTTGAGGCTGGCAACGGCTTGCATGGCACCGATGGTTGCGGCACCCCCGGACATATCCATCTTCATTTCGCCCATATTGGCTGAGGGCTTTAGGGAAATACCGCCTGTATCGAAGGTGATTCCTTTGCCGACGATGACGACGGGTGCCTGTTTTTTGGGCCCGCCTTTATACTCCATGACGATCAAAGCTGGAGGCTCGTTGCTACCTTGACTGACGCCAAGCAATGCGCCCATGCCGAGTTTTTCCATTTCTTTACGGCCTAGAATTTTGCATGAAAATTGATGGCTGCGGGCGATTTTTTTTGCAGTCTGCGCGAGAAAAGTTGGTGTAGCTCGGTTGCCGGGATGTGCAATGAGATCGCGCGTGGTAAACACGGCATCGGCGATTTTTTGCGCTTTTTGTGCGGCTTTTCGTGCGACTGTCTGATTGGCGGCATCGGTCAATAAGCTAAGGTCTTCCAATGTCCAATTTTTATTCTTAGTCTTCTTGTCTTTGCTTTTGTATTCCTCAAAACGGTACAAACCAAGCAAGGCTCCTTCAGCTATGGCGCAAGCAATGTCTTCTGATTTTAGTTTAGAGCTGTTCTTTTTGCCCCCTGTCAGGCTGGGTAGCACAAAGGAGATGGAGGTGGATTTGTTCTTCTCGATTTGATTGACCGAGGTTCCTCCTGCTTGTCGCAATTTTTCTGCGCCGATTTCTTTGATGGGGCCTACCCCGATAAGCAAAATAGCTTTGGATTTGATATTCCCCAAGGTATCGAGCCATAGAGTTTGGTTTGTTTTCCCTTCGAAACGTTTGCTCTTATAGGCTTGGGACAATGCCCCGTTCAGTTTCTTGTCGATTTCTTTTAGTGCTGAACCGGGTGCTGCTTCTTCTGGGCAAAATAGTGTCAAACAATCAGTTTTATGAACGATAGGAGCATCTATTTTTATTTTTATGGGTTTCATGCCTGAGGTGGATTTAAAGAGTTAAGGGTCGTTGCCATTGTTCAATGGATACCTTGAGTCTATGGACAACGCGGATAAATCGTTAGCGTTAAGATTCTAATCCTATGATGAATTGCAATCAACATCAAAATTTGAGAGTGAAATTTATGATTCGCTACGATAAGGAATGCTTTTAGTATTGGGTTACCCTTGTGTTTGCTTCACTCGTAGGTTCCGCGAATGGGATAGTTGTTTTCTTGAATCCACTGGACTGTTTCGAGTAGTTCTTCAGGATTGGATCTGTTGAATGGGGTGTTTGATATATCAATCAATTGAATTTTTCTTTCTGCATTGATAGCAAACATTGCGGGTTCTGGAAAAGGGCGGTCGGTTTCCTCTGGGGATCGAGGATGGGAAATATAAAGGCCGAGGTTTTTCATTTGTTCGATTGAAAGACCGTAGGCAACGGGAAAAGACAGCTCGGTCGATTCAACCATCGTGCTTGCTTTGTTTTTAGAGTCGCCTGAAATTGCAATTATTTCGGCTTTTTGATTGATGAATTTGTCTTTCAAATCTTCAAGATTCTTCAGATATTTTTTGCAAAGAGGGCAGTGCAGGCCACGATAAACGAAAATCAATTGCCAGTTGCCAGGCTTCTGCGGCTTGCCCAGAGTTACTTCTCCACCTGCAACAAGAGCTAGGGTTATTTTAGGCAGTTGGCTTCCTGATGAAATTTTTTTTGTAGGCATGGAGAGTTCCTTTTTTGCATGGACGATTATTGCTCGACAGATTTTGACTGATAGGGTTTGAAATCAGTATAGCCTTCTTTTTCAAACGAAAACCATACGTCCATTTCAGCGTCTGGTGCCAATGGCCAGCCATTGCGGAATCGTTCAACTAAATCGGGGTTACTTATGTAGGGCCGTCCAAAGGCTATCATATCTGCTTGATTGCTTGCGATGGCAAGCTCTGCGGATTCCTGTGTGTAACCACAATTCCCCATCAATGGACCGGAGAAAACTTTTCTGAAATCATCCAATATCATTGCTTCTCCCTGCTCATGGAAACCAAATGCAAGCCCATCCATAACGTGAAGATAAGCCAGCCCGACCCGGTCGAGTTGACTTGCGGCGTAAGTAAAAGTTTCCAGGTAATCCTGTGAACCCATATCATTAAAGACCCCATTGGGGCTCAGCCGAACTCCAACCCTGTTTGCGGGCCAAATATCCGTAACAGCGGCAACGACTTCCTCAAGGAAACGGAATCGGTTTTCAGTGGAGCCGCCGTAACGATCATTTCTCTTGTTTGTTTTTGATTGTAGAAACTGATCAATGAGGTAGCCGTTTGCAGAATGTATTTCTACTCCATCGAATCCCGCTTCTTTAGCTCGTCTTGCGGCTTGTTTGTAGACCTCTACAATCAGAGGAATTTCTTCTGTCTTAAGTTCGCGCGGGATTTCGTATGCCATTTTCCCTTGTGGAGTGTGTATTTCATCGCCATTCAATTTTATCGCAGAGGGTGCAACGGGTAGCTCTCCGTTGTGGAAAGAGCTGTGTGAGGCCCGCCCCACATGCCATAGTTGAAGGAAAACTTTTGAACCTTTGTCGTGGACAGCCTGGATGATTTGTTTCCATGCCTCTGCTTGCTCGTCCAGATAAATTCCTGGAGAATTGAGCCAGCCAATGCCTTGTTTTGATATAACGGTTGCTTCTGTAATGATAAGACCGGCGGAGGCTCTTTGAGAATAATATTCGGCCATTAAACTATTTGGCATCCGATTGATTCCGGCTCTGGCTCGGGTTAAGGGAGCTAAAACGACACGGTTTTTTAATTTCAAATCTCTCAATAGAAATGAACTGAGTAATTCAGGTGATTTTGATTTGATAGTCATTCGAATATAGTTCCTCAATGAAAAAATTTTATGACAGACACTTTAGTTTGCATACACTCCTTAAACTACCAACCGGTAGGTAAATAGAGTTGAGTTGACAATTTACCTACCGGTTGGTAGTTTGTCAATATGAAAATTACTACCCGTAGTCGAATATTAAAAGTTGCAGAAGAGTTGATTCAAAAGCGCGGGGTCAATGACGTTAGCTTTCAGGAAATCAGTGACGTTGTCGGAATCCGAAAGGCCAGTCTCTATCATCATTTTTCAAGCAAAGAGGAATTGATTTGTGAACTGATAGGGCATTGTCAGGAAACATATGGAAGCTCTTACAATGATATCGTGCTGGGAGAAAGTCTTGCATTCGAAAAGCTTATAGCTCTTGCAAAAATATTTGAAGAGGGTTTGGTTGAAGGGAAAACTTGTCTTGTGGGGATGCTGATTGCCGAACGTGAAAGCTTGCAAGATAAGCCTAAAGAAGCTGTGCAGGCGGCAGTCGAAAACACTTTGAAAATTATTGAGAAAGTATTCAAACAGGGGAAAAAGGACAGGTCTGTTGATTGTCGTTCTGATCCGGCAAGTTCAGCCTTGATGTTTTTTTCATTTCTACAGGGGGCTCAGCTTTCAGCGAGAACGCTTGGTGGGAAAAAAATATTTCGCAAATCGGCAAACGCCATGTTGGCATCTTTAAAGGCTTGATTATGGTTTGTATGGACAGAAGGGCGTTGGACATGAAAAATAATAATCTATTCGCGCTGGATCAAGTGGCCGTGCCGCAAAAGATAGTATGACTGAATTTAGCGGTACGACGGCGATTGTGTTTTTCATTTATGTGTTGGTCATGTTGGGCATTGGTTGGAGGTTTTCGGGTAGCGCGCAGACTTCCGAAGGATTTTTTTTAGCAGACCGATCATTCAAAGCCTGGGTCACAGCCATTGGTTCCACTGCCAGTTCTGAAAGTGCTTGGGCGGTATTGGGAACAGCCGGGATGGCTTATAAGGATGGGCTTTCGGTTCTTTGGTTTTTGCCAGGTTGTTTGTTGGGTTATGTGTTGAACTGGTTTTTCATTGCCGAACGATTACGAAAGATTTCTCGTGAGGCGAATGCGATTACTCTACCTGATTATTTTCAGTCGTATTTCAAAGACTCTACTCATACCTTACGTATTTTGTCCGTTGTCATTATCTTTACTTGCATGATGGCTTACATTGCGGCGCAATTGACCGCTATTGGGAAGACCTTTGATGCTATTTTTGGGATTCCGCATATATTGAGTATTCCTGTGGGGGGAGCCGTCATCATTGGATACACAATGACAGGTGGTTTCCGCGCTGTTGCCTGGACTGATTTCGTGCAAGGTATCATCATGGCCTGTGGATTGGTCTTGTTATCGTTTGTTGCTTTGAATGCATTGGGTGGATTTTCAGGAATGATTCAAAAGGTGAACGCCGTGGACCCGGTGGCATTGACTTGGATGGGAGGGAAAACTACGAGTGCCTTTTTAGGAACGGTGGTCGGTCTTTTGGGGATCGGTCTTGGCTATCCAGGGCAACCCCATGTGCTGAATCGTTATATGGCGGCGAAAGATGCTCGTACCATTCGTCTAGGAGTATGGATTGCTTTGGGGTGGGGATTGACAATGTATTCTTCTGCAATCTTACTTGGTATTTGCGGCAAAGTGTTGTTTCCCGATTTAAGCGACGCAGAACATCTTTTCCCTTTGGCGGCACAAAGTCTTTTGCCTGCGGTACTTGCCGCCATTGTGTTAACCGGCGTTCTGGCGGCTATCATGTCCACCGTCAGCGCACAAATCATTGTGGCTACCTCGACGATGGCGCACGATGTGTACGCAAAAATTTTCAATCGCAAGGCAGATCCCAAGGCCATCGTTCGCATCAGTAGAGCCACCGTTTTAATTTTAGGAATTGGATCTTGTCTCATGGCACTTGGAGAGACTCATGTTATTTTCTGGTTCGTGTTGTTTGCCTGGTCAGGATTGGGAGCTAGCTTTGGCCCTCTTATGCTCTGGACCTTGTATTCAAAAAAAGTGACAAGGGAGGGTGCCATAGCTGGAATGACAACCGGATTTTTGGTTACCTTGATATGGAAAATAACAGGACTTTCGGAGAGTGTGATCTACGAATTACCCCCAGCATTCTTGCTTTCTGCCTTAGCGATCTGGTTGTTCAATCGTCGTCAGCCCCTATCCTAATTTGCTTGTTACGAACATCGTCACATTTTTATAATTGTTAAGACAAAGTTTTAAGGAACCGCATTGCCTGTGAGAGATGCGGGTTGCAGGTTGAAGCTGATTGGGTTTTCTTCTGGAGTGTTCGCTTTTTTATTTTGTTCTCGTATGGCCTTTAAGAAATTTTCGGTTTCTCTTGTTTGGCGAGTCTGTCGGGATTGATTAAAAAGAGACAATGCCTTGCGTCCGTAAATTTCAGCATTTTCATAGTCTCCGATTTCGTCATAAATTTCTCCCAGAATCAAGCTCAAGCGACCATCGGCAGGTCTTCTTTCCAAAGCCATTTTATAAGCGACAATGGCAAGTTCGGCCCCTCCTGGGATCAAGTGGGCTTCTTTATTGAATAAGCGTGCCCTGTCCGCCCTGTTTAGTGAATCCAGAAAATGTTGCGAATCCATATAAATACTTCCTAATTTCATAAGAGCAGGGGTTTCTGCCACTTGGCGGCGTGATAAATTATTCTGGATGTTTTTAATTTCTCTAAAAAACTTCCGCAAGATGGCGCGTTGATTTTCATGCCGCTCTTCTTCCAGCAGTCGTAAGCGTTCGCGTTCTTTTTCTTTTGAAAGATCTTCTTCGTAAAGGGCTTCTTCTTCAAGAAAAATATCACCTTTCTCAAGTTGTTTGAAGCCGCGGATTCCCGCAACAGACTTGGCTCTTCGGCCTAAATTTTCTTCAGCACCCTGTCCACCTTTTTCGCCTTTTACACCGGCTTGCTTGGCTAGCTTGAACTTTCGTCCTCTGGTTTTTCGTCCGGTGCCCTTTTTTTGGCCTGATGATTTTTCTGCCAGGCGTTTTTTAGCAGATGATTGTTGTCGTTGTTTGATTGAGGCATTTTCTTTTTTAACACGGCGTTGATCGCGTCTTTTTTTCTTGCCATATTTTTTTGATGGTTTTTGTTTGAGTCTTTTATTGGCACGTGCTTTTTCTCGTGGGGTTATATCTTTTGTTTTAGCTCGCGCAACATGTAGCTTTCGTCGGCCTATTTTTCGGGCATTTTTTAGAACAGATTCCTGTTCTAGTTTTTCTTTGATCAACTGTCCTCTGTTTGCTGTTTTATTGTCTGCTAAATTACGTTTGGCATTTTCGCTGATATTATGGGAATCGGCCTTATGTTTTCTCATTTCATCTAAAACAGAGGATGTATCTGCCAGAGCGGCTTTTTTTGCATTGCTGGCGATACCGCGAAAGGCTTCTTTTGTTTCGGCTAAAACGGAGGAGGTGTCTGCGAGAGCGGATTTTTGGGCATCATGGGTGATATCGAGAATTTCATTTTTTGATTTTTCTTGTTCTACGCGTGCTTCTTTTATTGCTGAGGCGACTTCTTTTCTGGCATCTTCTAGTAGACGGTTTTGTTCATTTTTATCGATAATATTATTTGACCTCAGATCTTCCAGAAGTTCTGCATTTTCCTTGTTTATTTTGTTAGATTCATCTCTAGAGTCCGCTATGGCATTATCCATTTCTTCTGTGCTGTTTGCGGCGGCTTCTTTTTGCTCTGTTAATGCTTTTGACGACTCTTCCTGCATCTTTATTGCTGATTCTTTATAATCTGCCAGCGCTTTTTTTGCTTTTTCTCTTCTTTTTAGGGATTCGTTTCTGACCTGGTTTAAAACTGCATTTGTTCCTTGCTGTTCTGCGGCCATTTCTTTTTTAAGCTCGGCCATTTCTTTTTTTAATTTGATTTGTTCGAGCCGAATTTCTTCTTTAATTTCCTCAATCAATGCCTTAACTTCTTCCTTGATCTCATCCATCTCTTGTTTGAGAGTTTGTTTGCCTTGATTTTCGTCTTTTGGGATAGCCGCAAAAACAGGCTGTGAAATACAAAAAACTAGAATCAAGGTGGTAATAAATTGGAAGAAACGAGTCATAAGGTCATTAAGGCGGAAAATAAATAACTTTTTCCTGCGGTACCGTGATGGATAATTTAATTAAATGTGTATTCAGGGCTCTTTAATTGAAACATAAAAAAGGGGCCTTATCAAATTATCGGCACTAGAACTAAAACCTTGAAAAGCGAGTGCCTTTTTAGATCATTATGTTCCATATTCAGGATTTGAAATTTTAGAAAAAGCTTCTTTGTCTGGTGAAATTAGATTACACTGTAAGACGATGTTCTACAATAAATGCACATAAAGAAAATTAGCGTATACCTACTATATTTCATGCTTGATAGACTTATAAAAATATTATTGGTTGAGGATGACGAAGACGATATTTTCCTTTTCCGAGAGTTGATTGAAGGGGAAGGATTGAATCTATCTCCTCAGATCAAGGTTTGTCATTCTGGCCTTACGGTATTGGATTTTCTGGCAGTGGAAGATTGTGATATTTGCTTTTTTGACTATCGCCTGGGTGCCACTGATGGGATAGATCTTATAACTCAGGTGCGCGAGAGGTATTTTCATTTACCCATTATTCTGTTGACTGGAATGGGTGACCAGGAGGTCGCTGTTGAGGCTATGAAAGCGGGGGCAAATGATTATTTGTCGAAAGAAAAACTTTCGGGCGAATCGTTAGTCCAGAGTATGCGTTACTGTTTGGAGATCGCTGAGGAGGCAAAAAAACGGAAGCAAGCTGAGGAAGAGTTAAAGCAATCTCACTTGCAATTGATTCAAGCACACAAGAAGACTCAGGAGTCGCTGAAGAAACTTTAGAATGCTAAAAATCAGGTTTTGATCTCAGAAAAACTTGCCGGAGTGGGAAGACTGGCGGCTGGTATTTGCCACGAAATACTAAATCCTCTGAATATCATCTCGGGACATTCGCAAGCTTTGATGATGGAAAGAGGAAAAGATAAAGCTTTGATGATGGACCTTGAGTCCATTATGGAAGAGATTCACCGAATTCAGAAAATCATTAGTAGTCTTTTGAAATTCTCGCGCAAAGATGATGTGGAACTGAAGCCTATCGATCTCAAGGCAGAGCTGGAGTCGGTTCTACTCGTTGTAGAAAATGATCTGCATCTCGGCGGAATCGTTTTGGATAGTTGTATTGGCGACGACTTGCCTGAAGTTCTTATTGATGCAGGTCGTATGCGACAGGTTTTTCTAAATCTAATCAATAATGCGAAGCATTCTATGTTTAGGGGTGGAACGTTAAAGCTCACTACGGAAATACTAACGAAGGAGAGACGTTTGTATAAACGTAGTGGTAAAGTTCCTTCGAATCCCAATATCATTCGTATAAAATTCTCGGACACGGGGATTGGTATTAAAGATGTGGATATGAAAAATATTTTTGAACCATTTTTTACTACGAAGCCTGAAGATCAGGGGACTGGCCTGGGATTGGCTATTTGTCATTCCATAGTAGAGAAACACGGTGGAACGCTGGATGTTGAAAGTGTATGGGGCAAAGGTTCCACATTTTGCATTGACCTTCCTATTCTCACTATGGCAGATCAGGCGATCTTAAGTGATTCTGACGATACCCTGGATTTTTAATTGAATTGATGTACAGATTGCCCTGCCGAGACTAATCCACGCTTAAGAAGTTCTTCAGAATTTTATTTTAATTGTTGTATTTCCTTCCCAAATTATTTCAGGAAAAAATTACCGTAAGTGGAAAATATTTCCTTCTTTATCCTCCCCCTGTTTTAACAAAATAAAACCAATATTCAATTAAAAGTACTTTGTTTAAGTTTATTTATGAGTTCTGTTTGAGTTTGGCACATGCTTTGCTTAGTAATTGGAAAAGAATTTTATTCACTTAATTTTTCGAGATACTATTTTGACAAATGCAACGGGAATTTTAGCGGCTTTCACTCCTAAGGCACCGGTTGAGCCTACGGCCCCGACGTCATCTCAGGATAATTTTACGGAGGGTGAAAATTTTAAAGATTTTCTAAAGGATGCGGTGCATTCGAAATCGGCGCAGGATTCTAAATACGATGATGCGAACCGATCAAATGATATCAAAGCGCGAAAAGTTGATAAAGAGCAAAGCAATACTAAAGAGCAAAGCAATGCTCAGGAAGAAAGTCGGTTTCTGGATAGTGATGGCAAGGAAGCGGCAATTGTGACTCAAAGACAGAAAACGTCGAATTCTTCACCAACTAATGAAGATTCGGCCTTGGGTGATGAGGAAGCTCTGGTGAAAGAACTGGAATCTCTTGGCCTTTCACGTGAACAAATCGATGCTCTTCTTCAGGCGATTCAATCGGGTGATGCGACGCAGGCTTCAGCATTCATTCAAAATTTGATTGCTCCAGAGCTTGGCAATTTGACGGCAAAGTCTGATACAAAGCCATCGGAAAATGACATCAATAGACAGTCTCCCCAGTCTCCTCAAGCCGTAACCGATCGCTTGCAACAGCAAAAGGAGAAGGCGATTGAGATAGTCAATAAAATACAAGTCAATCGAGCAGAGCAAGGAAAGTTAGCGAATGCTGATGCAACAAAGGATCGGGTGACCTTGCAAGAGGGTGGCGACGAATCTAAACCCGATTTTTTTACACAATTGGGTCTTAAGTCTGATAAGTCAGCACCTGCAAAGGGAACTGAAGATTTAATAAAACGGGCAGATGCTTCTGCAAAACAGGCAGATATTCCTAAAGGCGAGCAGGCTCCTCGTATCACTCTTTCTTCAGAAGGAGGAGAACAGAAGTCGTCGCAAGATCAAAGTAATAGGGAACCGTTGATTGATTTAAAAATTCAGGGCTCGCAATTTTCTTCCAGCCAATCCAGGGACGGTACGGTCGGGTTGAAAGGTCCAGAAGGCATGAAGGCCACGTTGGAGGCGCCGCCAACGGTGATCCAGGCTAACGGCGAAAATTCGTCTAAGGCTGTTGAAGGGGTCAAGTCCTTTGTTTCAGAAACCTTCTCGGGCCGCGGCCCTGCAGAAACTAAGATCATCAATCAGATCGTTGATAAAATTTCAATTCGATCCAATGGTGATCAGAATAATATCAAGCTGAGGCTTGATCCGCCTTCTCTTGGCTCGGTGCGTATGAATATTTCTACAGTGGGCGACTCGGTTCGAACCACGATCGTTGTGGAGAGCCAAGCGGTGAAGCAGGCTATTGAAAATAACATTTCTCAATTGAAAGATTCGATGAGTGCGCAGGGCTTGGATGCAGAGCAAATCAACGTCACTGTGGGCGGCGAGGGTTTTAATGAGAGCGCAAACAACAACGATGCTTTCGCTAAAAGGGATGCATCGTCAAAGATTCCTTTTGAGAGTTTTTTGGGGAATGAAGTTCCCGAGACTTCTTTCACGCCTCCAGAAAACCCGGTTTTGACGGATTTTTTTGAAGACAACGCTTCTTTGAGTGTGGTTGCGTAACCAATATATTTGATAATTTTAGGAGATTGAAGTCATGGCTCAAGCGGTTAATTTTTTACCTACAGACAACTCGGCATCGCAAGTTAAGGGTGCGGAAAGCAAAGAGCTTGGTAAGGAGGATTTCCTGAAATTGTTGGTTGCTCAGCTTTCTACTCAAGATCCATTGAACCCTGTTGAGGGTCAGGAATTTACTGCGCAATTAGCGCAGTTCAGCTCTTTGGAGCAAATGTCGAACGTTAATAAAAATCTGGAAGAAATTCAAAAATTCAACGTATCCCTGGTCAACTCATCTTCTATTGATCTTATTGGCAAGAAGGTCAATGCACCGGGAGATACTTTTGATCACAAAGATGGAAGCACTTCAGCTCTAACTTACAATCTTCCCAAAGAGGCCGCTTCGGTCAACATCGACGTTATTGATAGTACCGGGGTGAAAGTCGATTCAATCAATCTGACTCAGCAGAGTGCAGGTTTGCAAACGGCGATTTGGGATGGAACAGATAAATCTGGAAAACCATTACCGAAAGGAAACTATTCCTTTTCTGTAACGGCAGAAGATGGTGTTGGAAACCTGGTTCAGGCAGAGTTGTTCAGCTCGGGATTGGTGACTGACGTGATTTTAGAAAACGATCAAGCTTTTGCCGTTGTGAATGGTCAAAAACTGGATACCAAAGACATTACAAAAATAAGCATCAACCAATAGGATAGAGGAGAAACGTTATGGGAGGATTGGTTAGTTCATTATTCACCGGCGTTACGGGTTTGCTGGGAAATTCCCAGGCAATGAATATCATCGGTGATAATATTTCGAATGTAAACACTGTTGGTTTTAAGGGTAGTAAGGCGGTGTTCAGTGATATCTTCAGCACAATTTTGACCAACGGTTCAACCACAAGTCAGGTGGGACGTGGTTCTCAATTGCAGGGTGTCCTTCAGTCTTTTAGTCAAGGTTCATTTGAGGCATCTTCTAATGCTTTGGATTTAGCCGTGGATGGTAGTGGTTTTTTTGTTACCAATAATGGAACCTCTAATTTCTATACTCGTGCAGGTCAGTTCCGACTGAATGAGGGTGGTTTGGTTCAGTCAATAACGGGTGAAATTCTACAAGGTCAGCAAATCGCGAATGGGGTGACTTCGGCGACAGTGAGTGATATTGATCTTGCGGGTGTTCAATCTTCTCCACAGGCTTCTACGGCATTCACGCTGGGAGCCAATTTAGATGTTTCTGCTTCGGCAGGGACAACGTTTACCTCACCTATCACACTATTCAACTCTGTGGGTGATACATCGATTTTGAGTTTTGCCTGGACCAAAGCGGCAACGCCTTCGAATACATGGGGCTTCAATTTGTCGTCGAGTCAGGGAACGGTTGCCACTGTCAATGGGGGGGCTGTTTCATCGGGGTCGGTTACTTTTGATTCCTCCGGTGTATTGTCCTCTGTCACGGCAGGTGGATCGGCACTTTCATCTCTTGCAGATATTCCTATCGTAGTCAGTTTTGCAGGGGCTAATCCTACGGCCGCAAATTTGAGTGTCAATTGGGATATTGCGACAGCCTCTGCTTCTAACGGAAAATTAACGGGTTTTGCCGCAGAGTCTAACAACAACTCTCTCGTTCAAGACGGTTTTACGACGGGTACCTTGACAGGGCTTTCGGTCGATGGTGAAGGAATAATCAGTGGCTTGTTCAATAACGGTCAAACCGAACAATTGTATCAAGTGACCCTTGCAGATTTTCTTGCACCCTCGGGGCTGACTCGAAGAGGTTCCAATCTATTCAGTGAATCGCAGGAGTCTGGTCAGCCAACACTCGGTTTTGCCGGGTCGGGTGGATTGGGGAGTATTATCGGCAACACGCTTGAACTTTCCAACGTGGATCTTGCGAGTGAATTTGTCACGATGATTCAGACTCAACAGGCTTTTCAGGCCGCCGCCCGTATCATTTCCACAACGGACGATCTGCTGACAGAAACGGTAAATCTGGTGAGATAATATTTACCGTCTTTAACTAACTGGAAAGCGATCCTGGACTCAATGTTTAGGGTCGCTTTTTTTTATGGTATTTCTTCAGGTAATTTTGTCATTTGTTATTGGCTGACTTGCGTCGCATCTGTTAGATTAGGTGCATGAACAGGGATTCACACATTGCCGAAGTCAAAACTGCAACATCTCTCCGATTTAATGATCTCTGGAAGAAAAATTTCCAGGCGAACCATTCTGCTATTTCAAAAAATCCCGGCATCCTGGCACTGAGAAAACGGTTCAATGGAATCCCGGGGATTGTTGTTGGCGCGGGTCCTTCTTTGGATAAAAATATAGCTTTTTTGAAACGGGCGTTGGGCAAGTCGGTCATAATTTCAAGTGACGCGGCACTGAAGCCTCTACTGGAACACGGTATAAACCCTTCGCTTGTCATTAGCCTGGACCCTCAGGAAGATATTTTGAAATTTTTCACGGGGGTGAATACACAAAGAATGCTATTGGCGGCACCTTCTATTGTTCATCCCAGGATTCTGGATTATTGGGCGGGGCGAGTGATTTTTTATCACCAACATGCGCCGGATATTCCCGTTTTGACTCAAATTCAAAATTTGCTTCCAAAGATTGGGGTCTTAACGCCGGGAGGTACGGTATTGTCCGTGGCTTGTGATCTTGCTTTTCAAATGGGGTGCGATCCTATTATATTTCTCGGGCAGGACCTGGCTTGGTCCGGAAAGACAACGCATTCGCGTTTAGGTACCGCGGGGGATGTTTCGTTTGAATCGACTTTGATCAGACAGAAAGAAAATATTGTTTACGAGGAGGATATTTTTGGCCAAAGACTTGCGACTCTTAAAAGCATGTCTGTGTCGAAAGAATGGTTCCATTGGGCCTTTGCCAATTGGGATCGTGGAACTCCGGCTACTTATCTTAATTGCAGTGAGTCGGGGATTCTCAAAAAAGGTTGCTCTATTCTTCCATTCCGCGAAGCACTCTATAAATATTGTCGGAAAAAAATAAACGTAGAGTGGACCTTGAAAAAGGCACTCAAAGCATAGAGCTTTTTTTGCCAGGCTATGGCTTGGATTTTGCGCATCGTACTCCTTGCCATACCTTGAATTCTTCTGGTGGATCATTGAAGCGGTAAGTCGTCCGCATATAATAGGCCTTGTAATACCAGTTCCCACCACGCAGTACTTTGGTGTCTCCTGTAGGCGGGCCTTGCGGGTTGTGTGTTGGAGTAGAATCGTAATAATCTGCCGAGTACCAGTCAGCGACCCATTCCCAGACATTTCCTGCCATATGATGAACTCCGTAGGGTGATCGCCCCAAGGGCAATGCGTCTACAGGCTCCATCGCTGAGAATTTAAATTCGGGGAATTTTCTTCGAAAGGTAACGCGTTCATTGGTCGGAAATTCGTCGCCCCAGGGGAAGATCCTCTGGTCGGTTCCGCGCGCCGCTTTTTCCCATTCTGCTTCAGTTGGTAACCGCTTACCTTTCCAGTCGCAATAGGCGGATGCACCGTACCAGGAAATTCGGTTAGCGGGGTAACGTCCCAGTCCCTCTCTTGGTCGGTACTTCCCATCCTGATACACAATGGTTACGGCAGAGCCAGGCTCAAAATATCGTTTTGCATCTTCCTTATGAACGTTTAAAAAAGCAGAAAATTCTTCGGCCGTTGCTTCATAAGTGTCTATCCAGAAGGTATCCAGGAATACTTCGTGGACGGGCTCTTCATCAACATCTCCCCATGAGTTATCGTTGTCGATATTGAATCCCATCGTAAAAGTGCCTTCGGGCACTTGGGTCATAGGACTTGGATGGGTGCATGCGGTAAGAACGGTGATGCAAAGGATTCCTATCCATTGGGAAATTTTGCAGGAAAATAATTTCATAGGACAAAAAGAATGGGTCGGGTCGTTTTGGTGGGTGATCTATTTAAATTGCTTTGTGCCTGTTCTCTGTGAATAGAGATTCTCTGTAATTATTTTGTATGTGAATTATCGCAGAAAGGGCGATTTTTAGTCTTGAAGCATTTGCAAATTTGATAAGTTTTATTTTTATCGAGCTGAATCATGATCGGTTCTTTACCGCCACCGAGGGTGTGGTGGGAAGCATCACAATAGGGCCAATGCTGTGATTGCATGCAAGTGCAAACTAAAATTTCTTCTTCGCCTGTTAATTCTTCGGGTCCTTTTTTATCTGACATAATAATTTTTCAACCAGCGTGACGTTGGACTCAGCCAGCATGATGCTGGACTCAATTTGGTTATATTAAGGTCGTCTTTTGGGGGGTAGTTCAGATTTTCTGCCCGCCTCCCCAACTAATAATCAATCCAATTGTGGTTCTTTCGTCGGATCGTCTTCTACATCTTCCATTTTTTTGTCGAAGAGCTTGTGCGATAAAACCCAAGATCCCCAGGCAACGGCTATCACAGTTCCACCGCCAAGAGAGGCCCACAATGTTGTGTTGCCCGATTCGGACATGCCTCGTAAAAAAACAAACATGCCTAGCGGCAGGGACATGACAAACCCAAAACAAGTCAATAGCATGGCACTGCGTGCAAAATACTTGGGGCGTACATCGATATTGAGTTCTGGCAAGTATTTATGGTTCTCTTCGTTTGCCATATCGAGGAGTGGAACTTCGCCTTCGCATTTTGGACAGAACTTTCCGCCCCAAAAAGAATTTTTACATTTCAAACAAAATTTAACCATCGTCTATCCGCCGAATTAATTTTATAGAATTGCAATGATGTTACCTGATTTGCTCGCAAAAGATCAATGACGAAGTAAAGTATGGACGGTTGTCACTCTTGGGGATGAAAATTGTAAATGTGGGATTTGAGACAATTTAAAAGGAAAATTGAACGGATGTGCCGAAAGGGGAGGATAGAAATCAGGCAACTCGCAAAAATGAACCCATTGATTTCCTGAATTTTGGGATCACATTTTTTTGAAATAGTGCATCTAATTCCGATCGGTTAAAGCCTGTACTTTCTAGCGCACTGTCATCAAGATCGGGTGGAAAAATTTCAACAGTTCCTCCGATGCAGTAAGACCTGGTGTAGAAGGCTGCAAAATGAACTATTGATGTTTCCATACGGAATTGAGTTGCTCTAAATGGGTGGTAATGGTATTTGGCGATTTCTTGATAAATTGATGGCAATTTCCAGACTTTTAACAAATGTTCTCCAACTAATGCGTGATCAAAACCAAGAATAATTTTTTCTGCATTATGCAAAAATATTTTCTCTTCCATACAATAAGTTACAATTTCCTCCATTTTTTCTGGGATCTTAATGCACAAATAAAGCAGACCAATATTATGAAGCAATCCTCCAATAAAGATTTTTTCGCTATCAAAGTTTTTGATCCCTTCTCCAAATATCTTGCTTGAAAAAGCACAGCATAAACTGCGCTCCCAAAAAGACGGCATTGAAATAATTTTGTTGGACATGCCTTTGAATTTGTCGATCACTAATGTGGAAAGTGCTAAGTTTTTTATTTCATCTAACCCAAGAATGGATAAGGCATGAGAGACACTTTCTATTTTGCTTGAAGGTGCATAGTAGGGACTGTTTGCAATTCGTAGCAAACTTGCTGTCAGGTTGGGGTCTGTAAGGATTACTTTTCCAATTTCATCGAAGGTGCTATCAGGGTCATCAATGGTATCTTGAAGTTGATAGAAAATATCAGGGAGGGTTGCAAGTTGGGTCTTCCCTTCAAATAAATTGTCGAAATTGGATGAGTTTGACAAGGTTTTCCCCCTGACTTGCTATTTCTGTATCGAGAAGAAGTAATGAGTTATCTGTTCTGAAAACATATAATATGAGTACTATTTTACACTATTCGCCTTAATATATACATTTTATTCGTGTTCGGGGTCCATTTTTATGAGGAGATCACTTGGGGAATATTTAATTATTTATTTTATTTAGCATTGATTATCTGTGTATTAATTCGACTTTATTGTATGAATTCAGCCGGGATGGATAAATAGATAAGCCAGAAAAGCCTGACTGAATACTTTTATATAAATTGTTTTTAAAATGTAATGGGCGAAAGGTTTATTTCTGTCTCTATAGTTATATTTATAAAGACAGCGGTAGGTAGTGTTTTGCTTGAGTTGGAGATGCTCCGCTTAACGAAATAGCAGTAAGGGTATTTTGCAGGATTTGATCAATGATGCGGTCGTGCTTCCAAGTAACAGGCTGTGTATGCGCGAATGACTGTATGCACCTGTGATTAGGAGATCAATCTCATTTTTTTCGACATAAGTGGATATAACGGGGTCGGGCGAGGGGCTTTGTTCTGTTTTAATGGTTGTTTGAAATCCGGCTTTGCTGAGTTTTTGTTCGGCTTCTGATGTTTCAATATCGCCTTTGTTGCGTTCAACCACAAGTAAATGGCACTCCAAGCCGTTCTTTAGCAAGGGTTGATCGCAAATGTAGTCGATGGCTTTATTCACACTGTTTTTGCCATCGTAAGCGATTAAGAAACGTTTTATTGGACGTATAACGGATGATGTAATAAACATTGGTTTGTGAATGGCTCTGGCAACTTTTTCCAGATTCGATCCCAGGAAGATAGAATTTTTATCTGCGTGTTCTCCGCGCTTGCCCATGAAAATCATATCTGCCGAATCTTCGAATTCCTGAATCGTTTCAACCAGACTACCGCGCCGATGAATGAGGTTTATTGTTTGGACACCCGCTTTTTTTAGAACCTTGGCACCGTGTTCGAGAATGAACTTGCCCTTTTTTTGATCCAGACGTCCGCGTTCTTCGTCAACTCTTGTCAGTTCATCAAGAAGATGACTACGTGCCTCAAGGCCCATCAATCCAGTGTGATCTGTTGGTGCCTCATAGTCTGACGGTCGTCGTAAAACATGAAGAAGGTCAATCTCAGCATTTATGCGGTTTGCAACCCAGGCGGCGTTGGTGCAGAGATTATCTGCGTAAATGGACCCGTCAATACATACTAATAACTTAGGCATTTTTTCTTCCCCTTAATGTTTGGGCATGAGTTCGAGTGCATTCGGCTTGTCGTGCAGGGCCAGACGATCAACAATTGTAGAGCTTGCTTTGTTCATACCAATCAGTTTAACGACGGTACCTTCGCGGCGAAACTTCATAACAACTTTGTCCAATGCACCGACTGCGGATAAGTCCCAGAAATGGGCTTCGCTGAGATCGATGATGACACGTTGAATAACTTCTTTGAAATCGAAAGAATTTGAGAACGTATCAGAAGAAGCAAAAAAGACTTGTCCGTAAACATTGTAAGTCCTGGTATCTGCGTCCTCGGATAGATGCGATTCAATTTTTAATAAGCGCGATACTTTGCGGGCAAAGAACAGCGCGCTTGTCAGGACACCGACAAAAACACCGATTGCTAAATCATGAGTCAGGACAACGACGATGACGGTGGTTATCATGACAAGACTGGAGGATTTGGGGTGAGTTCTCAGGTTTTTGAAAGAGGACCAACTGAATGTCCCAATCGAAACCATTATCATGACCGCAACTAGGGCGGCCATGGGTATTTGTTTTACCCACTCTCCTAATACCAACAGTAAAAATAGCAGAAAAAGTCCGGCGAAAAGTGTCGAAAGTCGACCTCGTCCTCCTGATTTAATATTGATTACCGATTGCCCAATCATCGCACAGCCAGCCATTCCTCCAAAAAAACCAGACACTATGTTGGCAATACCTTGTCCGGCGCATTCTCGGTTTTTGTTGCTGGGCGTATCTGTCAGATCATCAACTATGGTAGCTGTCATGAGTGATTCTAAGAGGCCTACGGTCATCAAGGTCAGTGAATAGGGAAAAATAATTCGCAATGTGTCCAGGTTGAGGGGGATGTCGGGTAAAAGGAAAACCGGGAAGGTGGAAGGGAGTTCCCCCATATCTCCCACTGTGCGCAAATCCATTCCAAAATAGATGCTGATTGTTGTGATGACTACTATGCTGATCAATGGAGAGGGAATAGCTTTTGTGAAATGTGGAAAAATGTAAATGATGGCCAGTCCGAGAGCGACCATGCTGTACATTTGTATCCCCGCACCTTTGAACTCGGGCAATTGTGCCATGAATATTAAAATTGCCAAGGCATTTACAAATCCTGTTACGACAGAGCGTGATACAAAACGCATGAGGGTGCCTAATTTTAAAAAGCCCGCAATGATTTGTAACACCCCGGTCAGAATGGTTGCCGCTAGCAGGTATTCGAGTCCATAATTTTTCACAAGCGAAACCATGACAAGTGCCATGGCACCTGTTGCCGCAGATATCATGCCTGAGCGCCCACCGATGAAGGCAATCACAACGGCAATACAAAATGAGGCGTATAAGCCGACTTTTGGGTCAACGCCTGCAATGATTGAGAAAGCAATAGCTTCTGGAATTAGAGCCAGGGCGACTACGATACCAGCAAGGATATCGTTGCGAATATTTCCCAGCCAGTTGCGTTTTAAATACGAGAGAGATATTGAGATCATAAAATAAAGTTTAAAAACTACTCATGTAGGAGACTTGATGGAAATAGAAAAAACCGACCAAAGTGGGGATAGCTTGGCTGGAGATAAAAATTAAAATCGATTCTATGAGTGTTTCTGTGTGATGGCTTTTTATTGCCTGATATTGAAGAGGATTTTGTTGTTTAAAATAATAGAATAATGTGGTCGTCGGCTGAAGGTTGACCCGGAATCTCTTTATGCGTGCAACCGCATCAGTGTTGGGTCTGCTTTACGTTACAGCAAACTAGGACGTTCAGTTTTTTCGAGGATTCTATGGAACTCGCTTCTGGCAATTCAGTCAATTTGAATTGCAGGGCGACGCTGAAGGAAGGATGTACAAGATCAATCGCAGGGCGTTTCTTCGAAATATTCCTTTGAGCTACACGCTTCTTGTTTAAGCAATTGGCGGTCACTCATAACTCGCTAACCTGAAAAACCCCAGTCTACCATGCTTTGGCCTAAAGTCCGATGAATAAAAGATAGCAAGGGAACAGAAGGCTTATTTTATTCTGAAAATTATTGTTTTTTTTTGTTTGGCGCAAGTTTTGCTTCGTATTGACCGATAAGGCCAATAGTAACGAAATTTTGACAGGAGAAAAGGTCATGGAAGACTTCGCTAAAAGGAAGGAATCAGTCAAAAATCAGTCTAAAACACATCCCTTTTCAAAGGATCAGATCGAAGAGATGCTGAGAAGGCAGAATGTAGATGCTATGGTTGAGATATATGGCGTAGATATTTTAAAAAAAATAAGAAAAAGTGCTCCTTCTAAGTCAAAACTAGCTTGAGTAGGGGCTTCCCATCAAAAAAAATCTCTGTTTATATTTGATCATTCTAAAGGTGAAATCCAGGCGAGATAATCGTCTCAGTTGTTAGCCATTACAGGTAAATGGACAGAGAAACAGCTCCCTTCATTCAACTTGCTCGTTGCTTTAATTTTCCCTCCCATTAACTGTGTCAATTTCTTGGCCGTTGTAAGTCCCATCCCAACACCGCCGACCAGCGTTTTGTGTTTTTCCAATCGAAAGAGTGGAACGAAAATTTCTTCCAGGTGCTCTTGAGGTATGCCTTCACCTGTGTCTGTGATTGAAATGGTCACCCATTCTGTATCTTTAGTCAGCTCCAAAGTCACCGTTCCCGTTTCCTTGTTGTACTTGATCGCATTGAGCAGAATATTTTCCAGTATTTGTTTGATTCGTTTACTTTCACCTCTGACAAAATAGGTATCACTGTCTTTTGTATTATTGATAAGTGTTACATTGTATTTTTTGGCATCAGGAATAACGGCGGTCATGGCTTCTTCAATCAAAGGGAGCAAGTCGACTTTTTCTGAGAGAATTTTAAAATTTCCGGAGTCCAAATCAGTGACATCCAGAACCTCTCCAATTAATTTGAGTAAATATCTTCCCGCACCTGTGATTTGATCGACTTGTTTTTTTTGGTCTGTTGTCAAAGGTGGGTCCTGACTCATTTCCAATAATTGAGAAAAGCCCAGAACCGAGTTCAAAGGTGTTTTCAATTCGTGACTCATTCGTGATAGAAATTCTGACTTTGCAAGGCTATCTTCTTTTGCGTCATGCGTTGCGAGGATGGCTTTTTTGAGATCTTTTGTGGTTTTGCTTAATTTCAGTTGGGTTTCTATTCTGACAAGTACTTCCTCAAGAGAAAATGGCTTTGTAATATAATCGATCCCTCCAGCAGAAAACCCTTCTACAATATCGTTGGCATCTATTTTTGCTGTGATAAATATGACAGGTATATCCTGAGTGGATTTATCGGATTTTAATTTTTGGCAGGTCTCAAATCCATTGATTCCAGGCATCATGACATCCAGTACAATTAGATCGGGTTGGATTTTAGAGACTATTTTTAAAGCTATTTCACCGCTTGGGGCCATGGAAATATTAAATCCATGATGCGTCAATATTTTTCTCAAAACATCGACATTAGCGGGAGTATCGTCGACAATTAGAATTTTCATACCTGCCAATTCCTGGTTTAATTCAAGCATCATTTTTCCTGAAATAATTGTTGGCGGCATTCCCAAGCCTGTCGTGATTTTTAGATGCAGAGATTTGTCGCGAGTGAAAAAATCTTCTTGTTGGGCCTTCTCTTATTTTTAATCAAGACTGAGATCAATTTTTTCCAAAAACTGTGGAATGTTTATTGGCTTGGAAATGTAATCAGTGAAGCCTGCCTCCATTGCAATTTTGACATCCTGTTCCATTGCGTTGGCACTGATGGCCAGGATTGGCATATTTGAAGTTCTGGAGTCATTTCTAAGGATTTGGCAGGCCTCTATGCCATTCATTCCTTGCAGGTTGATGTCTATTAAGACGATATCCATATCGGAGTTGAGAGCAATCTCTATTCCAGAATTGGCTTCAGAGGCTGTGAAGAGAATAAGGTTTTCCCTGATTTTAAGAGCTTGTTGAATCAGCTCGACATTGCCAGGGTTGTTTTCAGTATAAATATAAAGAATGTGAAATATTTTTTGGGGAGATGATTGCGAAGTTGGGGCTGTTTGTATAGAGGGGGTTGCTTCAACTGTGTTGACATCTGTTATATCTTTTGTTTCGTGGAGGGGGAATTCTACATGGAAAGAGCTTCCTTCTCCCTTTAAACTTTCAAAAGATATTCTGCCTGCCATCAACTCGACTAATTTTTTGGTTATATTGAGCCCAATTCCCGTTCCTTCGATTTTTGTTTTTTCAGCTCCAAGGCGATTGAAAGCATCAAACAACTTGCCTTGCATATCTTCCGGAATGCCCAATCCAGTATCTCTGACGGTTATTCTCAAAAAAGTTCGATGAACAATACTAAGTTCTACGTAGACCTTCCCATTTTTTTTATTGTATTTAATCGCATTTGAAACCAGATTGAATAGCACTTGTTTGATACGGGTTTTGTCGACTACGATCATTCGATCAGAAAGTTCGCTTTTTATATAATTCAAAGAGATGCCTTGATTGTCGGCGAGTGGACCTGCTAACAGGATCACATTCTCCAGCAATTCTCCAACGGGTAGTGATTGTAAAGAGATATCTACCTTTTCAGCCTCAATGCGCGCCACGTCCAAAATTTCGTTGATGAGTTCCAGTAAATGTTCTCCTGAGTTAAAAATATTCTGAATATTTTTAACTTGAGTGGGTGTCATTTCATTGCGTGGCATCAACAATAACTGGGCGTACCCCAAAATGGAATTCAATGGTGTGCGAAATTCATGGCTCATTCTAGATAGAAAATTTGATTTGGATCGGTTGGCTTTCTCGGCAGTTTCCTTTGCTAGTATCAATTGGTTTTCTGATTTTTTTCTCTCTGTTATGTCTTGTACTACGGCAAAAAAGACGGTCTCATATTCTTGCTCTAAAATTTGCAGATGAATTTCAACAGGGTAGGTAGTGCCATCCTTACGTTTGTGAATGCTAAAATAAACAATTTCCCGTGTGGTTTTTTGGCGCAACGGTTTCACCAGCGTTTCAAATTTTTTCTGTGTGATGTCTGGTTTGATCTCCAATGGAGTCATCTGGGCAAGCTCTTCCATCGTGTAACCTAAATTTTCCTGGCCGGCTTGGTTGACCATGATGAATTTGTAGGTCACAGCATCAAACACAAGAATTTCGTTTGAGGTCGAATTTAGAACGCGTTTGAACCGGAGTATCTCGGCATCAGCTTGTTTGCGCTCGCTAATATCTCGCATGATTCCAATGAAACGCACTTCCTCATGGACTTTCATCGCCGATACGCTCAAATCTAAAGGAAAGGTTGAACCATTTTTTCTAAGGCCCACCACCTCGCGTCTGATGCCAATGATTCGACTGTTATCTGTTCTCGAATAATTTTTTAATTGGTCATCGAATTGACTATGATAGGAGCTGGGGATGAGCATTTTGACATCCTTGCCAATGACATCAAAACTCGGGTATCCAAACATCTTTTCAGCGGCAGGATTGAATGTTTCTACTTTTCCTTTTGAGTCGATAGTGATCAAGCCATCCAGAATATTTTTGGTGATACCCTTAAGGTAATATTCCTGCTCTAGAATAGTTTGAGTGACATCTTCAAGTCGTTCTTTTTGTAGTTCGTATGCTCGGACTAACTCCACGTTGGAGGATTGCAAGGTTCTGTTTTGCTCTTCTATCTCTCCCCCTAGAGATGTGATAGAGAGCTCTTTCTCATTGATTAATTTTTTTAGTTTTAAATGAGAATGAACTCTGGCCAGAACCTCTTCTTCATGAAAAGGTTTGTTTATATAGTCCACAGCTCCCAATGAAAATCCCTTGATGCAAGCTTCGACATCGTTGTCGGCTGAAATAAATATTAAAGGAATGTTTTGAGTTGTTGGACTGTTTTTGAGTTGGCGACAGGCCTCGAAGCCATCGATACCAGGCATTCTGATGTCCATCAAAATCAAATCAGGGGAAATTTGGTCCACAAGCTCAAGAGCTGTTTTCCCATCGAGAGCGAATGAGATATTCAGTTTGGCAGGGGAGAGAATATTCCGTAAGACAGTGATATTGCTTGGGGTATCATCTACAATGATGACCTTCATTCCCTCAAATTCTTGAAAGGATAAGGAAAATTTTTGATCGACTGTAGTGCTTTGAGTTCGGGATAGCACCCTGTTTAGAGTTGTCGTCAGGAGCTCAAACGTTAGATTGGTTTTGGAAATAAAAGCATCTATCTGCATAGGCTCAACCGATTCCGCAATGGAAGGGTTATTATGAGACGAGACTATTACGATAGGTATTTGAGGCTGGACTTCTTTTATTTTTTTTAAAACTACAGGGGCGGTGCTATCTCCTAGCAAGTAGTCTAGAAAGATGCAATCAAACTTTTTTACCTTTGCTAATTCGACGGCCATTGCGCCATCTTCGGCCTCTTCGATCTGGATTTCCGGGACGATACTCTCCAGCATTTTTCTGATCAAAAGGCGAAATTCAACCCTGTCTTCAACGATTAGAATTTTACATTTTTTAAACACAAGGATCGTCTCTCAGCTCATTGGGTCGATTTGCTATATCTGATCCGTAAAGTTTTTCAGAGGTTCAAGGCATTATTTGTAAAATTAGTAGCGACACTATTTTAAGCATAATTTTCTCTTTTTCTATTGTTCAACTCAGGTCTACACTTTTGGTCTTTTTTTAGTACCGCTAAGCCTGCGAGTGAGGCTCAGTGGGGTTTTGGCTTAAGAATTCCTTGAAAAAAATTCCAGAAGATAAAAATAAGCGATGGTTTCTGGTTACTCTGCATCAGAAAACTGTGCTTTGATTTTAAGAACATCTGGAAGGATTTCTTTAAAAGCCGTGACCAGTTTTGGGTCGAGAATCAAGCCACTTTTTGATTCCATTTCGTTAATGGCGTCTTCGACAGACCAGGCTTTTTTATAAGGACGTTCAGAGGTCAGAGCATCGAAAATATCACTGGTGGTAATGATTCTGGCTTCTATCGCAATTTCCTCACCTTTTAGCCCATTGGGGTAACCCGAACCGCTGAATTGCTCGTGATGCTGAAGAGCCATCTTTTGTGCCATCTGTAATAGTTCTGATTCGTCATCGGCTAATATTTCTGCGCCAATTGCAACATGGGTTTTCATGATTTGCCATTCGGCATGGTCCAGTTTTCCAGGTTTCAATAATATACTGTCTGGAATACCAATTTTCCCAATGTCGTGCATGGGGGCGGCATTGAGAATCAAATCACAGTGTTTCTCATTCAGGCCAACCTTTTTGGCAAGTAGAGCTGAGTATCGACTCATTCTAATGACGTGATTGCCGGTTTCGTTATCTCGGTACTCTGCCGCACGTCCCAATTTTTGAATGACTGACAAACGAGTGTTATTTAACTCCTTGGTACGCTCCTTGACCTTTTCTTCAAGAATCAGGTTTTGGTTTCGCACTTTTTTCTGCAACAGGTAGGTTTCTAAAAGATTCCTGACCCGAGTCAGCATTTCAAGTAGGTTGATCGGCTTGCCCATGAAATCCCTGCCACCACTATTCAGGGCTTTCAAACAAATCTCATTGCCTTGTTCCGCTGTCAAAATCAAGATGGGGCAATAGGTATTCCCCTTATTGAACTCTTTTAACTGCTCCATGACCGCGAAGCCGTCCATATGCGGCATTCTTAAGTCGAGCAAGAGTATGTCAGGGTCAAACTCTTTATAAATCGAAAGGACCTCTCGTGGATCACTGGTGGTTTTAATGTTCGGGTAGCCACTTTGGTCCAAAACCTGGCGCAATAGTTCAATATTTCCAGGCTCATCATCAACGATCAAAATGCGAGCATTTTTGATTTCCGTATCTATAAATTCCATAAAAGTTATATTTTCTATTGAGCTGCAACGATTCTTTGTAAATCGCTGGCTAATTTAGACAATTCTGCGGCGGCAGTTTGAGTATCACTTGCCCCTGAAGTGGTGCTTTCAGCGGCACTCGCGACGCCTGCAATATTTTCAGTTATCTCGCTGCTACCTCTAGAAGCCTCGCCAACACTTCTTTGCATTTCGCTGGTTGTAGCTGTTTGTTCTTCGACAGCACTCGCAATGGTAGAGGAAATATCGTTGATCTGATTGATCACTTGGGAAATAGACGCGATAGAGTCTATAGCCTCTGTGGTGTTAGTTTGAATGGCCGCAATCTTTTGGCTGATATCCTCTGTCGCTCTTGCTGTTTCCTTGGCGAGTTCCTTAACTTCATTGGCTACAACGGCAAAGCCTTTACCTGCTTCCCCGGCTCTGGCCGCTTCGATTGTGGCATTCAGAGCAAGGAGGTTGGTTTGCTCTGCTATGGATGTGATGACCTTGATGACTTCGCTGATTTCAGACGAAGCTACTCCCAAATGACTGACCGTGGTATTTGCAGATTCAGCCATTTTGACAGCATCACCGGTTATCTGAGCGGCATCATTTGCATTGTGTGCTATTTCCTTGATGCTGGCACTCATTTCTTCTGTACCCGTTGCAACGGTTTGAACGTTGCGACTCACTTCCTCACAAGCCGTGGAGACCACATTTGCCTGAGCTGAGGTTTCCTCGGCATTGCCCGCCATTTGCTGGCTAGTTGCCGTAAGTTCTTCTGCGGCACCCGCTAAAGTCTGGGCCGTTTCGGCGACCTGTCTCATGACTTCTTTTTCTCGCGCTTCCAGCTCTCTTCTTTCTGTAACGGATTCCCAGGTCACCATTGGGCCGACGTAGTTTCCGTCATTGTCCTTGACAGCAGAAACAACGATGTGTAGTAACTCGGGGCCGACTTGTATTTCAGACTCTAAGGGGAAGTTATTTGGGTCTGCTAAAATTTTCCTTTGATAGGCTGGATTTTTGTGAAAAATGTCAATGGATCGTCCCACCAAATCATCTGCTTTAAAAGGTAAATACTGCTCAAACCCCCTAAGAAGGTCTCTTGTAGATGTATTGAGGTAGACTATGTTTAAGTCCTTGTCTGCTCTCAGTATATTAATAGGAGCGTCATCCACCATGACTTTCACTTGGGACATTTCATTTTCGATCCGAAGTTTTTCGGTGATAATTTCCCAAGTAACCATAGGCCCAATGTATTGATTATCATCGTCGTAGATTGCACTGGTAAGGAGGTCTAGTATCTCGGGGCCTAATTGAATTTTGGCACGATAGGGTAAATTCCGCGGGTCTGATAATAATGCTCGTTGATGGGCAGGGTTTTTATGGAAAATATCAATACACTGACCGAGCATTTCTTCTGCTCTGCAGGGCATGTATTGTTCGAGACTTTTAAGTGTTTCTACTGAGGCAGGGTTGATATATCGAATTTTGAATTCGTCCTTATCCGCAAAAATGACATTTACAGGTGCGTTCTCCATCATAGAGCTAACTTCAGCCGCCTTTTTGGCTACTTTTTTCTTTTCAGTGACATTTTCCCAGTTCACGATGTAGCCAGTGACCTCGCCCTGAGAATCTAAAATTCCGTTGACGTGGGCGGCAAGGGTGACAGAGCCAAATGTAAACTCAGCTACATGAGGAAGTGCTTTGGGATTTAGAAGAATCTTCTCTATTTTATTAGGATCTTTATGAAATCGATGTATAGACCCACCCACAATATCCTGAACATTAACCTGAAACGATCGATGTATATCGTCCGAAATTGCGGTTAATGTTTCAATTGCTTTTGGGTTGGCATATACCAATATAAAGCGGGTATCAGCAATCAACACATTTGTCTGAATGCTATCAAAGGCGGCATAAAGGCAAGAAGAGTTTTCCATTAAGGATGTACTTGGAGCCTCACTGGCAAATAGCTTGGAAAAGAAACCTGTAGATTTGCCAGAAGTACTAGCTGTGTTTGGATTGCTCATCGGAGCTCCCTCTAAAGTTTAAAAATTTAAGATAATAAAAATACACGTCTTAATACGATTAGAAGCTAAGAGCTATACTTTTATTCCCATCAAGTTTAGAAAAGGAACCATTAAGAGCTTATCAGTTCTCGGCTATTCTGTTCAGGACAGGGGTAATTATTTTAATTTATGAAAGCCATACCTATTAATTTAACAGGATAGTTTTGTTACTTCCACAATAAAGATACAGATCATGTTTAGGATAGAGAAAGGATGCTGAACGTTATTTAGGCGTTATCCGCAATATTAAAAAAATGTGGGGTAGGGGAACCTGTTAGGGATCTCACTGTTGGAGAAGATTCTATAATCAGGAATGGAAAAACTTAGATTCTTCCATCACAGACAACTCAATTCATTGACGCTCACGCCTCATTTGCAAGCCTATAAAACCCATCGCTAGTGGGAGTAGGGAAACAAAATAATAAGGTAAAATGGTGATCCAATACTCTCCGGCATCAGCAACCGAATCATAAATTTCATGACAGGTTTGATTTCTTCCAGAAAAACACTCCACATCCCCACTTAGCAAGGCTCCAATAAGGAACGAGAACATTAGTGCACCCATTGCCATAAAAAAGATAATAGACTTTTTATCATATAGCTTGACCCCATCCAGCCTCGTTTCATCTCTGTCTTTCGCATCCAGTTGATTCATCCAGACGCCGATTTTCGGCACAATACGAAAACTAAGCCAAATCATGGTCAGCAACATCATGATCCTGAAATAGGGGTCCAATGATGGCGGGAATTGAAGGAAGAACATACTTCTGGCGAAAATCGCTAAAATAAAAAAAGCTCCGATTGCGTAGAGCTGTAAATCATTTCTGTCATTGTCGGGAGGAGGGGAAAAAGTTTTGGACTTGTTGCGAGGGTTTTTAGCTTCTTCTTTTTTTCTTTCCTGAATTTCTATGTATTTCGAAAATACAATTCCACACTCGACGCAAATGCCTGATATCGGTTGCTCAAATTTACACCTAGGACATTGCATCGCTCATACCCATTGCTGTCTGTATTTCTTATGATTTGCTTGACGCGATCTTTGTCAAATTTGAATTCTATCGGCGAGCCAATTATTTCCAATTCAAATTGACGGTGGTTTTCCTTTCGACGCAAATAGACGCAAAAAAGCCCGCTTACTGCTGGATCATTGGTAAGCGGGCTTTCTAGAGAATCAGGTTCTCTTGAACTTATTTTATTCGTTTTTTCCCTCAACTCTCCTTGTTCAGTGATCAGTTATCTGGATTACTTTGACGTGTAGGTACTACACTTTAACACCGCCATTGATAACTTCATATTAGAACAAGAAAAACTCCAGCAGGGTTAAATTTCTGCTAACAATAAGGTTCTTATTTGCCTACCACCTTGGTAGCACAGGGACCTTTCTGGCCCACACCCTCTTCGAACTCGACCGACTGGCCTTCTGTAAGCGTCTTGAAACCATCACCTTGAATCTCTGAGAAATGAACAAACAAATCTTTTCCATTTTCAGATTCAATGAACCCATAACCCTTGCTCTCGTTAAACCATTTTACTGTTCCTACTGCCATGAAATTACTCTCCTGCTAATTAGTGGGAATAAACTTCCAGAAAATCCGGAAAAAGCCACTCCCTGTTTTTGAATGGGGTTGAATGGGTGCAAGAACTTTTAGAGAACCACAGAGAAACAAACCGCGAGGTTTGTTGCAAGCGAGAAACTAGAAGGAATCTACACTACAATTGATCAACCCTTACTTACTTGTATAGAATAGCATTGGTAAGTGAAATAGCCTAACCTTATAATTCAATAAAAAAAACGGCTTACAGGTAATCCTGTAAGCCGTTAAAATATCTGGAGCCAACGCGCGGAATTGAACCGCGGACCTACTGATTACGAATTATAAAGTGTAGACTTTTAAGCTGTTTGAATAAAACCATAATTTGTTGTATCCAGCCTTTACACCCTGATATAACAGCGTTATAATGTCCTTATTAAATTATACGGTGTTGGAAGCTGTTTTAATCTCCGTGCCTACACTGTGCCTACATAATATTTCGATTAGAAAGTGTTATTGTGCCGAAGCTCAAATTTACCAAGTCAGGCGTTGAGAATCTTCCCTTCTTTCATGCTGTAGGTCAGCTTTTCACCCACAGCGCAGGCGATATTTCCCAACAGCACAATCTCGGTCAGCCGGGCTGAGTAATCGAAGTTCGAGCTTGGCAGTGAGTCGAGGTCGCCTCGGCAGGCTGCGATGAAATCGCCACTGTGTCCTTTTGGACTGCGGGTGACCATCTGCTTTGGCTTGCCAATCTCTTTG
>JAJDBG010000003.1 GCA_029261475.1 Nitrospinaceae bacterium
GCACCACTTGAAACACCACCACCGGCTCCACCCACCGCCGCACCCGTAGCCGCGCCCCCACCGGCATTACCCGATAGCGAACCGATAACAGCACCGACAACAGCACCCACTCCAGCACCGACCGCTGTGCCAACTCCAGCCTGCGTCAACGTTCCACCCGAAGCTTTATCTGCCAATTGTCGACATTCTTCTGTATGCGCTGCGATCAAATCAGGGTTGGGGTCATTGTGTGGGTCCACCGTCGGCTCCCAACCCGTTTTACTCGCGCAAGCGGAAAAGAACATCAAAATAAATATCAATAATCCTTTATTCATTAAAAAACTCCTTTAATTAAGCCTTGCCTTATTTAAAAATTTTATCAGGTTATGCCCTTTCCCCCTGAAGTCAACTTTAAGCATTTGGCCTCAACTCTTCTGTTCGTTTTCTTCGCTTGCCTGAAACTGGCGAATGGCTTCTTCCTGCGCTTCTTTATCTGCTGAAGCGTAGATTCTTATAGTACCAAAGCGTTTTGCTTGCTGGATACGAATCAGACGCATGCGCATCAACTCCAGCGTTGCTAAAAATGTGACGATGATCTCCTGCCGGGTATTGAGTTGTGTGAATAGGGAATCGAAGGAGATGCTTTCTGACGAATTCAACAATTCCATGATGTATTCAATGCGATCCGAAACCGATAGAGTCGTGACCTTTATCTCGTAACCGGGGCTGACCGTCTGCTTCTTTAGGATATCTCTAAAGGCGGTCAACAGGTCGAAGATATTGGCTTCCACCATCGTTTCGCCTTCCGACTCTTCTACCTCTATCTCACTTCCACGATAGAAGATTTGCTGTTGGTCGTACTCCCTTTTCCTCAATTCAAAAGCCGCACCTTTGTAGCGTCGATATTCCAACAACCTGCGTGCCAATTCCTCTCGTGGATCTTCGCCATCTTCTGGATCGACCTCATCCTGATTGGTCTTTGGCTCGACGGGCAACAGCATTCGGGATTTGATTTTAGTCAATTCAGCGGCCATGATGAGATACTCCCCCACCACGTCGAGGTTCAATTCCCTCAACATATCCATGTATTCAAAATACTGCCGCGTGATCTGGGCAATGGGAATATCGTAGATGTCCATCTTCTCCTCTTTGATGAGGTGAAGCAAAAGATCCAATGGCCCTTCAAACATGTCCAGTTCACATTGATACGTCATATAGTTTATCCAATTCTTTTCTTGATAAAAATACTTTATTTAAATGTCGCCCCACATATATTGTAGAACAGATATAGCGGCAAGGGGAGCGGTTTCAGCTCTTAAAATTCTAGGTCCCAAGCTGACGGTTTGATAACCCTGGCTCCGTGCGGTCTCGATTTCTTCAGAACTCCAGCCACCTTCGGGACCGAACAAAAGGCTCGCTGTTTTCACCCCTTTTTTAGCTGAGATATCTTGAAGCCTTGTGCCTTTTTCGTCTTCCCAGAAAAGTAGTTTGAGGTCAAAACTTTGTCCTTCTGTAAAAAATTCATCCGGACTGTAAAACTGTTTTTTGATTTCGGGAACGACTGCGCGTCCCGACTGCCGCGCCGCTTGCCGGGCAATCTCTTCCCAACGAGACGTTTTGGAAGATTCCTGCAATGCCTTTTTTTTTGTCTGACACCTTTCGGTCACCAAGGGATAAAGCGCAACAATTCCCAGTTCTACAGCTTGTCGCACTAATGTCGACATCTTGCTTTCCTTGATCCAGGCTTGCCCCAGTGTGATAGCTAACGGCGACTCGTTTATACTCTGCTCGTGTTGAAGGACTTTTCCCTCAACGCCTTGCTTGTCGACTTGATCTAACTGAACAAGGTATTGAACTCCTTTGCCATCGAAAGCATAAACCTGGTCCCCCGGCCCCAGCCTTAAGGAATTCCTGATATGGTTCTCATCCTCTTTCCGGAAAAGAACTCGGTCTTCAGTTGCATTTTCAGGAGGAATATAAAAACGAGGGATCGACATTGGAACTATTGACTGATTTCCAGCAAATCCGCCAGAGAATGAATCACATAATCCGGTCTTATCGGTTCGGGATGCGGGGCCTCTTCTCTGTTCATCCAGGCAGTGTGTATGCCTACAGCTTGCGGTCCCGCTATATCTGTCAGAGGGTTGTCTCCCACAAATAAAACCTCATCTGCCTTCATGGAGAGTCGAGTCAAAGCGGTTTCAAAAATAGTTGGATGCGGCTTCCGAAAGGGAACGCCGGATGAGTAAATTGCAAATTCGAAATAAGAAGAAAGCCCCAGCAATTGCCGTTCATAATCCTTCATGAAATCGGGATTCGTCGTGTTAGAAATGATGCCCATCCGAACACCTTTTTTCTGAAATGCCTGCAAAGCAGGTATCGTGTCGTCGTAGACTTTTCTGGGCTTGTATATCTCTTGATAATATTCCTGCAACAACTCGCGGATTTTATCGCCTTCTACTTTTTCTTTACAGTGACTCAATACAAGGAGTTTGAGAACATCCTCGAACCGGGCGTCCTGATGCGTGGATTTCGATTGCAAAATCATCATTTCAAATACGGCCCGATAATGATCGTAAACCACTTTATAATCCGGCAGGTTCCATCCCCAGCCTTGCATGCGCTGGTAAATCAACTCAAATGCTTTGGGATCGCTTTCGTCCACTAAATCAACCAACGTATAGGCCCAATCAAACACGATCGCCTTGTAAGGAAATTTTTCCATAAGTGAATATCTTTACAGTAGCCCCCAGTTAAAAAATTGCATCAATTTATTAATTACGAATCATGGCAGATAAATCCACGATCCCGAGTCTTTCGATAGGTCCAGCGGGTCGGCTGGCTCATTTGATTTCTGACGACAATAAACGGGAAGCAACCCAACCGCTTTGCCCTTTGAATCTAATCTGCGTCCAGCCCTCTTTTCGTTCCAAAACGATCACCTCTTCGTTTTCAGATAAAACACCAAGAATTTCCGATTGAACCGAGGCTTCAGAACGAACATTCAAAGCAGGAGTGTTGACTGTTACAACCACCTTCAACTCTTCTTCAGGGTCAACACCCTCTTCAGGAATAGCAACTTCCGTTTGAAACAAACCTGTGATTCGCGCTTCAAGATCCTCCCAACGGCCACCTTCCTTATAATAAAAGAAGCCAGAGAACAAAATGAGCAGGAAAAAGATCCAATAAAAAGCCGAAAAACCAGACATTCTACTTACAGGAAAACCCTTAAGATTCAGTGGAGGGTCACAATGAACGCAAAAGGCCGCCCTTTCAGGCAATGGCCTTTCGCAAATAGCACAGAATTGGATATTCTTCCTATCCTCTTCAAGCCTTAATTGTTCCCTGTAATGATATTCCAGATCATCAGTCATGAATCATCTATCGTCCTGGCTGAGGTTCTTCAAAAACAGATAGATTTTACAGTACCTCAATTTAGAGTCAGCAGTTTAAAAACAAACCACCGACAATAGCAAAATAAATTCTACCTTTGATTTTATTTCAAGCCGTAAAGTGCTTCATACTTTCTTTTCAAATAATCTATAAAAACCTCGGGGTCTAGTGGACTTGAGGTCACATTCTGTATCAGTTCATCCGGCGAGAGCAACCGCCCTTTGCTGTGAATTTTTTCATTCAACCATGCTTTAACAGGTGCCAAATTGCCTTTGGATATTTCGCTTTCGATTTCAGGCAATTCCTTCAAAAGAGCCGCATAAAACTGGCAAGCATACATGGCTCCCAAGGTATAGGAAGGGAAATATCCAAACGCTCCCCCACTCCAATGAACATCCTGTAAAACACCCAAGGTATCGCTGGGCGGGCGTATGCCAAGATAATCTTCCATCTTCTGATTCCACACTTCTGGCAAATCGTCTACGGCAAGCGAACCATCAAACAAACCTTTTTCAATTTCAAAACGCAGGATAACATGAAGTGGATAAGTCGCCTCATCGGCTTCTACCCGAATCAGTGAGGGGGAGCAAGCATTCACGGCCTCAAAAAAAGACTGGGGTGCCACACCTCCCAAATTCTCGGGGAAAAACTCTTGAATCGTTGGCAGAAATGCATCACAAAAAGGTTTTCCCTGTGCGATCATACGCTCCCAAAATAAAGACTGGGATTCGTGAATACCCATTGTCAACGATTCTGACACAGGCAAATCGCGGTGTTCTTGCATCCGCCCCTGCTCATACAAACCATGCCCGGTCTCATGAATCACCGCATACAAGGATTCGACAAAATTATCTTCTCTGTACCTTGTCGTGATACGAACATCGTCCGCTCCGGCCCCGCCACAAAAGGGATGCACCGAAACATCCATCCGGCCGTGATCGAAAGAAAATCCCATCGCCGTGCTGATCCGCTTCCCCAAAGCGGTCTGTTTCTCAACAGAGAAACTCCCCTGCATAAACGATTCATCTGACTGACGGGGATTCTCCTTGATCCTTTGAATGAGAATTTTTAATTCGGTTTTCACACGATCAAAAATAGGTGTCAGTTTATCGACCGTCATCCCACGTTCAAAAATATCAATATTTGCATCGTAAGGTGAAAGTTCGGGGAAAGCACATTGCGCCCAACGCGTTTTGAGTTCCACAAAACGTTTCAGAGTCGGTGCAAAATCGGAGAACTTGTTGTCCTCACGCGCTTGTGCCCAAACCTGATGCCCCCGTGCTCCAAGTTCCGCAAGCTCTTGAACCAGATCCTTGGGAATTTTCACACTCAAATCATAGTCGCGCTTCGCTTCCGAAATATTGCACCACTGCAAAGGATCATACGCCGAAGCTCCGCAAGAATGCAGAGTCTCCAGTAATTCTCCCAATTCAGCATGAGTCCCCTTTTCATGCATGATCCCAGCCATGGCGGCCATTTGCTTTGCACGTGATTCCACCGCCCCCTTGGGAAGTATGACTTCCTGGTCCCAGTGCAGAACTCCCATTACAGCACCCAGCCTTGAAAGTTCTTCCAGGCGGGAAACAAGCTCATTGTATTTATCTAATGAAAAACCACTCATATTTAAATTATCCTTAAAAGGTTGAGACTACGCAAAACACTTCATTATTTTGTTATAATCAATTTATCAGATTACAACAACCGGGAGCATAAAAATGAACATCGGGAAAGAGGAAACTGTGGGAACTATTCGCGCACGTTTGAATATTCTGGCAAAATCACTCGTCAGTGAAAGCAACAGCGTTTCCTATTATGAAACTCTTTTGGAAAAAACACCCGAAGACAGTGAAGAAAATATAGGCATTAGAAGAATGTACGAAGATCTCCGCGAAGAAGAAACCAAACACGTAGCAAAAATCGAATCCTGGATCCAACACTGGGAATCCGAATTAAAAAAACTTACCTAATAATAAGATTCAACTATTGAGCCGATGAAAAAATATTTTAAAATTTTTGGATGGATTTGTCTGGGAATATTCCTCCAATTCAAATTCAACGTTTTATACGGAATTGTATTTTTGGAAAATTTATATTTCCATGAGCGAACGTATTATATAGAGATGAATCTTCCCCCTGAAAAAGGGAATTTGCAGGTATTGAAAATAAAAACCGTCGTCCATCATTCTCTGGGACCCGACTATTTTGCCAATGTCTATTTACCAGAAAGCTACAGGGTTGTTAATAAAACTCCCTACAAGGGCGCAGAAACAATACCCGGCTACCTGGCGTACCAAATGAATATGAAACGGAAATACCGAGATGTTCTGAGCGAGGAAAACTTCATAATCGCTACGAACGAGGCCGATCCTTCCCCACGCCCTATTTACGTTCATTTCGAGAACCTTCAACAAAGGCTACTGCAAGACGACTCCTATAAAATATCCACCTCTAAGCTCACCTCATCCTTGCAAGGGCCCAAAAGAGTGGAGGCCAAATTTCCGCAAAAATTAAGCATGTGATCGAAGCTTGTTGAATAAATCTCGAAGGGAAAAATTCCCCCAAATCACCTTTTAAATACAGGCTCGCGCATTCCCCATAATTTATATGGCTTGGCCTGCAAATTGGATAAAAAAACTTTTTTCTTTTTTTGAAAAACTTACAGCTTTCTGTAGGAAACATTCAACTTTAATGATCTGCATTTTTCAACAGTCTTGATTGGGAAAATACGATACGCTAACAAGCATGAAAGAATTTAAAGATTACTACTCCATTTTGAATGTCGAAGAATCTGCCGACGCAGTGGAGATCAAAAAAAACTACCGCAAACTGGCACTCGAATTCCATCCAGATCATAATCGTGGCGCACCCGAAGCCGAAGAAAAGTTTAAGGGGATCACCGAAGCTTACGGGGTATTGATAGACCCGGAAAAGCGACGCAAATACGATCGCTTTCGTCGAGATTATTTATCTGGAGCGCGTGGTGGAAACTCTGGATTCAATTACTCTCAAGAAGAAATATTCGAGAATATGTTTCGCGACGGCTTCGCTCGGGATATCTTCGAGGAACTGAACCGGGAATTTCAAAACCGTGGATTCCGCTCGGGTCAGTCTTTTTTTGGCCCACTTTTTTTCAGCACTGCGATAGGAGGCCTGGGCAGAGTTTTAAGCATGATCCCCGGCCCCATTGGAGTCATCGGTCGGGGATTGCGTGTGGCTCATATGGTAGGTACGTCCATCATGACAATCAATTCCATGCGCCAAAAGTCAAAGCCTCCTCCTTCTACCGCGAATGAGTCAGATTCCCAAAATCCCGAATACGGTAGCCCAGGGTTATTCAATTTTTTGAAAGATTCACTACCATCAATCGACACCTCATCAAAATCGTTGGATTTCAATTACTCAATAACGATTCCTCGCGAAGAAATCTTAAAAGGTGTGCAAAAGGAAATACGCTACAAATGTGACGGCAAGTCTGAAGCCGTTCTGGTTAAAATACCTCCCAATTTCTCGCACGGCGGCAGGTTACGGTTGAGCGGCAAAGGCCGCAAAAAAAACGAAAACAAGGGAGATTTGATTTTAACGATCTACTCCGAATCTAAATAAAACCCTTCAAAACACTCATGGAAAAAGAAAATTTAGTTTTATATTGGCGAGCATTTTTTACAGATCTATTTGTAGGCACCTTCAAACGCTTGATTATTTTCTCTGCAAGCGGATTTGGAATAGCAGGTCTGGCCTTTGCCATTTTCAACTGGCAAACAAGCTCGGCAACACCTCCCGATTGGACAGATTGGATATCCTGGACACTTGCGGGCGGATGGTTTTTATTCTGGGGAGTTTTTCAAGCGGCTCTTTCCTGCGCAATTCTCACAGTGGGAAGAAAATTCTCTGAAGTTGCAGAAGGATTGCATGCCCTGCTCGATCTTTTAACTCGGCAAGTGATGGCCAAATTTTCCAAAACAAACAAAGTGATCTCCCGGCCCGAACTCGAAGAGTCCTTCGATAATTTCGGTCAAAAATTTCTCGAATCACTGCGCTTGAAAGGTGGGGTAACCCCCCTGTTCGCACGTATTATTTTCAGCTTCATGATAAAAGCCCTTAAATTCTTTTTCTTGGACAACGTGATGGTGGAACTTTCCAAAAAAAATTCCGATCAAATAAAATCCTCCGACATCGAGCACGCCGTCCGCAGAGTGGGGGTGGATATAGCTGTATCTCCCATTAGAGATCAATTAGAATTTTTGCAGATTTTGAATCTGGTTTTTCTACTCATCCTTTACTCCATCCCCTTTGGAATCGCCTGGATGTTTTAGGGCATTTGCATTTTTATTCTGCATGCCTATTTTAGATGACCGTTACAGCCCCGTCATTACCCCATACAAGAACTGTATCTTTTCTTCAACCGGCAATAAACAAACCCTTTTCCGTTCTAAAAAACATTCACAAATCTACACTAACAATGCATTTAATACTATTTCAGGTAAAAACATTTCGCACCAGAT
>JAJDBG010000004.1 GCA_029261475.1 Nitrospinaceae bacterium
AACGACCTGTCCTTCATCGTTAACAACATAATCAACTTCGTTCTTGTACATGGAGTGAGCTTTGAGGGCCTGAGAAACACAATGCAGAATTTCGATATTTTTAGGGTCATAAAGATTTTCGACACCCAACAGTTCTTCGACTTTAGCGATGCCATCCTCATTAAGAGCCGCGGTCTTACTTTTCTCCTCGACCGTATAATGCTTTTCTTTCTTCAAATGAGGAATGACTCCGTTTGCCTCCCCATACTTACTTGTAGACTCTTCAGCAAGCCCCGATATGATGAGAGGGGTTCTTGATTCGTCGATCAAAATGCTATCCACTTCATCTACAATTGCAAAATTAAGTTCACGCTGAGCAAACTGACGGGCATCGTACTTCATATTGTCCCGCAAATAATCGAAACCAAGCTCATTGTTTGTAGCGTACGTAACATCGCACTGATAAGCCTCTCGACGCTCAAGATCATCCAGACTATGGCGAACCACACCCACCGACAAGCCCATAAAATTGTAGAGTTTTCCCATCCATTCCGCATCACGCTGCGCGAGGTATTCATTCACCGTTACGACATGAACTCCCTTTCCCGTCAAAGCATTCAAGTAAACAGGCAAGGTAGCAACCAGGGTTTTCCCCTCCCCGGTTTTCATCTCGGATATCTTTCCTTCGTGAAGAACCGCACCACCGATCAACTGAACGTCAAAATGCCGCATCCCCAGTGACCGAACCCCTGCTTCTCGAACGACGGCAAAAGCTTCGGGCATTATGTCTTCCAGGGTCTCGCCCTGACTGAGACGCTCTTTAAATTCTACAGTTTTGGCTTTCAAGGCTTCGTCGCTAAGCGATACAATGCTCTCCTCCAACGCATTGACTTTATCCACTACCTGACGATATCGTCTTAGCTCGCGTTCGTTCTTCGTGCCAAATATTTTTGAAATAAATCCTAACGCCATATTCTAGGTATCTTTAAGATAGTTAAAAGCTGTTATAAATTCTATTCGACGACTAACGACTTTCCGTTAAGCTCGCAAATATCAACACGGAAAACCAAAAGAGCCACTAAAGTCAACAAACTTCACAAGAAAAACAGAGTAAAAAAGGGAGGGTCGAACAAACAGGTAGGATTTGATTTTAATTTTCCTTAAAAAAGCCCCAAGCTTCCTCATTCAGGACCCAAATTTTAGAGCCATCAAAAAATCAAAAGCCCTCCTCCCAAGGTATTAAAAGGAAGGCAATCTTCCAAAATTTTCAAATCATTCTTCGAAAATATATTTCTTGGGATTCACCGGAACACCATGCAATAAAACCTCATAATGAACATGCGCCCCAGTACTACGGCCCGTGTTACCCACCTCAGCTATGACTTGCCCTCGCTTAACCCGGTCACCCACTTTAACCAAATGCTTGGAATTGTGCCCATATCGAGTAACCAGCCCGTAACCGTGATCGACCTCCACAACCTTACCGTAGCCATAACCACGACCAGACACGGCCACCACACCATCAGCTGTTGCTTGAATGGGGGAACCCAGTCTAGCTGCAATATCAAGTCCCTCATGCCGCTCTCTCAAACCAGTAAAAGGAGATTTCCTAAAACCAAAGCTAGATGTAACCCAACCACGCACAGGCCAAACGGAAGGCGTTGAAGATAAAAGCGAAGTTTGGTTTTTGAAATATTCGTCCAATTCTTGAAAACTAATAGCCTGCGCCTTGGCCTGATTGGTCAAGTTCTCTAAACTATAAGAAACTTTCTCAGCCAAATTCTTTGCGTCCTGCTCCAGCGATGTCGAGAAACTTGCGCCTGCCAAGCCATAAGGGCCACCCACGCCCCAGCTCTTATCATCTGAACTGACAGAATTCTCAAGAGAAGTGATCGCTCTCAGTTTTTTCTCAAATCGCTCCAGACGCGCCACTTCGTCTTCCATATTACGAACCTGCTTGGAAAACTTTTCGACCTGTATTTTCTGCAACTTGGCTTGACGGTGCAACTCAACCAATTGTTTTTTTTCTGAAGTGAGCCCCATGTACTTTTTGGAAAAGTACACAGACGTCCCTACGAGTCCCACTGAAAGTATCAAAGCGAATGCTATCGAATATTTAAACAGGCGCTTGGAAACCCTGACTCTTTTGGGTTCTGCCGCTGTCCCTGGAAACACCATTAATGTGTAAAAATCCTTATCCACGCCACCTCCAAAAAAATTGGAAAAAAATACACTGATATGCCCGAATAAACTCCCGGCAATATATCTTTAACTCTTTATTTTGTCAATATTTAATTCGATTTTGACCGCCTAAAAAGCTAGCCATAAATAGTATCCACTGACTTCGCTTATTCTTCTGGAAAAACCTTCTTAATTTTATCCCGAGCTTGAAGGTGTTCTGGGTTGAGATCCAGAACCTGTTGATAATAAAGCTGTGACGTCGCCGTATCACCTTTTTCATCATACAAAAGTCCCAAGCTAAACAAAGCCGGCACGATTCCGGAAATATACCGCACTTCTTTGTATATTTTTTCTATTTTCAAAAAAGCTTTGATCGTTAAATCCAAATTTTGCTGAGAATAATGCTTGAATCCCTCTTGCCTCAATTCCCGTGCTAAAACTTTGGCAAATCCGAGGGCGATTCCCATCTCCCCTTTTTCCACTTGTTCCTTATATTTCCCAACAAACAATTCGGGATGTTCCATTTGCTTATAAATATGCCGCAAATTTACAAAGAATATAGATTCCTCAGGATCGTTACGAATGGCCTTCCAATTTTTTTCAACCGCAAGCTCATAAAGTCCGCGTTCACTCAAGACCGCACTCCAGGCATTCCACGCCAGTGCATTTTTGGAGTCGAGTTTCAAAGATGAGTCGAAAAATGATTCGGCCTTCTCCTGTTTGCCTTGATAAAATGCTGACAAACCCTGTCCAAATTTTATTTCCGAAGACTGGGGATATTTTTTTGCCAGATGGCTGAGAACCTCATCGGCTTCATCTAGCCTGTCCGCACCATAAAAAGCCTTTACAAATCCACGCACAATATAGCTATCAGCCCCCTCTTCCTGCACCAATTGCACAAAGTCAGGAATGGCCTTCTCGTATTCTTTATTAGCTAGGGCTAATTGTGCACGATCACTTAGAGAAAATCCTGGCCTCCCTTGATGAAAATTTTCTTCCGCCTTTAAAGCAGTTAAAGGGAATAAGAGAAATTGCAGGCTCAATAAGACAGTCAAGATAATTAGTTCTTTTCCGTGAGGACGCATATTCATAATTGAACGTATTATAAGATCATTCAAATGGAACACATCACAGTTCAAGCTGTGAGGGCCTTAGATTAAGGGAAATAATATTACCAAGTTTGCAGAATAAGCAATAGATGTGATTTTAAAATTCGCCTTAATTCTTAAAAAGGAACTTCAATGTCATCAGGAAAGGGAGGGACGTTTTCTAATTCGGGTGCATCATCTCTGGAGGTAATGTTATGAAATCGGGTGAATTGATTTTCAAACCCGAGCTTAACTTCACCAATAGGACCATTACGTTGTTTGCGAATCAAAATCTCAGAAATTCCAACGTCTTGTGTTTCTGGATTATAAACTTCATCTCGGTAGATGAACATTACAACATCCGCGTCCTGCTCAATAGCACCGGACTCTCTCAAATCGGAAAGCATGGGACGCTTATCGGTTCGACTCTCTACAGCACGACTCAGCTGTGACAAAGCGATGACGGGTATGTTTAATTCTTTGGCCAAAGATTTTAAGCCACGTGATATTTCAGAAATTTCCAACTGGCGACTCTCCCTGCTAGAGGAAGAATGCATGAGTTGAAGATAGTCAATAATGATCAATCCCAGGTTTTGCTCTGCCGCAAGTCTTCGAGTTCGCGCTCTTATCTCCAGGCCTGAAAGCGATCCACTGTCATCAATAAAAATAGGTGCCTGCGAAAGTCGAGCACCAGCCTGATGCAACTTAGGCCAATCGCTTTTAGCAATGTAGCCCGTCCGTAGTTTATTGGAGTCGACACGTGCTTCAGCACATAACATTCGATTGACCAATTGCTCCTTAGACATTTCCAGACTAAAAATAACAGAGGGTGCTTGCGCATGGACCGCTGCGTGTCGAGCAATATCCAGCGCAAAACTGGTTTTACCCATACTGGGCCTTCCAGCTAAAATGATTAGGTCGGAGGGTTGCAGGCCAGAGGTCATCGTGTCTAGATCGATAAACCCGGTGGGGATGCCCGTGACCATGCCAGGTTCTTGAGATAACTTCTCGGCACTGTGGATATTGGATTTAACAACATCGGAGACGCGAGCAAAATTCCGGGTCGTCCTTTTATCCGAAATCTCAAAAATAGTCTTTTCAGCCTGATCCAGAATCTGATCAATGCTTTCAAACTCATTGTAACTATTGGTAACGATCTCTGTGGCGGTCTGTATCAAATCGCGAAGGATTTTCTTTTCCTTAACGATCTTGGCGTGATGAGCAACAGCCGAAGCGGTGGGTACAAAATCTTCCAGAAATGAGAGGTATTCCAGCCCGCCAATCTCTTCAAAAGCTTTTTCGCGACGCAAACCCTCACTGAGGGTGAGGATATCTATCGATAAGTTCTCTTCGAATAAATGGCGTAGAACGGTATAAATTTTCTGGTGAGACGACTTATAAAAATCCTCTGCCGCCAATGTCTCCAGAGATCGAGCAAAAGCTTCACTGGACTTCATGCAAGCACTCAGGACGCTCTGCTCCGCTTCCAAATTATAAGGAGGGAGCTTGTTCTGCGGAATGCTACCAGCGAAGTCCGACATTTTATCTAGGGGGTGGAACCGCCTAAATCAGGCGGTCTCCGTTGTGGATTCGTCTTCACTCTTTTCAGGAGTCGTCTCCGGTGCTTTTACCGGTGGAGGATTCTCAGCAACAACAACCACATTGATTTGAGCAATCACTTCCGGGTGTAATTTATAAGGAGCTTTGAATTCGCCGAGAGTTTTAATTGGCTCATCCAACTGGATCTTTCTACGATCAACAGAAATCCCCTTGCCATGCAAAACATCTGCAATATCCTGTGCTGTTACAGACCCGAACAACTTGCCTTGATCGCCAATCTTTTTGGTAATAGAGCAAATAATTTTGGAAATTTCCAGAGCTTTTTCTTCGGCACCGACTTTGGCTTTTCGTAGTCGTCCTTGAACAATGCTTTTTTGATGATTGAACTGCTTTAAGTTTTTTGGAGTTGCTTGAATAGCAAGTCCCTTGGGAACAAGATAATTTCGTCCGTATCCGTCTTTCACTTCAACTTCATCGCCGCAATCACCAAGACCATCAACATTTTCTTTGAGTAATAACTTCATGATTCCTACCGCTCCTTAATTATAAATAAATGAACTCATCGCGTCATTCCGATTGAGAGGGGATCGATCTGAGTTTTCTAAAATCCGCCCAAAGGTCGAAAACTCCTACCCCGATAGTGATCCCAATCAAAATCGGCTGTACCATGATGAGAAAGAATGAGACAAACCAAAATATGCGGGCAAAATTCCGGGTCTGAAGAAAATGAACGACCACGGCCACGCCTTGTAAAAAATACGCGAGTAAAACTACAACTAACAGATTCGTTCCAACGGCACCCAGTCCGCCCCAAAAAGCAACGTCGCAACCAGCCACAACCAAAAACCAAACCGTTGCTTCAGGAAGATTCCACTGCGAAAACTTGCCGGAATGGAATGGAAAATCAATCCGCATCTTTCCCGCAAGCCACAATAAAGAAAAATAATTAGTCAACGCTGTTATCAAAGAGCCAACCATCAACAACGAAGGATAAATTTCCGCAAATAGCTTCGCAACCGTACTAAAATTTTTCTCCAGTAGCAGTCGCTCTTCCTCGCTACCCTCGCCCATGGCATTCATGGCGTCTACCGAAACCTGAATTTGCGCAGAAACTTGTTTTTCAATGAACTCGCCAACCCCAACGTCCTGCTCTGCCAAAAAAACAAACAAGAGCAAAATAGAGACCAAGGTCGATCCCAGGGCCGAAAAGAATATACATCGATCCAGTGGCTGACTTTGCCTAATACCTTCAGCCATAACCCAAGCTAAAACACCGTATTCAGCAAAGAAAACCCTCGCAGGCAAACCGCCAGCAAAGACCAACACGAGCAAAAAAACCAGCCCGATCAAGACCAGCCCCTGGACTCGCCCCACCCGGACATATGTCCAAATGATAGGCAGAGGCATCAACACGCCCAGAACCATTCCCACAAAAGGAAAAGCCGCAGTCAGTGCCAATATCCCCAGAATGAGAACCAGCGGTAAAGCTTGATCCTTGGGATTAAACGACGGGGACAAAGTTCAGCGTTCAACCGAAAATGGTAATAAAGCAATATTGCGTGCCAGTTTAACAGCTTCAGTCAAACGTCTTTGATGCTTCGCACAGTTCCCCGAAATACGTGAAGGAATGATTTTCCCTCTCTCGGAAATAAGTGGCTTGAGTAATTTAATATCAAAGAAGTCGATCACTTCGACTTTTTCTGCGCAAAACCGACATATCTTCTGAGCAAAGAAACTTCGTTTTTTTGTATAGGTCATCTTTTTTCCTAATTATGAGTATAAGACTGACCAGTCAACGGTCTTAAAATTTTGAATAAAACCGCACTGGTTCAAATTATTTTTAAGTTTGTTAAAAGGGAACGTCATCGTCTCCATGCATACTTGGAGAATCTTGAGCAGGAGAGCCTCCCCCCGAAGATCCGGGATTGTCTCCACGACCACCCAAAAATTGAACGGTGTTGGCTGTTACGTCCAACTTGCTCCTTTTTTGACCACCATCGGCCTCCCAAGTGGAAAAACGTAAATAGCCTTCAATAAAGACGGGCCTCCCCTTGCTAAGGTATTCTGAGCAATTTTCACCCTGCTTGCCCCAAACGGTGATATCGACAAAGCAAGCTTCGTCTTTCCATTCATCACCCTGTTTGAACTTGCGATTGACGGCAATTCCAAAACTAGCCAAGGCCGTTCCACTAGCCGTATATCTCAGCTCTGGATCGCGGGTTAAATTGCCCATGAGAAACACTTTATTGAAACTTGGCATAACCTACTCCCCGTTCTCATCATTTGATGATTCGGTTTTAACCGCTGCGGGCTCGCTTTTAACCGCGCTAGCTCTAACGACATCACCATCTTCTGAAGTAACACTACCGCTATTTTCATCATCAGGGCTTTCTTCAGACTTTGCAGCATCACTGATGCGAGCCAAAGAACGCTCCAAATCTTTATCTGTCAAGCGCAAGACTAAAAATTTAATGATTGTGTCACTCAAGAAAAAATCTTTCTCAAGTTCAACAACGCGTGTATTTTCACAGGTGTGATAGAAATTCAAATAAATACCAAAGCGATTTTTTTTGACTCGATAAGCCAGTCGCTTCTTCCCCCAATTTTCAACACTTATAGTGGAACCTTCGTATTTTTTGAAGTATTCTTCCACCTTTTCAATCATTTCTGTGACACCCGCATCATCTAGATCGGGCTTTAAAATCAAAACTGTTTGGTAAGATCTCAAGATTTTCTCCTCTTGGGTTATAGCCTCAATTTCGTTTGAATTGAGGTGAGGGATTGATAAACGTTGCATTCTTCCATAAGATTCGATTTAAATCAAGGACTAAGGCGAATTCAAGACAAAAACCAAGGGTAAATTCTGATAAAGAAAAAAACAAACCTCTGCCTCATTGAAATCGCACCGTATATGGCATCATTATGTTAATTTTCAAGCGAATATCCTTAATCTCTAATACTACATTTAACTCGCTGTAAAGGACCTGGGATTAATTATTGATATTAGCGTTGCTAAACTTTTCAGGATGATCTAGTTTAAAAATACTTTGTTACATTTACAGAAAAAATCGGTTATAACCGTCGAGGAAATGAGCAGGGAGAAATTATGTTTCATGGAATAAAAAAACACTTTGCCCTTAAGTCTTATATGAAAAAACTCGGCCCTCTTTTGAAAAAACGATACGGTCGATCAAAATCATATACACCCGGGCAGGTAAAAAAAACGATTGAAGTGGAAGGTCTGAATCCCCATTACGTCTATTATGGCTACGCAATGTTTTGCCAACAAGAGCAGTTTCTTCAATTGGCAACTGAGGAAAACAGTGAACTCAACCTTCAAAATTTAAGGCAGGAAATCGGAGATAAATTTTTTGAGGGCGACTCTGGCTTCACGCCCGAAGAAGCCTGTCAAACCAGCATTGAAATGAACAGTGGGATCATTGATTTCGGAAACGATGGTGACGGTTTTTCAGGCGGAGACTGTGGTGGCATTGATGGCGGCAGTCAGTAACCGGCCCTCTACCCAGATTCTTTGCAAATTACGTTTTCTTAAAACTGAAGCAGAAACTCATCGTCCATTTCTTCAGTGAGGTATTCAGGAAGTTGCGTTTTCCCATCAATAATGGCCGATTGGATTTGATTTGTCGTGATACCGGTCGCAGTCGAAAGGTTGGCACCTTTCAAATTTGCCTGATCCAGCAATACGGTTTCATTGAACTGAACGGCCCGCAAGTCGGCATTTTCAAGATCGGCACATTGCAAATTCGCCTCCAGCAAACTCGCCCCTGTCAAATTGGCATTGCGTAAACAAGCACTGTGTAAACTTGCCTCCAAAAGTCTGGCTCCTTGAAGGTTCGCTCCTTCCAGATTAGCCTTCTGCAACTTGGCAAACTGTAGCTTGGCTTCTTTCAGACAGGCATGACTGAGGTTTACATTTTTAAGTTCAGCCCCTCTCAAGTCCACTTTGGAAAGGTCCACATCCGCATCACCATTTTCATCTCGCCACAGGTTCCATGCCTCCGCACCTTGCTTGATGCATTCCAACAAATTTTTCTCAGTCATTTTTTCTATTCCTTATGATTTAAAAACAATCTAGCTTCCGAGCCCGGATTGCTTAAAGATGTTGGACATGACACCGAGGAACTGAGCGTTCTCATTGCTGTTCATTTCAGCGGTGTATTTCTCTTCGTCGAAGATATTAATTCTGATTTCTTGCGGTGCGGACAAAATGTTCTGCATGGCCTTTGCACTATTCGCGGGAGGGTGACAGGTCCCTTTCTCACAAAGGTAAACCGTTGGCTTGCCCGTTTCGCTATGCTTGCCTTCAATCAAAGGAAACATTTTTTCGCTTTCAGCACTCTCTCTCCACACAATGATTTTATTGGGTCGAAAATCCCTATAGGCCTCGGCGTGCAATTCTTCGAACACTTTATCTTCTCGATCACCAATGAGTATGATTTCTGTCGCCGGTGAATTTAAAAGTTCTTGCGCGGACAACAGGGCATGATAGGCCGCGGGTGTTTTTTGAAGCTTGTCTCCCATCGCAGTCAATGCCTTGCCTGCTTTTTTAGTGAAACGACCGCAACCTAAAAGAATGCCCAGACGGATGAGTCCTTCAACAGCATAGGCGTATGCGGATGGTGCCGAGTCGTCTGCCGGACTCTTGATACGTATGGGCAAGTCCTTCCTGTTTTTCGCTGTAGTGAAAAATCCACCGGACTCTACATCTTCAAAATTTTCGATCATTGCCTCGGCTAAGATCTGCGCGCGTTCGATCCACCGCGATTCGAGTGAAGCAGAGTAAAGATCAATATAACCACCAATGAGATAGGCGTAGTCTTCCAATGTTCCTGGCTTGCCTACGGCACCTGCGATGCGAAGTAATTGTCCATCTTTCCAATGTTCACGCCAGATAAATTCAGCACATTTTATTGCAGACTCCAAATAAGCCTTGTCTCTCAAAACAGAATAGCCCAAGGCATAGGCGGAAATCATAAGCCCATTCCATCCAGCGATGATTTTTTCATCGCGCTCGGGTGGTTTTCGTTTATTTCTAGATTCTTCCAGAATTTTTTGCGCTGAATTCAAAATATGCGGAACTTCAAAAATAGGAACCTGGGAGAGCTCGGCAATTTTTTCTATTGAGACGAGACGGGTCAAAACATTTCTGCGATTGAAATTACCTCCGGAAGAAATTCCGTAAGCAACAGCAATGACTTTCGCGTGACGTGGCCCAAGCAGGTTCAGAATTTCTTTAATATCCCAAAGATAATACTCACCTTCTCTACCTTCTTCGTGCGCAGAAAGACTGGAGTAGAAAGCCCCATCGGCTGAAGTCAATTCTCTTGCAACAAACCTGAATGTCCTTTCGGCGATGTCCGAATACATTTCCTGTTTGGTAGCCTGAAAGCCTTCCAGAAACAGTCGCGCCAAAAGTCCATTGTCGCAAAGCATTTTTTCAAAATGAGGGACGACCCATTTTCGATCAACCGCATAGCGGTGAAATCCACCACCCAATTGATCGAACATTCCCCCTTGGCACATGGAGGTCAAGCTTTTATCAAACATGGTCACCGATTCCGCAGAACCTGCGCTTGCCCAGTGGCGAAGCAATCCAGCGTATGCAGATGGCTCGGGAAACTTCATCCCATAACCAAAACCACCGAACTCGCGATCATAATTTTCGTCCAATATTTGAAAAGCATCACCCAAACCAACAGGTATATCCTGTCCGGCCGGGCTTGTCGATTCACCTTCTAAACCCTGAAGAATTTTCAATCCACCCGCTTCCACTTCATCTGTTTTCTCTTCAAATTTAAATTGAGCGTCTTTAAGAATATCCAAAAATCCGGGGCGATTGTCCTTCCCTCTGGGAGGGAAATACGTTCCGCCTGAGATGGGAGAAAGCGTCGGGCTAAGAATCACATTCAAAGGCCAGCCGCCCTGCCCGTTCATAGCAATAAGGGCTTGCATGTAAAGAGAATCCACTTCCGGGCGTTCTTCCCGATCCACTTTGATGCTTATGAATTTTTGATTCAGAAGGTTGACAATGACCGGGTCTTCAAACGCTTCTTTCGCCATGACATGGCACCAGCGACAAGCAGAGTAACCACTGCTGAGCAAGATGAGTTTGTTTTCAAGACGAGCTTTTTCCAAAGCCTCGTCGGACCATGGAAACCAATCTACGGCCTGACTTGAATGTTGTAACAGATAAGGACTGGACTCTTGGGATAAACGGTTCAAGGACGCCATATTAAGCTATAAAAGGAAGAGGTTTTCTTTGTTGATAAACAGGTGCTAGCTTACAGGAAACAGCGGGGGAATGGAATAAAAGGGGAGAGAAAATTTACAAGCTCTGCGTTGCGGTGTTGCTTATTTAGCAACTAAGCCTTCGCGGTATTGATAATAAAAGTCACGCACACTTTCGTACTCATCCAAAGCACTATCGTCAATGGCTTTTTTATCATCAATGATAAAGGAAACGGCATTGGTTCTTTCTTCCACGGTAATGCCTGCACCAACAAGAAAAGAAGGCGAAAAATAAGAAACCGGGCTCAACAGGGAATCAAAAATTCTTCCCGTAAAATCCCTTGCTGAAGAGGGTCCAAAGAATGGCAATACAAGATAAGGCCCTGTGGGTACACCATGAAAACCCATAGCCTGATCCATGTCTTCGTTTACATTATCGACACCATAGCCTTCACCCGCAACGTCAAAAATCCCCCCCAAACCGACAGTGGTATTGAGTACCAATCGACTCAAAACCCGGGCAGACTTATCTAAATCACCTTGAATGGCACTACTGACAAACTTGACAGGAGACAGGGCATTATCAAAAACATTTCTGATAGACAATCTAATATTCTCATGAAGTACAGCTCGATAGCCTCGTGCTACGGGTTCCATAAAGTAGTCATAGATGCTTTCATTCACGCTATACATCCACCTATTATAACCTTCAAGTGGATCACTCTGAACAGGGATAGCTTCTTCTTCCGCAAAGGGGTCTTCCATGTCATCAAAAGAGTCTTCACCTTCTGCCAGCTCCACAGTACCAGGAACAATGTCACTCTTCTCACCCGCTAGCTCAGCTTGCACTTGATCTACCGGCGAAACCGCTGGGTTCACTTGCTTAGGGCTATTTTCAGTTTTCACCTCAGCCGCACGAGAAACAACCTGCTGATCAATCTCAGATTGAGACGGCATTCGCTTTTCTAGATTTATGGTGACTTCAGGGTTTTGAGCTAAATAGAAATCGGAAAGATCAGCAGCACTAGCTTTACTAATAGGAGAAGTTTCAGAACCAGAATTTTTTAGGTTTGCTACAGAAGCAACGGCATCTCCATTTGAAATGGAAACTAAAAAGGCTGTCACTAAAAACCAAAGGAAGCTATTTCGACCCCAAAGATTTTTCACTGGTAGTCCCTTCAAAAAATCTGGTTAAATAAATTCGTAAAATCTAAATCTTGAAATATTCTTAAAGTATCTCGACTTTACGCAATATTTTATCTCGTTAATTCCTGAAGCACCTAATAAACAATGGATTCTATAAAAAATCTACCCGAAAAAAATCTATATTTCAAATAAAAATATACTAATCGTCAGCATTTGATTCAACCTTTAGCATGAATTCCCTAGGGAACTGCAACGCCAGCTGGGTCGGGGTATGCATCGTTCAAACGTTTTAACGAACCTTCCGGAATACTAACTTTTAATTCTCGCGCCTTTTTAACTATATCCCAAGCCTGCTTGTATTGCCCCAAGTGGTAATTTATATCTACCAAGAGTCCGTAGGAAATCGGCTCAAATTTATTAGCATCAATAGCCAGAGCCAGCTTCTCCGCCGCCTCTTTATATTTCCCTTGCTTACTCAAAGCCGATCCCCAATAGGCATATGCGCGCGCATTTTCTGGATCTAGTACTACTGCGGCTTCATACTTTTCCATTGCCTCGTCCAAACGATTCTCCATAGAGAGAGCCAACCCCCAATAAAGAAAGGTTTTCGTGTTAGTCGCATTTAACTGTGCAGACCTTTCAAATTTATCCATCGCCTCCGAATGTTTATTGGCTTTGACCAGAGAAATTCCCCACCAAGTGAAAACGCGTGCGGCACTGGGATTGAGTTCGGCGATTTGCGCTGACAATGCCACAGCCTCGGAAAACTTTCCCATGGCATTCAATTCTTTAATTTCTTTGATGGGATCAGGAGGTGGAGCCTTTTGGGCTTTCATTTTTCGGTCAAACTCTTTATTGGCGGCCAGCTCCTTCTTGGAAGACATCTTACTTGACATCTCCAGCTTAGTCTTAACGGAGCTTCCCAGGAAACCAAAGAAGATGATAAGGATACAAAAAATCCAGGTAATTTTTATTTTAAGTGGCATGTAAAATCTTTTGGCAATGGGCAGTAGTGCCGCTATTTACTTGATTGGAAAATAACCTTCAATTAAAAAAACAACTAGTATACTTTATATGATCTTTGATTCAACGTTTGTTTAAAAAGTTTTCTGCTTTAGCGACCAGTTCTTTATCTGATTTTTTATTATCAGCTAATTTTATAAACTGCTGAAAACTTTTTCGAGCTCGCACTGGATCTTGTCCTTCGTATTGCAATCCTAAATAAAAATGGGGAAGTGCGTATTCTGGGTCGAGTAAAGTAGCTTGTTCAAGCTCATGAATCGCCTTTGAAACTTTCTTGTCAAACGCATAGGCGACCCCAAGTTGAAACCGCAATTCCTTCTCTTGAGGATATTTTTTTACAAAGCCTGAAAGCATTTCTACCGCTTTATCGGGGTGATTCATGGCAAAATAACTTTTTGCCAGTTCCAGCGCACCGAAAATATAATGTGGGTTGAGTTCCAGGGTTTTACGATACGCGGCAGAGGCGGCGGGGAAACGTTTCATCGCCATCAACACATTTCCAAGATTGTAATAAGTCAGCACATGCTCTGAATCGATTTTAAGAATATCTCGATAATTCTCAAGAGCTGTCACCCAATTTCCCTGCTGAACAGAAGATTGAGCAAGGTCTAAATGATGATCGATCTGCACTTTCCTTTTGATCTCAGCGACCTGGCTCTCCGAGCGTTTCAACGAGGCTACCTGGGACCGAGTCTCCTCTTCTTGCTCTCTGTCGATTCCGTCAAACTTAAGTAAATCGGGATTGATTTTAAAATAGGTTCCTAATTGACGAACAATGCGGCTCCTCTCATCCTTATAAATATACTGCGGTGCACTGAATTCCAGTAGGGCATTGTCATCAGTATGAATAGGTGCCTTAGCACTGAACTCCACCAAACCGTCGCGGTCCAAAATCATCAAACTCATGAGATCGGGAGCATTATAGATCCCAATTTTATTCAGATCCTTTTTACTGGATGGATTCGCCAGCAAGTTTTTAATCTTTCCATTGAGCAAGCCCAGCGGTGCGGGTGAACCGATTAACAAATAATCGTCGCCAACAATAGACTCCCACAATGTCGCGTAGGGAAATACATCGACATAGGAACGGACAATTGATTTGAAACCTTCGGGCGACATATTGGTGTGCACCCAAATGCAGAACACACCGTCTGGTGTCAGCTTTCCTCGCGCCAGTTCAAAAAAATCGCGCGTGAACAAGGCTCCTACTCCAGCAATCCAGGGGTTAGAAGGTTCAGAAATTATCACATCGTATTTTTTCGGTGTCAGTGCAATATGATTTCTTCCGTCCTCTACAACAAGATTCACTCGCGAATCTTCCAGCGCGTTATGGTTAAAAGGGGAAAAATAACGCGAACCTTCGAGCACTGCCGATGATATCTCAACCAGGTCGATTGCTTCGGGCTCTGGAAATCGTTCAACGGCTCCCAGAGTTATGCCACTCCCCTGCCCCACAACAAGAACCGACTTTGGATCTTTGTGAAATGACATGGGCAGGTAACCCGACAACAACTGCGTCCGCATATCCAAAGCAAGCGACGCATCAGTTTTTCCATTGACTCGAAGGAAGACATTGCCCGAAATCGCAAGCTCCACCGTTACCGTGGTGTGCATTCCTTCCTGATAGAAAAGGATTTTATTTTCTCTCTTCTCGGCGGAACCCAAATCTTCGATCCGGTACGGCATGAATGAACCACTGGAGATAACGGCTTTGTCCCAGTCGCCCACCATGCGAGCCCCCATGACACATAAAATCGCAATCAGAGGTGCTCCGTAAATTTTCAACCCCGAACCGGTGCTTGGACTTTTCCATATCAGAAAAACCGCGAAGGTGAGGTTCAGGAAAATCGCCATTTTAATGGACTCCTGCACCCCTATTCCCGGTATGAGGAAAAACCCGGCGCAAAAAGCTCCCACGATGGCACCGATGGTATTGGCGGAATACACACGCCCTACATTTTCGCCAAGGTCTGTCAATCGACGAATCGTCATTTTGACAACGACCGGGAATTGCCCTCCCAGCAAGAATGTGGGGATGAATAAGAACGCGAAAATCACCAGAAACATGAAAGCCTGAACCGTCAGAAAATCATAGTTCCAGGTTTGATACACCCATCGATTCAGAAAGGGAATCTCGCCAAAAAATGGAATCGCAATCAACGCAGAAATACCAATCCCGGCCTGCAAATACGCAAACAATTTGTACAAATCGCCAAAGCGATTCACCACTCGAGAGAAAAAAGCCGTTCCCAAGGCCAGTCCTAAAATGAAAGTGGTCAATATCAAACTGAAAGCATAAATCGAGGAACCTAATAACAACGAGAAAATACGGTTCCAGGCAATTTGATAAATCATCGCACAAACACCAGAGCCGGCAAAAACCATCAGGACCTGGATGTCGTTCCGATCCATTGCTGATTTATTGTTCGACGAGGATTTCGGTTCTACTGCGGGTTCGCCTGTAGATGGGGACGGATTCAAAAAGAAACGCCAGATAAAAACGGCGATCGAAATATTTAACAAAGCGGCAATTCCATTAGCGGCCTGAACACCAAACAAGCGTATCAGCACGATCCCCGAACAAAAGGCACCGAGCACTGCCCCAAAAGTATTGGTCGCATAGAGTGTGCCCACATCACGTCCGATAAACCGTTCGTCGCGCGTAATGAATTTCCCCAATACAGGAAGGGTCGCACCCATCAAGGAAGTGGGAATCAATAAGATTGCCCCGCACACCACAAATCGGTACAGGCTGGCAGTCATATGTGAATCACCCACTTGCGCATATATCCACTGAAATACAGGAAATGCGGCATCAATCAAACTGGGGATGAGGAAACAATAGATGCCGATGGCGGCTTCAAGCAGGGCATACATTTTTAGGGGAGAGCTTTGCCGATCGACCAAGCGACCGCCAAGAAAGCTACCGAGTGCCAAGCCCCCCATAAACAGTGTGAGAACTGTAGCAACCGAATACTGGGTGTTGCCCATCACCAGCGTTAGCAGACGGGTCCAGATCACCTCATAAATCAGACCGGTTGCGCCTGAGACAAAGAAGAAAAGGTAGACCCAGATTCTGGAGTGGAGTTTCAACAGGACGGACTATGTACGTGAGTTATATAGGTAGGGTAAAATCATCGACCCCTGTATTACACAAATTTTGAAAAACTACTTTTTGAGATCCTTTTTGGACAAACCACAACGGAATCCCAAGATACTGTCTTTTCTTCCCGGACTCGCGGCAAAACGTTTGGCAACACGCACATCGACTTTTCGAGCATCCCAGGAACCACCACGAAAAACATGATTGTCCTTTCCATCGGGTCCTTCGGGATTCATCATAGGTGACTGGGTGTAATAAAATTGATCATACCAGTCATTCACCCATTCCGAAGCGTTGCCCGCCATATCATAAACTCCGTACATACTTCGCCCCATAGGAAAGCTACCTATCGGAGAAAGATATTCGTGACCATCGGCAGTTCCGTTGATGTTAGCCCTCTTCTCCAAAAATTTGGAACCCCAAGGGTAAATCAAGCCATGAGTCCCGCGCGCCGCTTTTTCCCATTCCGCTTCTGTAAGTAAACGTTTGCCTGCCCATTCACAATAATTACCAGCATCCATCCACGAAACCCCTACAACAGGGAAATTGGGTGTGTCAAAAATTTTGCTATCACCCATAAAAAATGGGACGGACGGTTTCACATAATCTGCAGCTCGGCGAAATCTCTCATAAGCCTCAACCGAGACCTCGTATTTATCGACATAAAAAGCATCCAGATAGATCTCCTGCTCAGGCTTCTCATCGTAACCGCCAGTGTCAGAGCCACGAGTGAATACGCCTTCTGGGACAAGAATCATCTCCCTTTCGTCCGATCCAATGTATGTCTCATAGATGCTGAAATCGCGATTATCACCAGAGACCAATGTTTTGGCTTTCCCTGCTTTCTCGCGAATCTCTTTATCGTTTTCGACTGATTTCTGGATCTCCCAAATAATTACACCTAAAAATAAAATTGTAATAGCAAAACATCCAATCACGCCAAACATCAGTTTTTTATCAGTCATATTTTAAAATCTATTATTGCAAGAAACCCTTCTACAAACAGGCCTGCATATTAAGGAAAAGGGCTTGATTTGCCAAACAATCATAACGCTTTGGCAAAATTGAAGTTTTAAAAAGAGAGGTATAAAATATTGATTATATTTTATATGTTTTAAGAAAAGCAAATTATAAATCAAGCAACACGATTCGTCGTAGAAAAAGCACTAATAATTTCAGGATACCAAACGTAAAAAACCCACCGACCGAAAGATCATCGGTCGATGGGCTTTGAACTTAGTAGCATCCTGTTTTACGGTTGGTCAATTTCCTCAACTTCTAAAAGCATGGTCGACCCCCGGCCCGTATGTGCATCGCTTCCAAATGAGTTCACTTCGACAGTAAAACTATGTGAACCAGCGGGGACACCTGTGAGATACCCCATTAAAGTTTGCTGAATATGATCATTGTCTGTAGAAAATAATAGTAACGAAAGGTTTGTTGGCAAACCATCCATATATATAGTCCAGCGAGCATCACCACTTATTACTCGCAGATTATCCACATAGGTCACTTTTAAAAGGGACGTACTGCTTGCTTTGTTAAAAGTCAAAGCTCTCCCATTTACAAAACCAAAATCTCGACTGTCCACAAGATCGAAATTTTGTACAAAATCAAATTTGCGATTTCCTACCGGACCAGCAGGGCCCGCTACGCCTTGAGGCCCTTGAGCACCGATGGGACCTTGAAGACCTTGCAAGCCAATCGGGCCTTGTGGACCCACCGCGCCATCTGCACCTGCAGGACCTGTCAAGCCAATCGGGCCTTGTGGACCCGCCGCTCCATCTGCACCTGCAGGACCTGTCAAACCAATCGGGCCTTGTGGACCCGCCGCGCCATCTGGACCTGCGGGACCTTCAGGACCAATAGGACCTTCTGATCCACCCTGAAGCTCAAGTGCATCCAGTTGCTGTTGGATATCATTGATCAAAATCTGGAGTTTCTTGACTTGCTTCCGAAGACCCTTATTTTTATCATTGTCTTTATCTTTATCTCTGTCCTTCTTACCCTTTGCGAAGACCAACGAACCCGCTAACGGATTCTCAAATATTGCAACACTCCCCAATTGTGAAAAAACAAACAAAACAGCTAAACTTACAATTAAAGAATACCGGGATCTTGACTTCATAGCTCCTCCTCCAATTTAGTTAAAATTGTAGAAATTCAAGACTTGCCTTCTTAAGCAAACTACTGATTTGATTTAAGCAAGCCGAAATTTTCTTCCTAGAAGCTAATACACACAAACTGTGCATACAAGGTAAAAGAAATAGGGCTCGTTTTTACAAGGTTAAGCCAAAACACCAATATTCAATCGAGGATAACTAAAAGGTAAGCGGGCAGAATCAGCCACAAAAAATGGATTGTTTCTGCAAATTGCTTTTTACCGTGCCTCTATGAGATAACGGTAATTGGAATTGCTAAAGCAATTTGCAATGCTCTAACTCGTAAAAAACAAACCGTCTGCAATCAAAAGGATTTAAAGGACAATGGATTTAATAAACGCCAAAGATGCGGCTCTGGATTACCTGAACTCTGCAGAAAAAGAGATACTGAAATGGTTTCGGAAGGAATTTAAAGTTTCACTGAAAGCCGACCAAAGTCCAGTAACCGTCGCCGACCGTAATGCAGAAACCTTATTGCGCAAAAAGATTTTGCAGGACTTTCCGCAATGCGGCATCATCGGTGAAGAATTCGGCAATGTGAACGAAAAAGCAGAATGGGTCTGGACCATCGACCCGATTGACGGAACACGATCTTTCATCCAAGGACTTCCTCTTTTTGCATCGTTGATTTCACTACTGCACAAAGGTGAACCGGTGATGGGGATAATATCCCTTCCTGCTTTGGGAGAAAAGGCCTGGGCCGTAAAGGGACAGGGTGCCTGGCTTGGGAAAAGCCGACTACAGGTTTCCCAGCAAAAAAAATTGGAAGGGGCTACGGTCGCGGTCGCAGATATCTATTGTTTCTCGGAGAAGAAACGCAAACGATTGTTTGACCATATCAGCCGAACGGCGAGTCTCACTAGAACTTACCCGGATGCATTCGGGCATTTGATGGCAATTCGTGGTGTGGTGGATGTCATGGTCGATCCCTGGGCTTACATATGGGATTTTGCACCTTGTAAAATTCTGGCAGAAGAAGCCGGGGGAACTTTTGCTAATTTTACAGGCAACCGCAAAGACATCCGCGAGGGAAGTGCGTTAGTCGGGAATCCAACTTTGGTCAAGGAAATCCGCAAGTGGATCAAGGACTGAAAACTTCAGCCCGCAATGAAAAACTTTTAAATGATTTGGTTGCGATGACCAGAGTTTATGAAGTCGGCTCCTCGACATCACCTGGTTTTATTTTTCTACGTCCAGCAAAACCTGCGTTGATATCATGCCAATATTCGATTTCTTTTTCTGGCATTTTCCAACAAAGATAGACCTCTCGTCCGCCAATCAAAGCAATAAAGTCGACCAGTCCATGCTCAATGCCTTTTACAATACACCCTCTTTCCTCCAGATCCTTCACCATTGACTGAAAGGCCGTCGCAACCTGAAGATACTCCGCACCTTGCATACTGCCGCCATTCAGGTGTGCATTCCTTCGAGCCAAAACCACGTCGGGGAAATCGGACTCCATCCTCTCAGACAATTTCTGAATCTTGGGAATATCAACCAACAACTTTGGTATTAATGAATTTGCTTCGGATACCGTAAAGAATTTTTTGTTAGCCACAATAAGTCAATTTCCATTCATAAATTTAAAAATAGGTTAATTTTATTTATCTTAAAGCAAAATTTTCCCACTAAACATTAAAATCCTTTAATATTCAATGGTTTTTAAAAAAAATAATCGAATCCCCTTATTTTATAAGGTTATTTTAGGCCATTGGTTCCCAAAATTTAAGCGATTTATTTGAAATAAGCGTTAAAATGACTGGTTTTTTATTGACAAATGCTTCATAAGGTTATACATTTTGGCTTCTAAGCGGGGAAGCGTAAGCGGGCCTTGTCTTAAGTACAGCCTGCGTGCAGTTATATTTGGTTAGATTAAAGTTTGACAAGTTCAATAGTGCAGTATATTAAGCTCGGGAAATTAATTAATATAGGTAACCGAGCAAATTTTCATTTTTTTTATTGGGGAGGCTTTGGAATGAAAAGAACGGCAATTCTTGCTATTGTGGCAGTGGGTTCCATGATTTTTGCATCGAACGCTTCGGCGGACGATGTTGTTCCCGGTGCTTATGCACAACGAGATGCTAGCGTAATGAGCGTTGGTAAAACCATGATGGAGATTGGCGCACGAGATCGTTCGCTGACCGATGCTGTAAACCGTGCTTCACGAGCTCATATGTCTCGTAACAATGCAACGGGATCTATCAATGTTGACTATCAATTTGGTGCTTCTCAAGAAGATCAAAGCTGGAAGTCTGCTACCTTGAATCGCTCTGTTGAAGAAGGCCGCGTTGTTGGCTTGATTCCTGGCGACTGTCGTGGCGACAACTCTGACGACAAATACAGACGTCAGATGAACCAAAACCGCGATGGCTACACGCCTGAGCCTTTGGTATCCGACAAAGATTGTGAAATAGACCACCCAACACTGAAGTAATTTTTTAGCTTTAAATTAAAAGCCGGTAGAACCTTGAGTTCTACCGGCTTTTTTTGTGCCACCTATGCGAAAAATAAAACGTTCGCTTCTCTTCCTTTCCCGAATCCTTCCCGCCTTTTCCTTCTCTTATATTCAACTATTCAATAAACATATTTTTGTAAAATTTGCTATGGTCATCAAAGCTTAGGGCGGAAGCCTAACATCAAGACAAGGATCACTTTCCTCCAGAAACCTTTTCTTGCTGAGCGGTTTCCGCCATTACGCTTATTATTATCAACCAAAGAAATCACAAAGAGGAGAACCATGTCCCGTTTTAACGACAGTCAGGACGAGGTTATTATCGACAATGAGACCGGGTTATTTTGGCATAAAAAAGATTCTCGACAATTAACCGGCAAGTGGCTTCATCTTGAAAAAGCACGTAAGTTTAGCGATGAACAGAATAAAGCTGGTTTTGGTGGCTACAACGATTGGCGTGTACCCACACTGGATGATGTAAAAACCATCTACAATAAGGAATTCAGCAACCGTGATTTTGGAAACAATGAAATCTTTATTCCTGCAGAGTTTGAGAAGGGATGCGCTGACAGTACATGGACTGACACGGTCAATGGCGAGCGTGCGATGATGTTCAATCTAGTAAAGGGTCGATCCAGCTGGATCAACAAATTCGGAGAAGGGCCTTTCGCGGTTCGACTCGTTAGAGGAACTCGCGCCGTTAAAGAAGATTAAAGAGCTGAGTATCGACTTGCTTTTATGTTAGCCCTTGGTGGTGCTTGCGAATAACCAAATACCTGTTCCGATCAATAGAACAGAAAAAATTCTTTTGAACAGATTGTCTGGGGCCTGTTGCAAGATCACGGGTCCCAGTTGGGCACCTAGCACGCCTCCTATAGCCAAAGCGATTCCCATTTCCCAGTCCAATCGGCCCATTCTAAAATGAGCACTTATAGAAGACATCGCGGCAAATAGGATGAAAATGAAAGAGGTTCCCACCGCAACCTTCACATCTCTCCCCATAGAGATCAACAGAGGAACGATCAGAAATCCGCCACCAAGCCCTGTGCCAGACGATAATATCCCCACCAACAATCCAAAAGCGACCGCCGTAATCATCTCGAGTTCCCTCCTTCAACGTATTTCTCTTCCAATGCCGCAACTACTGCTGTTCCGACCGAATCGCCCCAAACATTAACGGTTGTCCTGCAACGATCCAAAAACCAGTCTATCGACAAAAGCATTCCTATGCCTTCAAGCGGAAGCCCGACCGATTGCAGGACCATGACCATCGTCACCAAGCCAGCTTCGGGAATTCCTGCCGCCCCTATTGCCGCAAGGGTAGCCGTTAAGAAGATGATCGCCTGATCCATTAAGCTCAAATCAATTCCCATCATCTGAGCAATAAATATGGCGGCGACCGACTCATACATTGCTGTGCCATCCATATTCACCGTTGCCCCTATTGGCAATACAAACTGAACCGCCTTCGGGCAAACCTTGTTTTTTTCGACGGCACACCCCATTGTGACAGGTAGAGTTGCAGAACTGCTTGCCGTAGAAAAAGCTGTCGTCAAAGCTTCGCTGGTATTTTTGAAAAAATCCCAGGGATTGCGCTTCCCCAAAATAAATAATAAACCCGAAAGTATGACCACCGAATGAATCAGCAATGCGGAAATCACTGTGAAAGCATATTTCCCAACTTTCATTAATTCCGCTAAAAACAGCTCTCCCCCACCCGCCGCGCCAAGCTTCGAGGAAATCAAAGCAAACACTCCAATAGGTGAAATCAACATGACGAGGTGAACCATTTTCATGATCGCCAAATTAACGCCTTCAAAAAAAGCGATCACCGGCTTGCCCGGCTCTCCCAAAGTTGTCAAAGTACCACCAAATAATAAAGCGAATACAATGATCGGTAGAATATCCATATTCGCCATCGAGCTAATCAAATTGGGCGAAACAAAACTTCTTAAAATATCGGTGATACCGGTATCATCTTTTCCAGTTACCCGCTCGGGAACCTCCGAAGTCAACTCGACACCCACCCCAGGCTGAATCAAGTTGACCATGATCATCCCAATCATCACTGCCAGGGCTGTTGTGCCACAAAAATAAGCGAGGGTGATTCCCCCGGTCTTTCCCACCTTGCGAATGTCTCCCAGTCCTGAAATACCGACAATCATAGATGAAACAATTAGCGGGATGACCAGCATTTTCAGGACATCCAAAAACATGTCGCCGATCCAGGCCACAACTTCCATTTCTTTTCCGAAAGTCCAGCCGCAGAAAACTCCCAGAAAAATTCCACCCAACATAAAATACAAAAGTGTATTTTTTGATTTCATAACTTGTAAGCTCTAGCAGGTTGAAAAAGTCGATTCCAAACTTTTTATTATGGTTATCATCTTAAAATCATATTCACGGGTTAGGAATACTCCAATGCCATGCAACTTAAAATGAATTATTTAGCTTAGTTGTGGTAAAAAATGTTTTAAATCATACCACAAGTATTTATTTCCTAAATTTAGTCAATCAAATCGATAGGGACCAAACTGTTTCTGAACTGAGCCGATTTAAATTCTATACGTCGAAAACAATGGAGTTATATATAATAGGACGGTAAAATAAATGGCAAGAATGTAAATTTTTTTCAATCATATAGAGGTCCTTAAATATGAGCGATACGGCGCAATTTGTTTATGAAGGTAAGACCTACGAACTTCCTGTTCTCGAAAGTTCTTCAGGCGAGAAGGCTATCGATATTACGCAACTGAGGGCGAAAACGGGTCTCATCACCTATGATCCCGGCTTCATGAGTACGGGGTCGTGCAAAAGTGCGATCACCTATCTCGAAGGAGAAAAAGGTATTCTTCTCTACCGTGGAATCCCCATTGAGCAGCTTGCAGAGAAAAGCAATTTCATAGAAACCTCCTATTTGCTTATTTATGGGGAGTTGCCGACCAATAATCAACTGGAAGAATTCAAGTATCACGTAACCCATCACTCGATGGTGCATGAATCCATAAAAAATTTCTACGATGGTTTCCCAAACAATCCTCACCCGATGGCCGTCTGTTCCGCCGTTGTGGGGTCGCTCGCTACTTTTTATCAAAATGAATTGAGCGTACGGGATGAACGGGAAATTGAAATCACCATCCATCGTCTGTTGGCGAAACTTCCGACAATCGCCGCCTACAGTTACAAGAAATCCACGGGTCAGCCTCTACCCTATCCCGATAATACTCTGAGCTACTCAGAAAATTTCCTGAAAATGATGTTTGGGAAACCTTGTGAGCCTTATGAACCCAACCCATTGGCCGCTAAAGCAATCGACACACTGTTGCTACTCCATGCCGATCACGAGCAAAACTGTTCGACCAGTGCTGTCCGTTTGGTAGGCAGTTCTATGTGTAATCTTTTCGCTTCTGTTTCAGCGGGAATTTATGCTTTGTGGGGACCTCTACATGGCGGGGCCAATCAGGCAGTGATAGAAATGCTACAAACCATTCAAGATGATGGTGCCAATGTCAAAAAATACGTAGACAAAGCCAAGGATCCCAACGATCCCTTCCGTTTGATGGGCTTTGGTCACCGTGTCTACAAAAATTTTGACCCGCGTTCACGTGTCATAAAAAAAATGACAAAAGAAATCGTCGAACCTTTGGGAAGCAGAGAACCATTACTGGCCATTGCGCTTGAATTAGAACAAATTGCATTGGAGGACGAATTTTTCCTCGAAAGGAAGCTTTATCCCAATGTTGATTTCTACTCAGGACTTATCTATAAGGCTCTGGATATTCCCGTTAATATGTTTCCCGTAATGTTTGCCATGGGGCGACTGCCAGGGTGGATCGCCCAATGGAAGGAATTGCAAGAGGACGAAAGCTTCAAGATCGGTCGCCCTCGCCAGCTTTACTCAGGAAAAATGAACAGGGAATACGTTCCTATAGAAAACAGGTAAAGCCGGCTTTGGGAAAACAGACCGAGTCTTCTAGTCAGATTAGAAGTAGAGCGGGGTTCATTCCCGTTCGATCGTGCAAGTGAAGGGAAATTGCTCCATAGCCGCCGCATTGTGGACCTGGTCTACTTTAAACTCGGCTTGCTCTAAAGGAAGAGTCGCGACGTATGCTGACCCTGCATTATGTATTTCATACATCACTTGTTCGGCGGTTTCAAAATCCTTACCGAACAAATGAATCAGAATACGTATTACAAATTCCATTGTAGTAACATCGTCGTCCCACATGATCACGCGGTACATTGGCAAATAGGACAAACCAACTTTGTGATCGAGGACCTCTTCCACTTCCGGTAAAGTGGTGGTAGCTACTGTAGTCATCGTTTGAATTATATCTAGAGATAGGGATTAAAAAATAACTTCAAAATTATAATATTATTTTTCCATAAAATCGTCAAGCCGGCAAGTCCAATTCACTTTTTTTTGCGATGGAAATAAAATGAATTATCATTTAAAACTTCTTCTCTCAATTATGCTTCTTTTCTTCGGTTTTTCAACTACCGATATTCCTGCTTTTGGGGCCGAGCCGACACCCGAAACCGAAACAAAAAAAACTCCCCCGACTCAAGAAAAAGCCTCTGCTATCCCACAAAACTCTCCTCAAGGCGTACCCAGACTTGCTAAATTAGGAGAATACCCCTCCTTTACAGCGACAGGAGATATTTCCCGCTTTGCAGGAGAAAAGTTATTCATAGATATCAGTTTTCTATGGTTTGAAAATGCCGCCAAAGCTGAGATAGGTTTGTACAAAAACAAAGACGGCAGTTTCTATTCCATACTGGAGGCAGAAACCTTGGGATTTGTCGGTTTTTTCTCTTCCTACCGCAAACACGTGTACCGAGCCGAGCATGAAGTCGTTGAAGGGGGAAAACGGTTGAGGACCACTCGATTCACACGCGAAGTCACCATAGCAGATGAGGTAGAAAAAACCGTCAACATCATGGACTATAAGAATAGAGTCAACAAATGGTATAAATTTTTGAACGAACAGATCATTTCCAAAGGAAGTCGAGAAATCCCGCCGGGTGTTCAATTTGACGGTATTTTATCCGCTTTTTACAACTTCCGTAATGGTGCTTATGGTCCCTTCAAAGAAGGTGCCGACTACACCATCAATACAATACCCGAGAAAAACACAGCTCAGTTTAAAGTTCATGTCTTGAGTGCAGAAGAAGAAAATACTCTACGACAAATCCAGGATCGCCCACAAGCCGATACTCACGCTCTTCGTGTCACGATCCCCCCCGAAATTTTCAAAACAGCCAACGGGGAACTCAAATTCTGGAGCTCCAAGCACCTCATCCCCATAGAAACAACAGTTGAGGACTACGTCCTCCTCGGAGACCTCCATGCCAGGCTAAATCGCAGAGAGAAAAACGCTCCCATGATAGAAGTTCAAAAACCCGTCGTCGCACCAACCGCCAAACCTCCTGCACCGACAGAAAAACCCGCTAAACCTTAAACGTCAAACATCGGTTGTGGGGGATCTTTCCAGATATTGAGCTCGGTTGTCTCATCCAGCATGACCTGTCCAAAGGAAGCAGAATAAGGGGCGATAGCATCGGGCTCGAAATCGACCGTCACTTTTTTAATGTCCCAATTTCCCTTTTCAGGCCCTACCAAGGTCAAGCTATGTGCGAAACTATTCACTTCAAATCCGCCCTCAAAAGACTGCCCTTCTGCAGTAGAGCCTACGCAATCCTCTAGCGGAACCTTGTGATTGTTGATACAGAAATTAACCGGACCTTCCATTCCAGAGTCGCCGGTCTCAATTTTAACTTTAAAACGATTCAATTTAGGCATTCAGCTCTCCCTGAAAAAATGGATTGAGTCCCGCCGCATGATCGGTCTCGTCATAAATGGCTCCAACCTGAGGCACAAATTTTCTAAATGTGGTGTGGATCCCTTGCTTCAATGTTAGATCAGCGGCACTACAACCCTGGCACCCTCCCCCCATTTGAACAGTCACCGTATTGCCCTTAACAGATAATAAAGTGATGTTTCCACCATGACCCGCAACACCCGGGTTCACTTCCACATCGATGGCATTTTGGATACCACTTCGAATCTCTTCTTCTGATGGCATTTCAGCCAATATTTTTTCGGAAAGCAAAGCTCCCCCTTCATTCAATATTTCCCGAACCTTTTTACCCACTTCAATAGCCAGGGGTTTCCAGTCGACCAGTGTTTTATCTTCCCGCGTCAAAGTAAAGGTCGACTCATGGACCAACACCGTTTCCACATCCCCCAAACCGAACAGGCCTTCAGCTAAAGGCGAGCCTGCCGCCGATTCGAAACCAGAAAAATACCAGGAATGTCCTTTCAGCAAATCACGATTGACTCGAAACAAACACTGGTCTCCACTCGGAGAAGGTTGTGCCTTGATCAACACATCGGGGCTTTCAGGAAATACGTTACTCTCAATGGCAGGTGCCTGAATGACTTTTCGAAGAACAGGCGTCTCTTGATGTTCCTCACGAGAAGGTGGTTCAATGATCGCTCCTTCGTTTTCAACTGCTGAAACGGAAGATACAGTCTCCTCCTGCTTGCTTTCATCCTTAATATTTTCTACTTTATTCTCCTCCAAAGAAGCGGGGACACTCGGCACGTTAGACGCGCTTTCCTCCTCTTTTGTTCCTCCAGAAAAGATAGTCTTCACTTTATTTAAAAAATTCAAAGCATTCTCCTTAAAAAACACACTTGACGAAAATTAAACGAAAATCAATCAAGACATCGCAGACCAACTCTATTGGGAGGCAAAATCCAGCTAAAAGTTTTTAAAATTTACGGTAATATTTCCAATTAAAAAACCACCGCCAGAAAACCCCAAGCCATAAAGAACAATCAATCGCAACCCGCAAGCGTCATCACACAATTTTCTATTTTACATCTCAACTACCAGATCAAGCTCTGAAAGCATTTTCAATGATCTGAATATTCCAGTCATCCGGCTTCCCTTCAACCGTCACCACATCAAAACGGATGTCTCTACCCGTCACCTTGTAACGAGCAAGAAAGCTTTCCGCTACCATAATAATTTTTCTTTGTTTTTGATTGTTTACGGCTACTAATGCACCGCCAAATCTAGACCCTGAACGGGTCTTTACTTCAATGAAAACGATGGCTTTTCCATGCTCAGCAATCACGTCTATCTCGCCAACAGCCACCCTAAAGTTGGTTTTTAAAATGCGATAACCGTTTTTCTTGAGGTGTCGAACAGCCTCTGCTTCGCCCAAGTCACCTAATTTCTTTCGCTCTTGAGTCAATTCAATCGCTCCACTACTGGCATACAATTACAAACGGTCACTGCAAGCCCTCGCACAACTGCAAATCAATATATTAACAGAAGAATTTGCAGTTCAGCAATACCTCCCTCTTGCGCTGGAGTCGCTCAATTTAAAACCTGTAAATGTAATAAGGTTTGCACTCTGCCCGCTTGGATTCTTATAAATACTCTGATATGCTTAGCTCATGATCTTAAGCTTGGATGACATCCCTTGGAGCGGCGGAATACTCTCGTTCTTAATCTGGTTGGCGCAATCGGCAGTTTTTTACTTTGTATGCTTTGTCGCCGCGATGAATGCTATTGACGATTTCACTCGTAATAGCGCAATCAAAATACCCATGATGTGGGGTATCTCCATTCTATCCGCCGGTCTGATGTTTGTCTTAAATTACCAGCCCATAGTATTGATCGTCATCATGTTAATCGCAAACTGGTTTCGTATCTTGCAATTTGAGAAAAAAATGGCGAACGAAACACCGCCAGCAGTCATGAACAAAGCTCTCTATTTTTTAGCAAGTTACGGCTATATCTTCCTCACCTACTACATACACCTAAAGATTAAGTTTTTAGTCGTAAACTCACAATAATACTAAACAATTCCCCAAGCCTTTGTTTCTGACTTGTATCTTCGATACGTCTCCCCAAACTTATCCTCTAGTGCTTTTTCTTCGTAAAAAATCCTAAACTGAAAACCAAACCAAGCTGAAAACATAGCCAAAATACCAACAGGCCAAGAGTGAGTATTCAGCGCATAAGCACGAATGACAACCATCATCCCAACATAAGTGGGGTGCCTCATCCAACGATACAACTGATCGGTTTTCAACGTTTGCTCAGTTCTGAAAGCAATATCAAATTTAAATCCCAAAACACCGATTTGATAAACCGCCAATGCCCTTAGCAAAGCACCCGCAAAAAAGATTCCAGATATGAGCAGACACTCTCCAAGTGAAACCGGGTCACCACAGCTTCTGGCGTAAAAAGAAGTTCCAATCAATGCAAAAGCTATCGGCAAAGTGTGACCAAATAATTGCCTGAAGTATTCCTTGGAAAAAGTGGCATCACCTTTTTTGACTGTCGAAACAAATAAAATCAGCTCCAGCAACCCAAAAATCACATTCAGGAACGATACAATGAGAAATCTTTCCGCAAATTGTTCTTCAAACCCGAGCGGAACCAAGGGTGCCAAATAAATGAAGCCGACCAGAAGCGTCGTAACATTCAGATTTTTCGCCAAAGCTACGATAAAAGCAAAAAGAAACAAGTAAAAATTGATCTGAATGAGAAGTTCAGCCATAATCAGAAGATCCGTCACTAAAATAGAGTCGGTTTTCAAGGTAATCCCATTATCAGAGCACCCCGCAAACCCTTATTTTAAACTGTAAAAATCTCTTTCCAGCATTAAAGTACAGTATTTCTTTGTCTTTTGGGACCCATTTATTATAAAATGAGGTTTTAATCCTATTTCTATGAGGTTGGCAAAATGGACGCCAAAGTAGTGAATATACCTGAAATCGTTCGGCGTGAGATCGAGGAATTTGAATCAGAGGTCGAACGCCTCAATCGCGGAGAAGTCAGCGACGACGACTTCAAACGCTTTCGCCTGCAACAAGGCATTTATGGACAACGCCAGGAAAATCAGCAAATGGTTCGAACCAAGTTGCCGCAGGGTCAAATAACTGCGGATCAGTTGGGTTGCCTTGCTGACTTTGCCGATAAATTTTCCAATAAAATCCTGCATGTGACCACGCGTCAGGATATTCAATTTCATTATGTAGATGTCAACGACGTTCCCGAAGCCATGACCCTTCTGGCTGAAAATGACATGACCACACGGGAAGCTTGTGGCAATACCGTAAGAAATGTAACGGCCTGCCATAAGGCGGGAACGTGTTCGGCAGAATTATTCGACGTAGTTCCATACGGGAAAGCGGTCACTAATTTTCTTCTACGTCAACAAATCACCCAGAATTTACCCAGAAAATTCAAAATCAGCCTTGGGGGTTGTAAAGGTTGTGGTTTGTCCCCCATGCACGATATCGGTCTGAATGCAGCACAGCAGGAAGTAAACGGTAAAACCATTCGCGGCTTCAAAGTCCTGATTGGCGGCGGCCTCGGTTCATCACCAAGAACCGCTCAACACTTCAGCGATTTTGTGCCTGCCGAAGACCTGCTCAGACTCTGCGAATCCGTTGTTGCCGTTTTCGACAAGCACGGCGACAAAAGGAACCGGAACAAGGCTCGTCTCAAATTCGTATTGGACAAACTGGGTGTTGAAAAGGTCAATGAACTGATTGAAGAGGAGTTTAAAAGCCGTGAGGGGAAAGAGTACCCGGCTATCGAAGTTCCAGACCCGTCTATTCCCGCAATTCCAGAATTCGAAGCAAGCAGTGAATTTGATGCTGACCCCGAATTTCAATCCTGGGTGACTCGTAATACTCTGGAGCAGAAACAAAAAGGCTTTTTTAACGTGCAGATCAAATTGGCACTGGGCGATTTTAATAGCGATCAGGCGCGAGCCATTAGCACTGCGGCTTCTCAATTTGCCGGTGGGAAGATCGTTATGACGGTCAATCAGAACGTCATGATTCCCTGGGTCAAAAAAGATGCTTTTGGGTCCATTTTTGGGGTTCTCAAAAAAATCGGACTGCACAAGGCGGGAACAGAAGAAATTAGAGACATCACTTGCTGTCCCGGATCGGAAACCTGTAATCTGGGCATCACCGCATCGCGTGGGCTATCCACAGAGCTGAACAAGGAAATGGAGAACGGGTTTCCTCTTTCTGACGACCTCGATCATATCAGCATCAAAGCGAGTGGCTGTCCCAATTCTTGCGGTCAACATCACATTGCGTCAATCGGACTGCATGGCGGTGCAAAGAAAATCAACGGCGTATTGACTCCCCATTATGAAATATTTCTGGGTGGTCGAACGAGCGAAGATGCGCTGACCTTTGGCATTCCGGTGATCAAGGTGCCTGCAAAAAATTCGCCATCGGCTGTCAGAAAAGTAATAGATACCTTCAAGGAAGAAAAACAAGAAAGCGAAAGCTTTGGTGAATTTTTTGATCGTAAGGGAAAAAGCTATTTCCGCACCCTGCTCCAATCATTCACAACATTGAAGAGCATTGAGGAAACACCTCTGGCTTATATCGACTATGGATCGGAAAAGAAATTTTCTCTGGAAGATCGTGGTCAAGGTGAATGTGCCGGCGCAGTCACTGACATGATTGAAGATCGTTTGTCAGAAGCTGAAAGAGCTCAATTCCAGAGCAAGCGTTCCATGGAAAAAAGTGACTTTGCAGAAGCTGTGGATCACGGCAAACGCTCAGTTGTCGCTTCTGCCCGTGCCCTTCTGGTGACAGAGGGTATGGATTTTACTGAAGATCTGGAATGCATGGAAAAATTTCACTCTTTGATCATCGATATGGAAATCGTCGAAGCACGTTTTGACCAGCTCTTGAATCGCTTTGGAGAAAACAAGAACGACAAGGAAACGGCTCAATGGTGGTCTGACAATGCTCTGGATTTGCTCGAACAATGCAAACGCATCAACGACAAACTGCATTCGGAGAAAACACTGCGAATTCGAACCGGTGGAGAAGAAGAGAAACCTGCTCAAGGAGACTCTGCTCCAAGTCAAAACATCGACCTTCTTGGCGTTAAATGTCCCTTCAACTATGTTAAAGCAAAGCTCAAACTGGAAACCATGAGTTCTGGTCAAATTTTGGAGATAACGCTAGACGATGGAGAACCGATTCACAACGTTCCCAAAAGCCTGCGCAACGACGGACACGAAGTTATTTCACAAACCGAGGAAGATGGACACCACCGCATTGTAGTTAAAAAAGCATGATAAACATGAAATTATGGCTAGAGCCTGGACTCAGAAATGAGTTCAAGCTCCAAATTCGGCGGTATTTCCATGTTTAAAAGTATGACCGGATTTGGCCGCTCCGAGCTACAAAACGGCGATTACACATGCAAGGTGGAAGCCCGATCTGTGAACAACCGATTTTTAGACGTTAAAACCCGGTTACCACGGAATTTCTCGGCCCTTGAGTTTGATCTCAAAAAAAGAGTCAAAAGCAAATGCTCCCGGGGATCTATAGATATCTCGATTTCTTTTCAAAGGGATGAAGCCGAAGGTTCGGGAGGAGAAATTCGCCCCAATCTTGTATTGGCCACCCAGTACCTCAATGCATTCAAAACGGTTCGCGAAAAACTTGAGTTACCTGGTGAGATAGATATCAATAACATTCTTTCCTTGAAAGATGTCATCCAATACGAGCCATTGGCTCTTAGTTCGGGGATTGAAGAACTGATCACTAACGCGACGGAAGCCGCAATGGACCAGCTCATAGAAATGCGTGTGGAAGAAGGCAAGCATCTAGAAAAAGAAATTCTCGGTCTTATAAGTGACGTGGAAAAAGAGAAAGATAAGATAAAGCCACGCCAATCGGTCATGGTCAAGCAGTATCGAGAGCGGCTGAACGAGCGCATTAAAACTCTGACGGAGGGGACCTCAATCGATCCCGCACGATTGGATCAGGAAACCGCTCTGCTAGCGGATCGCTGTGATATCACAGAGGAGATCACGCGACTGGAAAGCCATCTGAGTCACTTTAGACAATTGGTTCAATCAGAAGAACCAATGGGGCGAAAACTCGAATTTCTTATTCAGGAATTCAATCGCGAAGCCAACACCATCGGCTCTAAAACTCTGGATGTCGAAGTGTCACGGTCTTCTATCGAAATCAAAAGCGCACTGGAAAAAATACGAGAACAACTGGCCAATATAGAATGACGACAAAGGCACTCAAACCCGGAATTCCATTTATCATTTCTGCCCCTTCAGGGACAGGGAAAACGACGATCTGTGGAATTCTCCGGAAAAAACTTCCGGGACTCCAGTTTTCAGTGTCCCATACCACGCGCCCTAAACGTGAGGGAGAGCAGGAAGGCGTTGATTATTTTTATATATCCAACGAAGAATTTGAGCAAAAAATTGAGAATGCTGATTTTTTAGAATGGGCAAAAACCCACAATAATTATTATGGGACATCCTTTTCGACCATTATCGAGCACACTCAGAAAGGCCACGACCTTCTCCTGGAACTAGACGTACAGGGTGTGGAGTCACTCAGAGATTCAAATTATAAAGGCGTTTTTATTTTCATACTTCCACCGTCTCTTGAAGAATTGAAAAGAAGGTTGGATTTCCGGGGAACAGAATCTCCCGAAAAAATTGCCATGCGCCTTGAAACGGGTAAAAAAGAAATCCTCAGTTACCCTCTTTACGATTATGTACTCACCAATCACATTGCAGAAGAAACGGCCGACACGATAGCTTCCATCATGCACAGCGAAAAATTTCGCGCTGAACTATACACCCCAAGCTCGTCGGACATACAAACCCTATTAAACCAGAAAAAAGACGCTACATGCTCCCCGCCTTCCTCGAAAAACTCATAACAGAAAAAGCTCTCAATCTAGCAGCCTATAAAGCCGAACATATCACCGCTCCGGTTTCTTTACACGCTAACGAGAATCCATACCCTCCGTCACCGGAACTATTGGAAGAACTGCGGGAATCACTGGTAACCTTAGAGCTCAACCGTTACCCCGATCCGGATGGCCAAAAACTAAAAGCAAGTTTATCGGAAAAACTGGGCACCACTCCCGACCATCTGGTTTTAGGAAATGGCTCTGATGAATTGATTCAACTTTTGATCCAGGTATTCTGCGATCCGGGTGACCGTGTCGCTTTTCCAGACCCAACATTTTCGATGTATTCGATCATTGCCCGAGGTTTAGGTGTCGAACCATATCCTTTGGTGTTGTCCGATCAATGGGACTTCAAGGCCCCTGAAAATTTTGATTCTTGGAAGCAGGAAAAAGTCAAGATTGTCTTCTTCAGCTATCCCAACAACCCAACTGGGAATTGTTTTTCCGCCGAAGAGATACAAAAAGTATTGAACAACTTCGAAGGTATCATCGTATTAGATGAAGCTTACTACGATTTTGCCCGTAAAACTTTTTTAGACAAATTAAAGCAACACCCCAATCTTATTTTATTGCGAAGTCTATCGAAAATTGGACTTGCAGGATTGCGAGTGGGCTACGGCATTGCCGACCCTTGCATCATCAGACACATCAATAAAATGCGACTCCCCTACAATCTGAATTCCATTTCGCAATTCATGACCGAGCGTTTGTTGGCCCGATTTTCCACTGTCGAAGATCAAGTGGATATCCTGTTGCAAGAGAGGGAGCGCATGAGCACCCAGATGGTAAAAATAAAAGGAATCCAGCCCTACCCCAGCGATTCAAATTTTATTTTATTCAAAGCCACAGAGGGTACCGCATTGCACCAACGTTTATTGAGCTCTGGAGTTCTGATACGCAACCTGGTAGGTCATCCTCGTCTCAAAGACTGCCTGCGTGTGACAGTGGGAACTCCTGAGCAAAACGACAAGTTTTTATCCTTATTAGCCTCCGAATAATTTAAACGGCCCTACACCGATATGCGGTATTTTAAAATTGCAATCGTTGGAGGTTTTGTCGCTGGGATCTCCCTGTTATTTTATATCGTTGGACTGCTATACCATCAAACCACCACCCCTGCTGGAACAACAAAGCAATCTACTATCATAGAAATCCCGGCAGGTGCCAGCCTGACACGCATTTCGCATATTCTATCCGAGAGAAAGCTGATACAAAGTCCTTCGGCCTTTCGTCTCCTGGCCTACATAAAAAACCAACAGACGCAAATTCAAGTCGGCGAATTCGATCTCAATCCTGCAATGACACCTGGGGAAATATTGGAAAGAATCACCTCAGGCAAAGCTGTATTGCATAGCATCACCATTCCTGAAGGTTATCGAATTCTGGAGATCAATCAATTATTAGAAAGCAAAGGGATCACTAAAAATAACGAATTCATTCTGCAGGCAAGCAATCCAGACTTACTTCGACAATTTAATATCCCCAGTGATTCACTGGAAGGTTATCTGTTTCCCGACACCTACCATTTTAACCGCAATACCAATGCTCAAGCCATTGTCGAAACAATGCTAAACACATTCAAGGAAAAAGTCTTAAAAAAAGAATTCGTAAAGCAAGCTCAAGAGATAGATTTCAGCTTCCACGAAATTGTGACACTCGCTTCAATCATAGAAAAAGAAACAGGTGCCGCTGAGGAACGAAAAATGATCTCATCCGTCTTTCACAATCGCCTGGAAAAAAATATGCTCCTGCAAACGGACCCTACGGTGATTTACGCCATTAAAAATTTTGACGGGAACCTTCGGAAAAAAGATCTATCTATCGATTCGCCTTACAATACTTATAAATATAGCGGCTTACCACCCGGGCCTATAGCAAGCCCTGGACTGGAAGCAATCATTGCGGCCTTAAACCCAGACGACACTGAAAACCTGTATTTCGTTTCCAAACAAGATGGGCACCATAAATTCTCAAAAAACCTGGCCGACCATAATCGAGCCGTTCAAAAATACCAGTTAAGACGCAGTGCCTCACGCTGACACAAAAAATAGCAGTTTTTAATGAAATAAATTAAACTGACTTGAGCAAATCTTGTCCAATCGGAAACCGCTGATTTTGCCCAAAACTTTGAATACAAATAAAGAAAATTATTCTCTGCAAACGCTATAAAATTTCTCCATCAAAGACGCTTTCCTTAAAGTACCTGCAAATGAAAATTCAAGAATAATATTGAGAGGAAAATAATGATGGCCCCAGATGAGCTCGAACTCAGTAGCGAAGAGATCGCAGAGCAAAAACGTCAGGAAGAAGCGCGGCTGGCGGAGGTAGCAAAAATAGAACAGAACAAGACCCGATTGGCCTACGGAAATCTAAGTGGGAAAAACTTAAGAGAAATCGATCTCAGCGACGGGAAAGCTAATCACGTTAACCTGTCAAACTCCACCCTGACCAACGCCAACTTGATCAACGTAAATTTTTGCGATGCCAATCTCTACAACGCTGACCTTAGCAAAGCACAATTGATTGGGTCTGGGTTCATCCAGGCAAGCTTGGTTCAGAGTAATCTTTCCCAAGCAGATTTGACCGACTGCGATTTTCGAGATGCTATTCTGGAAAATGCTAATCTCAAACTGGCCCTTCTCAACGGTGCTGACTTAAGCATGGCCAACCTGAGCTTTGCCATACTGGAGCAAGCCGATTTGAGAGAAGCCGACCTGACAGAAGCAAACCTTCACGGAGCCAACTTACGAGGTGCAAACCTAACAGGAGCAAACTTGGACAGTGCCCTGCTTACCGACACTTTCTTGAAAGGAGCAAATCTTTCAACTCAAAAAAACCTAAGGGCTGAACAAATTGAATCTGCCAATATTGATAAAACGACAGTCCTTCCAGACCACATATCTATCAACTGGGTATCGGATAATACTTTCAAGTGCAGAGTGATTGCGCCTACCGAGAAGAGGAAAAACAGAAAGGTCACTAAAAAATAGTATCTGTAATCTTACCTTGCACTAAAAAGTGATAGAAAAAAATCACAGCTAATCCTCATTTTCCCCTTTGTTCAGAGCCTCGACCAAGCGAACCCATTCGGTGACAAGTTTCAAAATTCGGTCACTGATTCCAGAATTCACAATCGCCTCCCCTTCAAAATCAGAACCGATCGCGTAAACAAAACGCGGGACAATCCAACACCGAAAATCAAGCATCAAACTATTAGCTAAACTCACAGGTCCCATATAACTAGCCTTTCCACCAGCGGCGCACAAGAAACCAACGACCTTTTCTTTCCAGGCAGAACCCGCGACTTCCAAAAGATTTTTGGCCGCCGCACTCGCATAAAAATTATAAACGGGGACCGCCAGCAAAATCCCATCGGCCTTAGTTATTCTTTCACGAATACGAACAACCCTCTCATCTTCATACACCGAATCGCCATCACATAAAGGGATATCTTCGTCAACGAGGTCAATCCAGTCCGCGGAATGCCCCAAAGCCTTGAGGTTTGAAAGAGCTGTTTTTGCCAACAAACAACTTCGGCTATTGGGATTCAAGCTTGCAGAAATAATCAAATACGACATAATATCCTTTTTAAAAAATTAAACGCGTCTACCCTTACCGTCTCATGAATCACCCGCAACGAAAGAAATCTGTTCAATGAAAACTGTATTGATATCGATCGGAATTATAATACTTGGATACTACCTGCTCCCCATCATTGGTAATTTTATAGCCTTCGCGTTCAAAAGTTTTATGTTCCATTTTATTTTAGATTACGGACTTTATATTGTGGCCTTCGCAGGTGGGGGGTGTTATTTTTGGTGGAAACATCTTAGACAAAAAGACTGAACCCAGCCCACTCTCAAACTTGGTTCCTCAACATGGGAAACATTAGGCCATAAAGAAGCAAACCGCTTCCTTAATATCATCTACTTTAAATTTCTTCACAACTGGTCTACTTTCAGCGTCTGAGTAATGCTCCACAATAACCCATTGCTCCGTAATGCCAGATTTTTCCATGTAGATAGAAGCCCCCTCCATCATTACCCTGCCCGAACCACTGTTCAAATCATCTAAAATCGCTCTTGCTGAGAAATCCAGATTCAAACCGTTCCCATTGATTGTATCCGACATCCATTACTCCCTTTTCATGACTAGCCAAACCAAATCCCTTGTAAAACAAACTGCAACTGTAGGATATGACTCACTTTTATTAGTGGAAAATATAATTCCTATGGGTTAATCTATTCAAGCTTTTATTTTTTTTGGACTTAGGGTAATCATTGTTACTCAAACAACTACGACTTACCTAAATTTTAATTCAATTCTATAATAACTTTTATAAAAAAGTATGCGAAAAATTAAGGTACTAATCGTTGACGATGCAGTAGTTGTCAGAAAAATTGTTTCAGATTCCCTAAGCGTCGACCCTGATATTGAAATCGTAGGCACTGCGGCAAACGGAAAAATCGGCTTATCAAAAATCGAACAATTGAAACCCGATTGTGTGACTCTTGATATAGAAATGCCGGAAATGGACGGAATAGAAACGCTTACTGAAATACGAAAATTATATCGCGATCTTCCTGTCATCATGTTCAGCACCTTAACCGAACGCGGCGGTGCAAAAACACTCGAAGCCTTGTCTTTAGGGGCGACAGATTATGTCACCAAGCCCGCAAATGTCGGAAGTGTCTCCATTGCCATGCAAAGGGTCCGCGAGGAGCTCGCACCAAAAATAAAATTATTTTGCTCCAAAGCCGCGGGAATGACACTTTCACCCCAAGTCATTCCAGTCAAAGCACCCAGTCCAGTACGTCCCAAAATCCCAACCACTACCCTGAAACCTGCTGAAAAAAAGCGGATTGATATTGTTGCCATCGGCGTATCAACCGGTGGGCCTAATGCGCTGGCTGAGCTATTTCCATTACTACCCGACAGTATACCCGTTCCAATTGTTCTCACACAACATATGCCTCCCTACTTCACCAAACTATTAGCAGAGAGGCTTACAGCTAAATCACAGTTAAATATTCAAGAAGGAAAGGCGGGTCAAGCAATCCACCCTGGGGAAGCCTGGATTGCACCTGGGGATTACCATATGGAAGTGGCAAGAGTGGGGACAGCAGTGCAATTGAAAACCAATCAGAATCCACCAGAAAATTCATGTCGTCCAGCAGTAGACCCCATGTTCAGATCTGTGCTAAAAGTCTACGGAGCCAATACACTTGCCGTTATCTTGACAGGTATGGGACAAGATGGACTAAAAGGATGTGAGGAAATAAAAGCAGCAGGAGGACAAGTCATCGTCCAAGACGAAGAAACAAGTGTCGTGTGGGGAATGCCTGGTTTCGTAAGTCGGGCAGGACTCGCAGATAAAGTCCTGCCTCTAAATCAAATTGCGGGGGAAATAATGAATCGCCTGAAGTTTGGAAGATAGCGTCAGCCCCATTTCTAAAATCTGTTCAAGTGCCGGGCTTTCTGCCTATAGTTTCGCCCGGATTGACACCAGCAATTTTCAAAAGCATCTCCCCTTCGGCCATACTGTAATGCTGTTTACAAGTCGGAGTATTTCTTGGAAGTATAGGCTCCACATCTTTACCACGCATCATTGTAGGCAAGGACATTGCCGTTTTGACACCAATACCTGATAACCGTGCCACAATATCTCCAGCCAGGCAATTTGCTAACTCAGCAACCACACCGCCCATATCTTCACTATCGTAGGGAATATCGATACCAACAAATTTCAGGGCAATTTTTTCAGCCGATGATTTAGGCAAGGTCAACATTAGTAGCCAAGTGATATCCCCCGAAAAAGAAATCGTACCGACCACACCTTCCCCCACCTTCTTGGAATCGTCGTCACCATCGTACTCAGGCTCAGCGCCCATTATCATATTGAAAACCGAACCAACAGAGTCTTTAACGCAATCTGAAAGCTCCCCAGGAATAACCCCTTCCTTCATCTGCAGATCGACCATACTCCTCCTTCGGTTAAACAGGGCAAATTCAAAAAGTAATGAGTATCTCTATCCTCTAAAAAACCAAGCCTGTACAACGAACAAATAAGGCTAGACCTCTAGAAACAAGAATCCATTAAATAATCAAGTGGCAGAAACTGCCAACCCCGAAACCTCAATCAGCTGTTAATTAAATTTCACTAAAGTATATAAAAACAATTATATAGCTTTTATATAAAAAGGTCAATCCAAACTGTGCATTTTTTTATCAATCCATATCAAGCCAAATGCAAACAAATAAAATCTAAATTCAGCCCAAAGAGGCTTTTAAAAAAAATGCAAACTCTTTAAAAAAAAAGTGAGTCAGGTTAGGCTTAAGTTACTAGTGAATTAAACGGGGAAGGTAAACTAAGAGTGAAAAACTAAATAGAAGAAAACGCTCAAAAGGGGTTCGAGCAAGCGGGGAGAGGGGCTCCCCTCTCCCCTGCTAAAAACTCACTTGAAAATAGCAGACACCTTTTCATCCAGTTGATTGGCATTGAAAGGCTTCACAATATATTGATTGACACCAGCCTGAACGGCTTCCATAATTTTTTCTTTATCGGCTTCTGAGGTTACCATAATAAAATTAACTTTTTTTATAGCATCACCACCACCGCGGACAGCCTTCAAAAACTCGATTCCAGTCATTTTCGGCATATTCCAATCCGAAACAACCAAATCGACTGGATTTTCCTCAAGCTTCTTCAAACCCATCGCGCCATCCTCAGCATCTGTAATATTGCCAGGGGTAAAACCAAGTTGCTTCAAAGTGTTTTTAATAATTTGCCGCATAACCGCAGAATCGTCAACAACCAGAACCTTTAAACTATCGTATGCCATACGCAACCCTTCCCAAAGAAAAATCAAAAAAAGTTTGCAGTCCCAAACCCTCCTACTCCAGTAGGAGAGAAACCACTTCAGGACTCCACCGCCTAGCTATTTACCCAAAACAAGTATATTATTAAATCTACAGAAATTACACTTACAAAGCAACCTAATAAACATTTTTTCTACCTTATGCTCCACACAAATAGAATTCTATCCTTAGCCAAATACCTAATTAAATAGACATAATAAAATCGAACCTATACTCGTGTACTAAGATAGAATATCCCCGTAAATCTTTAAACGGTAGCACCTAAAAAGTTAAAATCTTCATACAGCGTATCTCTTTCCACAGGAACACGTCCCGACTCACGAATCATGTCAATGATCGTGTCTTTATGAAAAATCTGGTCCGTAACTGCTCCCGCCGCATGAGTGATTTTTTCCTCGACCACAGTTCCGTCCATATCGTCCGCACCATAGGAAAGAGCCATTTGTGCAATTTTAGGAGTGATCATAATCCAAAAGGCTTTGATATGTGGGAAATTATCTAGCATCAAACGCGATACAGCTAAAGCCCTCAAATCCAGTTGCCCCGGTGTCGTATGCAGAAAGCTTAAGTTGGTGTTTTCAGGATGAAACGCTAAGGGAATGAACGTAAGGAAGCCACCCGTTTCATCCTGCAACTCGCGCAGTCGTACTAAGTGATCCACCCTCTCCTCAGCATTTTCAACATGTCCATACAGCATGGTCGCATTGCTTTTCATCCCCGCCTCATGAACTTTCCTGTGCACGCTCAACCAATCTTCCGCATCGGTTTTTTCCGAACAAATTTTACGCCTCACCCGCGTTGCAAAAATTTCAGCACCACCACCCGGTATCGACCCCAAGCCATGGTCTCTCAACAAACAAATGGTCTCCATCAAATCTTTTCCAGCAATCTCAGCTAAATATTCCAACTCAACAGCAGTGAATGCTTGAATATGAACCGATGGGAAACGAGATTTCAATCCCGCGAGCATATCCAGGTAATATTGAAAAGGAAGATCAGGGTGAAGCCCTCCAACAATATGAAATTCACTGACATCCCCGCCCTGGTATTTTTCAGCATCATCAAAAATTGTATCCAGCGATTTTGTATAAGCAGTAGGATCATCCGCCTTCACACCAAATGCGCAAAATTGACAACTGTTCACACAAACATTTGTGTGGTTGATATGGCGATTATGAATGAAGTAAGTACGATCTCCATGCAGACGTTCTCGGACAATATTTGCAAGGTAACCCACCCCCAACAAATCCGGCGTCTCCCACAAAACCACACCATCATCAAAAGACAAACGTTCTCCGTTTGCCGTTTTTTCTGCTATAGAGACCAACCTGCTATCTTCGAATTCAAAAAGCATATTCCAACGCCTGAAAAAAAATTATTAAAATATTCCGCACTCAGTTTCTTTCTTAAGCAACCAAAGAAACAAGGGAAAATGGGAACAGTAGAGTATTAATTTTCAAAAATCAAGCCTGCACACCTTCAAATATATTTTAATCTATGAGGCCTGCCCCAAACAAAAAAAGCATTAAATCCAGACACAATCAACAATCACAATAAACATCAGTATAACGCTCAGGCAACCATTGACATTAAAAAATGCCATATTGACCTTGGACAAGTCATCCTCCTTTACCAACGAATGCTCGTAATAAAGCAAAAGAGCCGCGCCCACAACCCCCAACAAGTACAACCAGTCTAACAAAGGCTCCCACCATAAAACCAAAAGTAAGCCTATCATAATGGCGTGAAAAGCACCCGCAAGCTTTAAAGCACGCCCGACTCCAAAGCGACTCGGAATAGAAAATAAATCATTTTTTTCATCCCAATCCGCATCCTGACAAGAGTAAATCACATCAAAGCCCGCAAGCCAAAAGACAACCGCCGCACCTAGAAGTAAGGACGTAAGAGAAATTTCTTCCCGAACAGCGACCCAAGCCCCAACCGGAGCCGCCGAAATGGCCAAGCCCAACCAAAAATGAGAAAAACTGGTGAAACGTTTCGTCAAAGAATAGAAAAATACCAAAACCAAAGCAACGGGAGAAAGTAAAAATGCCAACGGATTGAGCATATAGCTGGCAAAAACCAGCAAACCAGAAGAAACAAAAAGAAAAAACCAATACACCTTGGGAGAAATCATTCCCGAAGGAAGTGCGCGCCCACGTGTACGAGGGTTCAACCCATCAAAGCGAGCATCAGCCAACCGGTTGAAGGCCATCGCGGCATTTCGAGCACCAAACATAGCAACCACAATCCAAAACAAGACCATCCCCTCAGGCCACCCACCGGCCGCTAGAAAAGCACTCATAATCGCGAATGGGAGAGCAAAGATCGTGTGATGAATTTTAATATCACTAAAAATAATTTTAAGACTTTTTGAAATTTTCACAAGTTACAAAATCCCATTTCAAAGCGAAAGACCCATCAAAAACCAACCTCAAGTATTTCCAGAAATAAAACAAATAAGGATAACAGTCATTCGCCTTTCATATATATAAATACAAAGAATACTCAGGCGAAAAAAATAATTCAAAAGAAAACACCCTCAAAAAACAAAACCACGAAAAAACTATGCTAGAGTTTTCCCACAAAATATCAGAAACCTAAACCACATTTCAAACATGACCTTGTACAAGCGGTTTTTTGTTTTACTAATACCTCACAAAACGACTTTAATTATAGGAAGCCTGTTCTTAGCCATTGCATCGGGAACCAATCTTGCCGTCCCCCTATTCATCAAGCAAATGGTCGACATCGTCATGGTAGAAAAAGACCTGGGACAGCTCAATCAAATTGCCATATCAATCGCCCTGCTCTTCCTACTGCAACTGGTATGCTCCACCCTGCACAACTACCTCTTCGACCTGACCGAGAAACGGATCATAGCCGATTTTAGAAAAAAAATATTCAACCACCTGCATAAACTCTCATTGAACTTCTTTACCCAGCGCAGGACAGGGGAAATAGTATCCCGGATGACCAACGATGTCACCGCCATAGAAAATCTCATAACCGATCTTCCAGCCACCATACTACAACAATCCATAAGGCTCTTTGGCGGCATCATAATCATCATATATATGAACTGGAAGTTGACCTTCATGATCCTCGCATTGACACCCATCCTCGTACTATTTGCAAGAACCTTTGGACGTCGGCTCAAAAAACTGTCCAAAGAATTCCAGGACAAACTAGCAACCGCAACCACAATCATAGAAGAAAACATTTCCTGCATACAAATCGTCAAATCCTTTGTGCGAGACACATTGGAAAAAGAGCGATTTTCTAAAGCTATAGAAGATAGCTTTCAAACCGCCAAAAGTCGCGTCATCATTTCCTCCTTCTTTGGCCCCACCATAGGCTTCATCGCCTTCAGCGTTTCCCTTGCCCTATTATGGTATGGAGGCAGAGCCGTCATCACAGGAGACATCAGCCCCGGAGAATTGATCGCATTCATCCTTTACGCCACAATCATAGCTGGCCCTATGGGAAGTTTTGCCCGTCTGTACGCACGATTGCAAGAAGGCATCGGCTCAGGAGAACGCATCTTCGAAATCCTCGATCAAAAAAGTGAAATACAAGAACCGGCCAATCCCATAGTTCTACCCAATATAAAAGGAAACATCGACATAAGAGACCTTCAATTCCATTACCAACCCGGACAAGAAATCCTCAAAAAACTGAATTTCAACATACCCCCAGGAAAAATGACCGCCCTTGTCGGCCCCAGCGGATCAGGGAAAAGTACCTTCGTCAAACTCCTGCATAGATTCTACGACCCTACCGGAGGCGAAATACTCATCGACAACATCCCCCTTTCCAGCCTAAAACTCGAAAACTACTGGCAACAAATAGGGATTGTTCCCCAAGAAACCATCCTTTTTGGTGGAAGCATAGAAGACAACATCCTCTACGCAAAACCCGGAGCCAGCCAAGAAGAAATGCTCAATGCCGCAAAAACCGCAAACGCCCACGACTTTATTCAATCATTTCCGAAAAGCTATCAAACCATCGTCGGCGAAAAAGGCATCCGATTATCAGCA
>JAJDBG010000005.1 GCA_029261475.1 Nitrospinaceae bacterium
TCTCTGGGGAGGAACTGATGATACTTGTCTTTTCCAATTTTAGAAGTCCTGTGAAAGGAGCCGGGTTCACTGATTTCAATCGTTGGTACAGTTCGATATCTGAAACATTGACTGGCGCAGAAAATTCCTGTGATAAATTGACTTGGTAAATGTCACCTTCCTCAATGTATTTTTTTGCGCGCTGAACTTTCTTTATGTATTCGGATTGTGTTTCTAGAGGGAGCAGGCCGCTGTTTTTATTTGAAGGGATTCTATTCTTGGGGGGCGATGCTGGTACTTCTTTAAAAATCTCTTTAATGCGCCCTTCAATTTCTTGAATGTACTTATTTGCCATTTCATAGCTGGCATTGTTTTCTTCATCAACTACGTAAATTATTTTCAGTTCTTTGCTTTGATGGTCATAAATCAAAGGGCGATGAGTTTCCATAAAAAGCGCATCGGGCAGGGTGGTGTTCTGAATTTTTCTTTCAGGAAGCGTTTCAAATAATTCGTTTGCTTCATAGTTCAGGAGACCAACCCAACCGCCCCAAAAATGAGGGGCATAATCTATATCCTCCAGGCCTGGAGGGAAATCGAGTAGCTCAAAAGCGAGGTCCAGTGGAATTTTTCGGACTATTTCTGAGTTTCTCAATTCTGCCTGACCACGAGTGATCGTTAAAATACACCCATCGGCTTGCCCCATAATGGAGTAGCGTGCAACTTCTTCGGGACCCTTGCAACTTTCGAATAAAAATGAAAAAGGGGAGGCGGGAAATAAATGCTCGAATAGCAGGCTCATGTCTGCATCCGGTATTTTGATTTGACCGAGAACAGGGAAACAAGGAGAGGAATGTTGTAATCGATCGAACTCGGTTCTGCTGGGGAAAACTTGCATAGTATTGGGAGAGAAGAATTCTATTCGTATCTCAGTGCTTCGATGGGATTCATTTTAGATGCTTTGTTAGCAGGGTAAAATCCGAAAAAGACACCGATGACGACAGAAAAACCGAAGGCCAACAGAATGGTGTTGAGTGATACTGCCGTGTCCCAGCCTCCCATACTTGAAACCATCTTTGATATTGCGATGCCAAACACAACGCCCACTGTTCCACCAAGAAAACTGATGAGTATGGATTCTATCAAAAATTGTTGGCGGATTTCGTTTCTTTTCGCGCCCACGGCCATGCGAATACCAATTTCCCGTGTGCGTTCAGTTACAGAAACCAGCATAATATTCATGATACCAATGCCACCCACCATTAGAGAAATAGCAGAAATACCGCCAAGAAGGTAGGTAAAAGATTTCGCGGCATCTCCCCAACCCGTCAACCACTCTGCTGAGTTCTGCACATAAAAATCATCTTCTTTGCCTTCGCGAATACGATGGCGTTTTCGCATCAAGACTTCGACATCTGCAATAACGCGCTTGATGTCATCTATCTTCTCCGCTTGCACGTCAATGGATTGGATATGGTCGATTCCAAATAAACGCTTTTGAGCGGTGGTTATTGGAATGAAAATTTGATCGTCGGGGTCGAACCATCTCAAGGAACCTTTGGCAACCATGGTTCCTAAAACAAGATAATTGTTACCGTCGATTTTAATAGTTTCACCGACGGGATTCTTTTCTTCAAATAAGTTTTTGACTACGGTCGCACCAAGAACAGCAACTTTTCTAGAGCTTCGGATTTCGCTTTCACCGAAATAGCGACCGTGATTAATCTGATAGTTGGCCAGCCAGTCATAGTCTTTGCCCGTTCCTCGAACGGTACTGCTGACATTTTTGTTACGGAACTTTAATTGCGCCCCGCGTTGAACTTGAGCGGCAACACCCGTGACTCCGCTGATCTGCGTTGCTATTGCTTCGGCATCTTCCAGCACAAGAGTGTCTACCTTATCTGTTGCAACATGGCGAGTTTTTTTCTCCCCGGGTCTTACTGTGATTATATTGGTTCCAAATTTTGAGATGGTGTCGAGGGTTTTTTCGCGCGATGCTTCACCAATGGAAATCATGGAAATGACAGATGCAACGCCAATGATTATACCCAGAGTTGTTAGAAAGGTCCGCATTTTATTGGCCCAAAGGGCACGGAGAGCCATTTTGAAAAGTCCCCAGATCAACATGATGCGGGATCCTTTGCAAGAGCTTGGTCACTTACTATTTCCCCATCCTTCATGCGAATGATGCGCTTAGCTTCCTGCGCTACTTCTGTTTCGTGAGTCACTAAAATGATGGTAACTCCTTCGTTATTCAAACTCCTAAAGAGACCCATGATTTCTGCACCGTTTTTAGAGTCGAGATTGCCTGTGGGCTCGTCCGCCAAAATCAATGAAGGGCTGTTGACGATAGCGCGAGCGATTGCAACGCGTTGCCTTTCGCCACCGGACAATTCATTTGGCTTGTGTGTCGCTCTATCGGCCAGTCCAACTTTATCCAGTGCCGATAGTGCGATGTTTCGGGAGTCGGGGATTCTTCCGTAAAGAAGGGGAAGCTCTGTGTTCTCCAAGGCCGTAGTGCGTGGCAACAGATTGAAGTTTTGGAAAACGAAACCAATGCTTTTATTGCGTACCTGAGCCAGCTCGTTAAGATCCAGGTTCTGAATTTCCTGATTGTCGAGTTGATAGATTCCAGAGGAAGGTAGGTCGAGGCAACCGAGCAGATTCATTAAAGTCGATTTCCCACTTCCAGAAGGTCCCATGATGGCAACATAATCACCATTTTCAATAGTGAAACTTGCGTTTTTCAATGCCAGGACTTCGTTGGGTCCCATGCGGTAGGATTTACAAAGGTTATTGACTGTGATCAAGGTTGGAGCCTTTTAACGAGAGCGTATTATCCAGAGTATTTTGCCTAAAGTAGAACTCTTATCATTAGATGCCAAAGCTTCCTCTTTGATTTTTTTCCAATCGCCTAAGACTACTTTTTGACCTGCAGTCAGTCCTTTTTTAATTTGAACATTGATGAGATTGCTGATGCCCAGTGTGACGGGAACTTCTTCAGGGTCGCCTTGAGGATTAAAAATGGCGGCGTATTTTTTATCATCGACAGTCGTAATCGCTTCGCGTGGAACGTAGACTGCGTTCCCAACACGCTTGATGATTATCTCGACATTGGCCGACATTTTGGGTTTCAGTAAAGTTTTTCCCTTACCCAGGATTTCGACTTTTACTTTGAAAATAGTGATACTGCTTTCGATTTCACCTTGTGGCGCAATGCGCAAAACCTTGCCTTGAATTGTTTTATTCTCAAAGGCATCGGCGGTGATGCGTACTTTTTGCCCAACCTTGATTTGCCCGATGTCTGTTTCATCCACATCGGTGATGATGAACATGCGCGACAAATCGGCCAGTTGTGCGAGTGCTGTGCCGCCGCCCACATTGGAAATTCCAGAGGCAATGATCTGTCCTTCTTCGATCAGTTTCTTGATGACCACGCCATTCATAGGTGCGAATATTTCTGTTTCGACCAGGCGTTCCTTTTTATCTTCAAGGGCAATGCTTTTTCTTTGGAGTTCAGCGCGTGCGAGCTCCACTTCATTTTCTTTTATGGCGATGTCATGGATTGCTTCTTCCGTTGCTAATTTTTGTGTATTAGCTTGATTCAAATTTTCTTGATTGACCTTGTATTCTGTTTGAGCGGAGTCAAGGGCTTCCTGTGAAACGATTTTCTGCTGAAACAAACTGGCTTGACGTTTGAGCTTGTCTGCCGAATCTTTTAAGTTAGCCTCGGCTTCAATAACTTCAGATTGAGCTTTTTGCAGATCAGTTTTGTATCGGGTTTTTGCTTGCAGGAGTGCGGACTCAGATTTTTTGAGACTGGCGTTTGCGCTTGCCAGATCGGCTTCAGCTAATAATACGCTACGCTTTTCGTCCGATTTATCGAGTTGAATTAAAAGCTGTCCTTTTTCAACTCGGTCACCTTCATTGAAAGGGAAGAGGAGGACTTCTCCACTGGCCTTGGATTTGAGCTCAACCTGAAAATGAGGTTCGACCACACCCTTCGCAGAAGTTTTGACAAGCATTTCACCTTGTTTAACCTCCGCTGTTTTGTATTCTATTTTTGGTTTTTCGTCCTCAATATTTTGAGGATAGTAGCGGATTCCCAGGCCTACGAGACAAAGGAGGAGCAGAACGAATAAAAGTTTTTTCATCAGAATCAATCGTTCAGTTTGATGCCATGATTATCCAGAGTAGTAGCAAGAGATTTTCTTAGATTGATGCGGGATTTATTGTAATCGATGAGTGCTTGATTCTCGGCACTTTGACGCTCGGCCAAATCTTCCTGAAATTCCAGAACGTTGAAGCTGGTAGACAGCCCAACCGCAAATTTCTTTTCTTCTGCGGAGAGTTTTTCCTCGGCCAGTTTACTGGCGATACGCGAGGCTTGCACTCGTTTGATATCCGTTTTTACCTGACGAGCGGTCTCGCGTACATCTACATAAATTTGATTTTCAATGTCTTTCATGGACATCAGTAATTGTGCGGCTTCCAGACGAGAAGCCGTTAGCTGACTTTTTGCAGAACGATTTCCAATGGGATAGCTGAGTTGAATACCAAATTTCCATAAGAAATATTTAGTGGAAAATAAATTGGACAGAGACTCTCCGTAAGGGCCGCCAAACTGGCTGGTAACGGTTCCTCCACCGAAACGTGTGATTGTCTTTGCATCTCCACTGATACCGTTGAGCCCCAGACTGGCGACTAGATCGAGAGAAGGGTAGAGTTGATTTTCATTGAACTTGACATCGATTTTTTTGTTTTCCAGCTCTACCTTTTTTGCATGATAATCGGGTCGATTTTTTAAGGCGAGGCTCAATAGCGATTCCACATCCATATCAAATTGGGGTGAAAATTCAGGATTGTCTATAGGAATCAAATTCTCCATGCCTTCCTTACTGGAGAAAGAAATGTTCAATGTGTTCTTTAGCTTATCCTGATTGTCTTGAATCAAATCCTCGGCACTCAGTAAAGATTCTTCTCTGGCGGCTACCTCAGATTGAGCTTGTAGAATTTCGATTGGGGCAAGAGTCCCAACGTCTACCTGGGCTTTAACACGGCGCTCTAAATCACGCGCTCTATCCAAAGAGGTTTGTTTTACTTTAAGGTCTTCGATGCTAAAAACCAGATCCCAATAGATCGTTTCAGCTGTACTGATGATATCGATTACTTTTTCTTTGAAACTGTTTTTTGAAATATCGACTTCGTTGCTGGCAACAATGATATCCCGTTGGTTGAGCTCGATTCCAGCACCTTTCAATAATGGCTGGGTGACGTTTAATTCCAGCTCAGAGTTGTAAAGGTCATTGAGGCCGGCATTTGGGGAATTGGTTTTATTGGCAGAATTATTGAAGTTGACGCTGTACTCTGCACCGGTCAATATTTTTTGGTTTAGGCTTAAATTCCAATTGGTGTCTTGATTCCTATTTTTATCTACCGCGGCACCAGCACGCGAAGCTTGATGTGTTTGGTCGTGTGTGGGGGGGTCTGCTGGGGAGGGGGGATCTGGGTG
>JAJDBG010000006.1 GCA_029261475.1 Nitrospinaceae bacterium
ATATGAAGTACGATGCCCGTCAGTTTGCTCAGCGTGAACTTAATTTTGCAATTGTGGATGAAGTGGATAGCATTTTGATCGACGAATCAAGAACCCCTCTCATTATATCGGGTCTTGCTGAAGAATCTACAAGTAAGTACGGAGAAGCAAACAGTGTCATCCCTCATTTGAAGAAAGAAAAACATTATACGGTCGAAGAGAAAAGCAAGACCGCGGCTCTTAATGAAGATGGCATCGCTAAAGTTGAAGAACTGTTGGGTGTAGAAAATCTTTACGACCCTAAAAATATCGAAATTCTGCATTGTGTTTCTCAGGCTCTCAGAGCTCACACCATGTACAAGAACGAAGTTGATTATGTTGTTAACGATGAAGGGCAGGTCGTTATTATCGACGAGTTCACCGGGCGGATGATGACGGGGCGACGATATGGCGACGGTCTTCATCAGGCTTTGGAAGCTAAAGAAGGCGTGACGATTGAGAACGAGAATCAGACGCTTGCGACGATCACCTTTCAGAATTATTTCCGTATGTACGACAAGTTGGCGGGTATGACCGGTACAGCAGATACGGAAGCGAGCGAGTTTCATTCCATCTACAGTCTGGAAGTTGTCGTTATTCCCACCAATAAGCCGATGGTGAGAGACGATTATCCTGACGTTATCTATGGCACGGAAAAAGAAAAATTTGATGCCGTGGTCGAAGAAGTTCTCGAACTGAATAAGATAGGACGCCCTGTCCTGGTTGGTACGATTTCCATAGAAAAATCCGAAGCTTTGGGTAAGGTCTTGACACGTTTTGGGATCAAGCACAGTGTGCTCAACGCAAAGCGCCATGCACAGGAAGCTGAAATTATTTCTCAAGCCGGTCAAGAGGGTGCCGTAACAATTGCGACCAATATGGCGGGTAGGGGAACTGATATTGTTTTGGGAGAAGGAGTGCCTGATTTAGGTGGTTTGCATATTTTAGGAACAGAACGTCATGAAAGTCGGCGAATTGATAATCAATTGCGAGGTCGTTCCGGTCGACAGGGAGACAAGGGTTCCTCCCGCTTTTATTTGTCCTTGGACGATGATCTCATGAGGATTTTTGGTTCTGAAAAAATCTCTGGTCTCATGCAAAAGTTGGGCTTGGAAAATGGTCAGCCGATTGAGCACTCTATGGTGAGCCGCGCTGTTGCCAATGCGCAGAAAAAGGTAGAGGCCCATCATTTTGACAGTCGTAAGCATCTCCTTGAGTACGATGATGTAATGAACAAACAGCGGGAAGTGCTTTACGCACTTAGGAAAGACATTCTTCTTGGCGACAATCAAAAAGAATTGTTGATGGAAATGGCGGATGAGATTCTTGAAGTTCGCATTACTGAAATCGCTCCCGATACTGTTTATCCCGAAGAGTGGAATATTGAAGAGTTGAATGAGTTTCTCCTTCGAATATTTGGAATCGGAGTCGAAAAACCTAATGACGAAGAAATTATCATCAATGAAAATCAAGTCCTTCCGCTGGAGCATTGCGATAGAACAAAGCTGACTACGGCTATTTATGAAGAATTGGTAAAAGTTTACGAGCAAAAAACGGTTGATATCAGGCCCGAAGCGATCCGAAATTTGGAAAAAATGATCATGCTACAGGTCCTGGACAAATTGTGGAAAGACCATTTATTGGGAATGGACCACATGAAAGAAGGCATTGGTCTGCGCGGTTATGCACAAAAGAACCCTTTGACGGAATACAAGAAGGAAGGGTTCGCCATGTTTTCAGAAATGATGGGCCTTATCCAGGAGGAATGTGTTGAGTTCCTCTTTAAAGCACAGTATAGCTTTGAAGAAAGCGAACCCGAAGAATTAGAGCATAAAGAACCTAAGGTTGTAGAGCATCGTGGTGATGAAGAGATCGATGAGGCACCGGAAACGGTGATAAGGGATGAAAAGAAAGTGGGGCGGAACGACCCATGCTCTTGCGGGAGTGGGAAGAAATATAAGAAGTGTTGCGGTAAATAATTACGTCGCTTGAGTTGTTTTATTTACGGAGTTTTCTTTCCCAGAGAAAAAACGAGGCTCAGTTGTTTTCAGCCGAGGTTTGACATTCAATGCAGAGTGGGCTTAGTGGAAGAATCTGTAGCCGTTTGATACCTATTTTCTTTTCGCATGATTCGCAGAACCCATAGCTCCCATCCTTTATTTTTACCAGAGCATCATCTATCAGCTTCAATCCATTTCGGTCTCGGCTCGTTAGCTGAAACATCATTTCCCTTCCCTCCAAGCTGGAAGCAAGGTCTATCTCATTGCTGAACGTAAGGTCTCCTATATCCCTCTCCATATTTTGCGAAGATTGGATAATTTTTAGAAGTTCTTCTCTGGAATGAACCAGCGTATCGCGTATTTTATTTATTGCCGCGTCGGGTAAAGCGTTTGCTAAAAAGATTTTTTTAGGCTTTTCAACTTCTTCTATTTCAATTTCCTCTGTTTCTACGATTTTTTTCTGCTTTGGAGCGGGCTTTGCCTTTTTAGTTGCGGCCTTTTTAGGAGTGGCAGATTTCTTGAGTACTGCGGGGGCCTTTTTCTTTACAACTTTTTTGACGGCTTTAGAGACGTTGGTCTTTTTGGTTGCAGGTTTCTTGGTGGAGACAGAAGCCTTTTTCTTTACGACTTTTTTGACGGCTTTCGAGACGCTGGTCTTTTTGGTTGCAGGTTTCTTGGTGGAGACAGAAGCCTTTTTCTTTACGACTTTTTTGACGGCTTTAGAGACGTTGGTCTTTTTAGTTGCAGGTTTCTTGGTGGAGACAGAAGCCTTTTTCTTTACGACTTTTTTGACGGCTTTCGAGACGCTGGTCTTTTTAGTTGCAGGTTTCTTGGTGGAGACAGAAGCCTTTTTCTTTACAACTTTCTTGACGGCACTTTTGGGGGATTTGGAAGTGGTTTTTTTAGAAAGTTTTGCAGGGGCTTTCTTTTTGATGGCCTTTTTAGAGGCTTTTGGGGAAGCCTTCTTTTTTACGATCTTCTTTTTTGTATTCGCCATAGCCGCCCCTCCAAAATGTTCATTTCTAAGTGAACGATTTCTATAACAAAGATAGATTCAAGCCCTAGTACTACTACTCCCATGATAAATAAATTGTAGAAAATACCAGTGATATTGGAAAAATGCAAGGAATTTATTCCTCTTTCCTAAGTAAAAGTGAAAATAAATATTCTTAATGGTTTTGAGATAAGACAATTTTGTTCTTTTGTCTATCAGGATTGTTAAAATTGAGTACTAAGCCGTATTTTAAAAGTAAGAAATTATTATCTTAAGAATTTTTGGTATGGTGATTCGTGGGAGGCTTTTTACTCCTGTGATTTTTGCAAATGTGGTCTCTAAGCTTTTTTATTTTCGAGGTAAACTTGAAAAATTTATTGTGAACACAGCATTTAATTGCGAAATGTTCACCTTAAGTAAACAAGGTTTATTTTTTGTTTAACGGTTAGGGTTTTGCGTAAAGGGAGGCGGTTACCGAAAGATAATTAAATGTGTGGAATTTTATTTTAAAAACTAAATCTGAAAATGTCCTACTTTTAGGTTTGACATAGTATATAAATTCTTTAGAATGAGGGTTTTTTATTCAAATAACGTTTTATAAGGGGCATGCGATGCGTTGCATCGCGTCGGGTTAGCTCCGTTGATCTATTTTGCCTTTATTTTTCTTTAAACAGTTTGGAGGATAAAAGAGGGTTATGCAAATTACGGGTATGCTTTGGGGTAGAAAATTGTTGGACCTTGTTGAGTTCCCGCATTCTGAAGTGCGAGGGCCGGAACTAAGTGTAGATGAAATTAAGGATATGATCAAACGCCATGGTCAGGTTTTTATCAAACCCGTCTTTAAAGGTGGTGTTGGTAAAAAGGGTAAAGCTGGATTATTGGGCCGGGTGGACAATATCCGCGATGCTTTGAAGGAAAAGGAACGTCTTTATTTTGCTGAGCATAAGGTAGACGATTCTGTGAATAAGTCCGATGGTGTGACTTATGAGGGAGGTGTTCCTGCCGACTACGAAATTTACTTTTCGATTGCGGACAATACCAAGTACCGTGCTCCTACGATGACGATCACGCATCACGGTGGTGTGGATATTGAGGAACTTGACCAAGACAAAATCGTTGAGGTTCCTTTTGATCCTTTGACGGGTCTCAAAGCCTTTCATGTTTCCAATGCTTTGATGAGCCTTGGTGCTCCTAGCGAGATCATCAGTCCACTGGTACAGAATCTGCCCAAACTATGGGATTTGTTCAATAACTACGGTATGACAATGTTGGAGTTGAACCCGATTCGTATGATGAAGGGCAAACGCTTGACCCCTGTTGCCTGTGACTTCAAATGTGCTTTTGATATTGATGATCCGGCTTGGAAGCGATTGCACCTTCCTTCTCATATATTTGCTTCGGATTATTCCGAGTTTGAGCAGGAGATCAATCAACTGCGGACCTATCAAGGTCAAAGTGATGTTTTCGTCATCAATGACAAGGGCAATGTGACGGCACCTACTTTTGGTGGTGGTGCCAATGCAATGGTGACGGAGCTACTGGGTGAAAGTGCTACGATTTCATCGGACTTTGGTGGCAACCCCCCTTACGAAAAGATGAACGATATTTCTCGCATCACATTCAACCATTGGCTGGGGCAGTCCAACGTCCTGTTTGTCATTGGTGGTAAGGCTAATAATACGGATATTTATGAAACCTTTCGCGCTATTGCCGACGCTTTGCGTAGCTATTTTCAGGAGCACGGACCGATCCCTTTATTTGTCGTAGTGGGACGAGGTGGACCCAACGTGATTCGAGGCATGTCTTATTTCCGAGACACTTTGGATCAGCTTGGCCTGCCTTATCGTTTCTTCGGTTTTGATAGTGCAATGTCTGAGGTCGTCAATTACACCATGAAGGTGAATAATTGGATGAAGGACGGCGGAGCCGAAGTGGTTAAATCGAAGATGAATATCCAGTAATCAGAAATAGAATCGAATATCCATTCAGGGAGACTGAAATAATGCATAAGGAAGGCATCAAGGAATTCCCCTACTACGTAGGAATCAATTCGTTGGATCAGCTAGCGACTAAAGAGGACCGCGTAGTCGTTTTAAATATTTTAGGAAATGAAAGCTCCACAGTAACTCCTATCAGTCATGAGTACTCAGGTGGGAATATTGTGTTTGGAACGGGTCCTGGAAAATCAGGAAAATTTTTGCCTACCAAAATTGGCAAAATCCCGGTTTACAATTCAATCAAGGAAGGTTGCGAAGCTGGGCATAAATTCAATACGGTCATCGTGTACTTGCCCCCTTCTGGTGTTAAGGACGGTGTTGCAGAGGCAGTTCGTCATAACCCCGACCTTGAAAAAGTTATTATTCTAACGGAAAAAGTTTCTGTGAAAGATGCTCGCATCATGCGCGCTATCTGCCAGACCAATGGCGTCGATCTTTTTGGCGGCAATTGCCTGGGCTTGGCTGATTCATGGAAACATGTTCGAATCGGCGGTGCTTTGGGTGGTAATGCTCCTGAGGAATCACTCATCAAAGGATCGGTTGCTCTTTTTTCCAATTCCGGTAACTTCACCACCACGATCGCGGTTTATCTAGCGACGGGCGGGTGGGGAACGACGACTTCGGTGTCCAGTGGAAAAGACGTTTATATCCAATACGGACCCAAGGAGTTCCTGCATGCTTTCGGCAACGACGATCGTTCCAAAGCGGCTGTTCTCTACAGTGAGCCCGGTGGATATTACGAGCAGGGACTGGAATCAGATAAGCCGATAGTTGCTTGTGTGGTTGGACGCTGGAAAGCACGTCTGACAAAAGCTTGTGGTCACGCAGGTTCTCTGGCAGGCTCCGGTGACGATGCGTTTGCGAAGGAACGCTGGTTCATGGATTATTTTGGAGTGGAGGATGTCTACACCCCAGAGACTCCTTTCTGCTCTAAGAAAGGTGCTCTTGTCACCAACATTGCGCATATTCCAGAAGCTCTGACCGCTGTGATGAAACTCAACGGGCAAGAGCCGGACTTTGCACCCAAGGGTAATTTGGATCTCAAATGCTGGTTTGCAAATAATCAAGGGATAGATCTTCCCCCTGAGTTGGACATTAAAACAGAAGAAGCGATTGCTCCATACAACGAGCAAATAGCCGCATTGGATAAGCATGTAGGGGCTCAATTCCGTCGAGAAACTTTGAAGGACTCCAGTGGTGCTTCGATGATGGATCCCAAAACGCAGGTTTCCCGTATTCACAATACGTCGATACTGGATGCTTCAACTCATACATTTGAAGCGAATCTTGTTTTTGCGCTGACGCATCAATACCCCTGTGAGTATGGGGAAAAGATAGCTAACCTGGCACTGAATGGATACGTCAATCAGCACGGCCAGCCTACTTTGGCGGTAGCTGAAGCTTCGCGTGCAAATGGTAACTCTCCCAATACGGTAGCCGCTGGTGCGGTTTCAGTTGTGGGTAAAAAGGTTGCTGAAAAAGCAATGGAAGCTTCCCAGGCATTGTTGGATATCTTCCAATACGAAAAGATGACTGATCCCTGTGCTGACTTCGACTACTCTCATCTCTTGGGTAAGGGTGCCGAGCAGGAATCTGTACTTTTGTCCGGCGAAGAAAATGAGTGCGCAACGGGCTGGGCAGAGGTTATGAATTCTGCTGGAAAGTCTGTATTCGTAAGTTACCTTCAAGATCTCGCAAAGAAACAAGGCAAGTTCTTGTCGTTGGATTCTATGATGGCGGCTACCTGGATGACGCTTGGTTGGGCCAGCTTGAAAGGAAAGAAAATTTCCAAGGACACGTTGGTTCGTTTGCCTTGGTATTCTCGAATCTACAGCACTCTTGTTGGCATCACCGCTCCAGCGGCATCACAATCGGATAAAACCTTTTGTGGCGTTGAAATGAAGACGCTGATCACCGAGTTCAGCTTCACAAGAACAGCGTTTCTGGCTTTGATGGGACGAGAGCCGAGTGATAATGAATTGTATGAATTTCAGGTTCTGTTGGGGCTTATCATTACCAACGGTCCGGGAACCATTTCAGCTCAAGGTGCGAAGGGTGCAGTGAGTGCGGATGGACCGGAACAACCTGAGCGCGTACAAATCAATAAAGGTTTTATCGGATTCTTGACGCATACGGGTTTCGCACATGGCGGCAATGGTTACGAAGCTGCAGCGTTCCTGATCAAGCAATTCAAGGACACCAATTTGGCTGATGCTTCGGACAAAAATCACGGTCTGGATCTCGAAGCCATGGCCTTGAATTGTGCGAAAGAGTATGGCGATTACAAAACCAAACAAAAGTCGATCGGTAATTTGGCATTTGACAAGATTCCTTGTGTCAATCATCCCATCTTCAAAGGGAAGGATGTCAACTACGATCCGCGTGAAGTATTCGTCAACAAACTGTTCAAGGATAAAGGACTGGATAACGTTTTCCTTGATTATTATCACCAACTGGTAAACGGTTTGTTCAAAGCCAAAGTCAGTAAAAATGTTTACTGCGTCAATATCGATGCTGTTATTGCAGTCATTTTACTGAAGATGGTTTGGAAAGAGTTCAAAGCGGGAAAACTTGACGAGCGTGATATCGAGTCTGCCAGTTTTGCGACCTTCCTTTTCGGCAGAATGATTGGTTGTGCCGCTGAAATCGACGATCACACCAACCGTGGTAAAAATATGGATACGAGAACTGCGGCTAGCAAATGTAGTTTTGTCAGCTAATGGTTCCATGATCATAGCCCCTTCTCCGGTTTTCCGGAGGAGGGGTTTTTTATTTTAATCCTTCAAGGTCATCCCATGTCGCAAGCGCAAGCAGGCATCATTGATTCCCACGGTCAACACAGGCTGATTATCATCCTGACCATTGAAGACATGCCTTTAACGGCCATGAGCATCGCAAAAATAGGTGCCATGACACCGCAGCTATGCAGTCAGGTTAACTCTGAGCGTCCTGAGGCTCAACTGAGAGCAATGGTTGGCTTTGGGCCACAGTTGTGGAGCCTTATTCTTTTGGATGGCCAGAACGCTCCTTTTCGGGCCTTGCGATCGACCGATGAAAGTCCCTATACCGGAGGCGATTTCCTGCTGTATTTTTCATCCAATTCTGCCGATTTCAACCGGACCTTGGCGCAAAACGTCATCGAATACACACAATCGATGACCGAGACTTGCACGCAAATTGAAGGAGTCATTTGCGGTGAGCAAGAAGCGAGTCAAGTTGATGAAAAGGAGATCTTTGTAGGAAATCGAAATCCAGAATTAGAGCGAAGTAGTTTTGCATATATTCGACGTTGGAGGAATACCGGTGAGGAGAGCAGTCTTGCATTTGATACACCCAAAACTTTGGATCACCTTTGTACTAGCACTGAAGAATCGGAACAATTTTCCATCCAGTTTAATGCGAATCCCTTCATCTTTCAGGATTGCGCTCGTGACCTGAAGTGGGGTCAGCCTCTCACAGGTTCCAGCTTCATGTTACCTTCTCTTGATCTTCTGACCGGACTGCGAATGGGCGGTTTGCGCATGGGTTCGCTTTCTCCCACTGCCATATGGAAGGATTTGTAGACTAAAGATCCCTAGGCTTGCAAGTCAGATCAGGTTTTTTACATTTTCGGCAGGGCGGCAGATGGCGGTGCCTTTGTCTGTGACGACGATGGGTCGCTGGATGAGTATGGGATTTTCAGTCATGGCGGTGATGAGTTGCTCTCTGCTGAGTGACGGGTTGTCCAGGTTCAGTTCTGTGTATACATCCTCACCCACGCGCATTGCATCGCGTGGTTCCAGTCCCATTTTGTCGAGCAGATCGGAGAGTTCCTGATGGCTGGGAACGTCTTTCATGTACTCCACGATTTCAGGAGTTTTCCCCGTTTCCTTAATCAGAGCGAGGGTTTCTCTGCACTTACTGCATTTTCCGTTGTAATAAATTTTGATGCTCATGATAGATGGCGTCCTTTTAAAGATGGCGTTCGACTTCAAAGCGGTACATTGTATAGTTTTCTTCCTCATTAATCATTCCTTTAGCCAGACAGATTCTTATCTGCTCGTCAACGCTTGGCACGCCTTCCAGATTGGGTAGTAATACACCTTGTCTGTTCCCGGATTTGACGACCAGGCCATAGTGTTTGCAGTCCAGTTGGGAAACATCATCGATTTTCTCTAAGGGACTCAAAACATCTACGGAGAAATTCAAGTGTGGGAGTTCGTCTTTGCTCACGCTGGGGAAACGAGGGTCTTTCGATCCTGCTTTGATGGCATTGTGTGCGATTTCTTGCCATAAATTATCATAAGAGGGGCTCAATGTGCCGATGCATCCTCTCAACTCGCCACCTTTTTTTATGGAAACAAATGAGCCTCTTTTTTTTTGAAAGGGCTTGGCTAACGGGGACTTGGGTTTGGCCGGGACTTTGCCTTTTTCCAGATAATAGGCCAGTGCTTTTTGGGCCAAGTCAATGTAGGGATTGGAGGACATGGGCGTACCTCGTAGGTCATTTTGAAAAGTCTGAGAATATAAAAATGTAGAAAGCTGTATTTATTTAAAAAACTCAGGAGCAAGTTTTAGCGGGGAGGTGGCGTTCGACGATGTAAGTGGCTGTGGAAAGAAGATGCTCAATATAGCGTGGTGCTGGGAAGTTTACTGTTTCGAGAGCAACTTGTGCCTTGTTCATATAACTTTTGGCAAGCTCTTGCGTGTACTCTATAGAACGGGTTCGCCGCATTTGCTCAAGGATGTAATCGAAATCCTGAGCTGTGATGTTTTCGTTTTTGATGAAACCTTTGATCTCGCTTCTCAACCGGCCCGATGCGTTATTGTAAAGGTGGAGAAGGGGGAGTGTGACATGGCCTTCCTTAAAGTCTGTACCCGGTGGTTTTCCAAGCATTGATTTATCGCCGTCGTAGTCCAGAGCATCGTCCATCAATTGAAAAGCCATTCCAAATTGGTCACCAAATTCGGTCACCGCTTTTAATTGTTCCTCACTGCCGCCGGCCAGTAAAATGCCGACTTGGCAACTAGCGGTTATGATTGAAGATGTTTTACGATAAATAACATCGAGACAGTGTTCTTCGCTGACGGTAATTTTTCGGGCATGGGCGTATTCTTTGATACCGCCTTCAACTAAAATCTTTGCCGCACCTGCAACTGCTTGGATGATTTTTGCGTCGTTGTTCTCAGCCAAAAGAAGAATGGCTCGTGACAGAAGGTAATCTCCAACGAGGATGCTAGCATCGCTTCCCCATTTTGAATTGACGGTTTCCTGACCGCGCCGCACCGTGGTTTCATCCACGACATCGTCATGCAGTAAGGTAGCGGCATGTATGTATTCGACGACACAACCGTGGTTTGCAACTTCCTCATCTACCGCTCGGCCCCCCAAATGAGAGCAAAGCATTAGCAGAAGTGGCCGGATGCGTTTTCCACCACCATTCATCAGGTGGCCAGTCATGCCAGGGATCAAGGGAACGTCAGATTTATAGTTGACCTTGATTGCCTTTTCGACTTTCGCCAAATCGTCTTTGAATTCTGAGATTACTTCTGTAAATTCCATTAAAATTCCGTTGCTTTTGTATTGATAATGGTAACTTAGCACGACTTTGGAGAATTGAACGGAACCCTCTTTTTAGGTGAAAATGACTGTTTTGTCAAGGTATTTATAGGGGCGGAACCGTTGCAGAGAGGGAAGGGCCGCCATTGGCAAAGCCAAGAGGCCCTCTGTTGTCATTTAACGACTTATGGGTAGGTACTTAATCAGACAGATGCTTCACGAGCATATTTGCTCAATTCAGCTTCATTTCTCATTATTTAGCTACCGAAAATCCGCTCAAAAACGGGTTGCTCCTTCTCGAACGGCATCAAAACTCATAATCGACGACGATGGAGCTTTGGCAGAGTGATCGCATGGTATCGACTACGGGAAGATGGTTTTTATGAGTGGCGTATGTTTCCAGTCCTTCTTTATTCTCAAAATGTGTGGTGAGTGCTATGTCGTAACTTCGATCAGACCCTTTGTAGTCTGTACCTACTTCTAAGTACTTCAGGGTTTCTATATTTCCATCCAGACTTTTCAGAGATTGAACGGCTTTTTCTATGTTCTCAGGATTTTTTTCTGCCAGTTTGAATAGGACGATGTGTTTTATCATTGAAGGCTCCTGTTGAATTGATTTGTTGTTTTTTATCAAAAGGCTTGATCCTTTTCGGATTAGAACGGTATCATAATTCAATTTTAAGTTGATGTTGCAGAAATTATTATATTTTTATGGGGATGACCTTATGGGATGGTGGTGGGGAGTCGGCTTAGGTTTTTTAAGAGGAGGGCCTCTAGGGGCCTTATTCGGTGGAGCGGCTCAGCATTTGTTGACCAAAGCTTTTACAAAACGTCTGGATAAAATGCTACCGGGCCTTGAAAATCGGGAAATTTTTGTTGCTAGCTTAGTTGCAATTATTTTTCGTGTTGTCAATGAGTCGGGATCTGCTGAAATTCGTGTTGTTAAAAAGTTCTTCAAGAAGAATCTTAATTATTCGTCGGATGATTTATCTTTTGTGGATGAAATTTCGAAGAAAGTCCGGTCTGCCCGGCCTGACTTGATGCCCATAGTTACAGACTATAAAAAGGCTTCGAATAATCTATACCTTTCTCTGCCACTTGCGTTGTCCTATCAGGCCGCTATTTTAGGGAAGGGGGTAGATGCTGAAGTGCAAAAGCTCATCAACGAACTTTCCCAGATGCTAGGTGTGTCGTATGAAACGCATGAGAAGGTGCGAAGGAAGTATTCTCTTCCCGTGTTAAAGACTCCTTATACGATTTTGGAAGTTCCTTCAACAGCGAGTGATGAAGAGCTTAAGATGGCATACAGAAAAATGGTGGCTCGTTTTCATCCCGACCGTGTGCAACACGATTCCAAGCTTTCTCCTGAAATGGGACATTTAAAATTTCTGGAAGTACAGGAGGCTTATGAGACTTTGGAAAAATTACGAGGGCTAAAATAGAGGAGGTTATTTTTAGTTCTACTCGTCTTCGTCGTTTTCTTCTTCATCTTCAGTGAGTTGTTTGACGATCACTGAAATAACCCTTCTCTTATTTGATTCCTTGACAGTGAGTCGGTAGCCACTGATGGTTAACTGCTGGCCTACGGCAGGAATTTTTTCGAGGTGATAAATGATGAGTCCACCCAATGTTTCGTAATTTTCGTCTATAGGTAGATCGAGATGTAGCGTTTCATTGATGGCACTGATTTCCATGCCCGCCTCAATCAGATAATCTCCATCTGAATAGTTTTCATATTGCTTTTCCTCTTTGTCGAATTCGTCCTGGATTTCCCCCAAAATTTCTTCCAATAAATCTTCTACAGTTGCCAGACCGATGCACCCGCCGTATTCATCGACAACGATGGCCATGTGCAAGCCTCGTGTTTGTAGTTCTTTTAAAAGGTCGTCGATCTTTTTGTTTTGTGGAACATAGTGAACGGGGCGGACCAAAGGGGTGATAGGGCTTAAGTCTATAGGGCTGTCGAGCAGATCAAATGTGTTGAGGATGCCTATAATGTTATGCATATTCTGGTGAAAAACAGGTAGGCGTGAATAACCAGAATCGATAGCGATATGGTGTGTTTCTTCCAGAGTAATGGTGTCGTGCACGGCATCTATTTGTACGAGGGGAGTCATGCACTGCTCTACGGTGATGTCACCAAAATTGAAAATTCGGTGAATCATTTTTCGCTCTGTTACCCCCAGGTGGATGGTCTGAGAGTCCAGGCTCAAAATTTCCCTAATTTGGTCTCGACTGTATGTAGTACTGTTTTCGTCCTTACCCAGTACACCCTGTGAAACGCCGCGAGCGGCTTTGCAGGTCCATGAGATGATGGGTGAAAATAATTTACTGAACAAAACCAAGGGTGCAACAAGGATAGGGCACAAGGTGTCTGCACGATTTTGGAATATGATTTTGGGGACAATTTCACCTGCGAACAATATGACAGGAGAAATGATCAACATCGCGAGCCAATCCCCGGTTTCCCCAAAAGTAAAAACCATATAAGACGTAAAAACCGCTGTACTCGTCACTACGGCCAAATTAGTGCCGAGTGAGGTTGTCGCAAACAAAACCTCTGGATTATTCAGCAAATCCATCAGAGATTGTGCACGCAGATCCCCTGCATCTGCTTTTTGCTTTGCTCTGACCCGGTTTACGGAAATCATGGCGATTTCGCAACCAGAGAAAAAGGCTTCTACGCATACAAAAATTAAAATAATGGCTAGCGTTGGTAAGAGTTCCATGGTTATGAGGGGGCGGACTCTTTTTCAGAGTTTTCGGGAGTTTCTATAAGTACCGTCATATGTAACTTGAGGATGCGCGGGCCTTTCATTTTTTCGACGCGAAATTCATAGGAGTTGTATGGAACCGTTTCTCCTGAACGAGGCACGCGTCCGAAAAGTCCAAAGACGAAACCTCCCACGCTACCATGTTCGTCGTAGGGGAGACCTTCTTCAAAATTGTTATTGAAGTCTGAGATCGGGAGCGAAGCTGTAAGGCGATATTTGTTTTCCTTGATTTTCACTAAAGGAGATTCTTCGTCGCGCATTTCGCTATCAATTTCTCCAACCAGCTCTTCGGCAAGGTCTTCTAGTGTGACCAGACCCGATACGCTTCCGTATTCGTCCAAAACAATAGCCATATGTTGTTTTCTTTTTCTGAATTCTTCGAGTAGTTCCTTGATTTTCTTTGATGCCGGTACAGAATAGGGTGGGTGAAGAATGCCTTTTAAATTGAATTTATCGGGTGGCAATTGTTTGAAGCGGTTGAGATCCTTGGTGTAAAGAATACCGACTACAGTTTCGCCGTCTTGATCGAAAACGGGAACACGTGAGAAAAAATTCTCAATGATCTTTGGCAGAATATCCTGATAGGTATCGCTGATGCTTAAAGAAAACATATCGATTTTTGGGGTCATCACATCGCCCGCAGATGTTTCGCCAAAAGCAATGACGTTGTGTATCAAGGTGCTTTCTTCCGAATCGATCACGCCTTCTCCTTCACCTACCTGGACCATAGCTTTAAATTCTTCATCCGTTATCGCAGACTCATTCACATTGAGAGATGCAAATCCTATTGCTGAGATCAATTTCTCTGCGATTTTCATGAAAAATCGTCGAACCGGTTGTACCGCATTGGAAAATATTTTTAATGGGGTCGAGGCCCAAAGGGCATAGGTTACGGCAGATTGGAGGGAAAGGCTTTTGGGGATGACTTCGCCAAATATTAACAAAAGCAGGGTTCCAACGCCGATGGCGAGACTGATTCCTACATTTCCTAAGATCGAAATGGATATTGAGGTTACAACTACGGAGCAGGCTATGTTTACTAATTCGTTACCAATATAGATGGTAATGAGGAGTTCGCGAGGTTTTTCCATCAAGTGGTACACGCGCCTGCCTTTACGACCCATTTTATCTTTCAGATCATTGAGCTGAACTCGGCTTAAAGAGAAAAACGCGGCTTCACACGCAGAGAAGAACGCAGAACCAAAGAGTAGAAGTACGAGGAGGATGGAACGCGGTAATATTGAGTCGTCCAAAATTTAAAAAGGTTCCTTTATGGGCTAGGTATCCTCGGCGAAACGAGGTATTTAGAAACTCGGCCAGTTCCTTTTGCAACTATACTATTGATACGTTTTTATGCTTTCACCCGTTCGCGTCAAAAATGTTGGTAGCCCTTCAACTTTTTAACGGGTTTAAGCTTCCCACCCTTTTCCTTAATAAAAACAGAATTCGGTGTTGGGGAAATTTCTCCAATGAGGGAAGCTTTGATTTCCTGTAACAAATTTTTCACACTTTTAGCATTTTGAGGATTCAAAGTAAACAGCAATTCATAATCTTCCCCTCCATAAAACGTTAACTCTCGTGTACTCAGTCGGTTAGCAGTGGATACACGTTGGAAAGGTTTGGATTGGGGAATGGTCTGAGGGTCTATGATGGCCCCCACATTGGATGATTGGCAGATATGCTGTAAGTCTTGGAGTAAGCCGTCACTGACATCGATCATTGAGGTTATTTTTAGCGATGAAAGAGTCAAGATGCGCGATTCTTTTAGTCGAGCTGTTGGTTGCAGGTGTCTTTTTTTTAAAAAGTTAAGGTCTCTTTCTTTCGCTATCCATTTTTTCCGGCGGGATTTTAATAGCTTCAAACCTAGAGCCGAGTCCCCAAGAGTCCCCGTTACGAAGATCAAGTCACCCGCTTTGGCTCCCGAACGGTAAAAGGTTCTTTGTGCATTTGTTTCGCCGAGTAGAACGATGTTGATAAAGAAATGCTTTTTAGACGCAACGGTGTCTCCTCCGCAAAGTTCAATGTTGTATTGTTTGCAGGCGGAATCCAGTCCCTTGTAAAACTGTTGTAAAAATTTCAGCGGAAGGTTGGAGGGTATTCCCAATGAGATTAAGGCGGCAGTGGGCTTGCCCCCCATCGCAGAGATATCGCTGACGTTGACAGCGATGGCTTTCTCTCCCAAAGCATTGGCCGAGGTCCAGGACAGGTTGAAATGGACACCTTCTAGCAGTGCATCGGTCGTCACCGCGAATTGATTTTTTCCGGAAGGGGAGAGGATAGCGCAATCGTCGCCAATACCAGTCAAAACATGAGGCGAGCGAGCTTTCATCTGTTTTTGGATTTTGCGGATGAAGCCAAATTCCCCGAGTTTTTTTAAATCATTCATAGCTTGGGGCGCGACGATTGAGGTTCAAGTAGCAATGGAAATTGGGGCGTTATTGAGGTTTGTTCATCAAGTCCCGCGCCAGAGCATCTATATCGAATTTCTTCTCAATTTTGATGGTGATATTGTCTCCCTCGGCAATGCCAAGGTTTTGAAAATCTTCAAGCTTGAGGGTAAACTCGATATGCTCTTCCGTGTCTGGGATCCAAACGGAAATAGCTCGTGCTTGTCCTGCCTTATTGGGTGGGCATTCTATTTCTGTGACTTCCGCATCGAGCTTGATCATGGGTACATCCTTTGAGTTTTAGTGGTGATTAGGCTGTTTCGTTTAAGCTGAACAACTTAGGCGCGATTCGATAAGGTTTTGCGGTGTGTCCGCATAATAAAATTGTGAATCTAAATTTTCCCCAACGAGGCATTTTGGCAATTCGTCGAAGGGAGATTGAGCGAATGCAAACAGGCGGTCAATTTCGGTGTAATCCGATTCCTTTAATGCTTTGCTGATGGCATGCTCTAATAAATGGCTACGCAAAATGAATTTGGGATTGGCTCGGTTCATCTCACTAGCGCGTTGATCGTCATCCTGCTCTTCTCTATCTATTAATTTTCTATAAAGAGAGAGCCAATCGTCAAGTACTTTTTGATCTGGAAAATAATCGTATAGGTTTTCCCATGAGCCTCTGGGAAAGTTTGATAGTCCGCGAAAGAAATTTGTAAAGTCGGCTGGGTTCTTGCTCAGGATATGAAACAGGCGACCGACCAAGGTGGAAAATTCTTCATCAAGCAAAATCAGGCCCAGTTTTTTGCCCATCAAAGCTTTGAAAGTCTGGTTGTATATGGGCTGGTAATTACTCAATTCTTCTTCGAGAGCAGAGCTGTCGCATACAGTGACTAAGGTTTCTCCCAGCTTACCCAAATTCCAGTGACCGATTTCAGGTTGTTTTCCCCAAGAGTAACGTCCGTGTGAATCGGAGGAATTCGCAGTGAATCCGGGATTGAATCGATCGAGAAATCCAAATGGACCGTAATCGAAAGTGGCTCCTGTGATCAACATATTGTCTGTGTTCATTACACCATGAACAAAGCCCACGGTTTGCCAATGGGCGATCAAAACAGCGGTGTTCTTGATGATCTCTCGAAAGAACAGACGGTATTTATCATTGGAATTTGCTATATGGGGAAAATGCCGATGGATGGCATGATCTATCAGCTTTGGGATTTTTTCAGATTTGTTTGAATAATGGAAATACTCAAAACTTCCAAATCGGATATGCGAGTCACTCAGCCGGACCAGCACAGCGGCTAGCTCAGGGCGTTCTCGAAAGATCAAATCCCGAATACCGATGAGTCCTAAGGCTCGTGTGCTGGGGATGCCTAAAGCGTGCATGGCTTCCCCTGCCAAATACTCCCGGATGGATGATCGCAAGGTTGCTCTGCCATCGAAACCACGGGCAAAACGAGTTGGACCGCATCCTTTAAGATAGATATCCCAAGTCGATCCATCGGGTACATTCGCTTCGCTTATAAGTAATCCACGACCGTCGCCGAGGCGCGGATTGTACACTCCAAATTGATGCCCGGAGTAAGCCATTGCGAGAGGAGATGAATCGGGAAGAGCTTGATTGCCGCTAAAGATATTTGTGAATTCGGGCATTGCTTCCGGCGTAATATCCAAGCCGATTAGCTGGTTCGCTGATGGATTGTAATGGATCAGATAAGGGTCGGTTGCGGGATCGGGTGATTTTTTTTGATAAAAGTCACCACCCAATTCCGCAAAAGTATTCTGGAGTCTTAATTTATGGGTGAACGTTTTAGAAGGTATAGAAATATTAGGTACCGTGGTTTAAAAAACGGATGTCTGTTTGATAAAAACTACTCAATATTTTGGACTAACCAGACATGGTAGTTTTCGGCTTTAGAGTGGTGCCAAAATACGGCATTGATATTAAAATGAACCAACCAAACGGCTTGATCTCCTTTTTGGCAAATTTTCTTTCCATAACCACCGTCAATAACATAAGAAACCTCTGCGCAAGTGGTCGTGGTCCAATAATAATGTCCGCGTCCATCGTCAAAAAGAGGATTGATCCAAGCTTTTTTCCCACTGCTATTAGCAATTCTTTCACTGCTTAGCAACGTTTTTAGCTCGGCCAGGGTTGGGAGCCGCCAGCCTCCTTTTCCTCCGATTTCAGCAGAAACTGCGACGCGCTTTGCTTCTTTTAGAGAGGTTTTCATCAATTTCTCATCTTTAAACACGCCACTCTTTGCCCAAAGTAGATTATTTTTTACGTCGCTGATGGTGCCATCGTTGTTGTCTTTGAATTCGGGGGCAGCAAGATCTTCTACGGTTACGTCTGATACTTTTTTACATTCCGCTAAAAGAGAAGCTGTTTTGGGATCAGGGCATTGATTTAAAATATCAAAATGCCCCATCTTGCCCAACATGGAACAAATCTCGGTTTTGCTACAGGCGGCAAAAGCGGAGGTGCTTTGTGTCAGCAACAATACAAGGGTAACGACGGCAATCCGCATAATCTATAATCTCCCGTAATTTATTATAATAACTGAGTAGCCGATTTAGACTTTATATCCCCAATTTTTTAAAAGGATACTATATTTACTGTACCAGCCAAAACTAAAAGATTGGAAAATTTTAACCCTTATGAAAGGCAAATCGGTCAAGTTGAATGAAGGCATCTTTACTCTTCATAGCTAGGAAATGTTCTGCTTCAGCAATCCTATTCGAATTGGGATCCAGGTTAATGTTGATGAGTGCAGTGCCATTGCTCTTCAAGCGTTGTGCAATGTAATCATTGGTTGGCACGGCTCCAGAACTACCCACAAGTATGGCCAAATCAATGGGGCTTTGCATGAACTTGGAAAACTGATCCTCTTGCTGGGGGTGCCCTACGTAATCCCAATCGCCAAACATCAAAATGTGAGGGCGTGCGATCGAGTTGCAGTTGATGCAAAGAGGGAAGC
>JAJDBG010000007.1 GCA_029261475.1 Nitrospinaceae bacterium
GTTGAATTCGACGGCTTTCTGGCAGACTTCAGGCAGGGCCAGGGTTGCAAGCCCGCATCCCGAGCGAAGAGCAGAGAGGGCTGTCAGTGCACCTGCCCCAGCTTTTCCCGGCGACCCTGCTACAACGAGAACATGCCCATAGTTTCCCTTATGGCTGTCTGCAGGGCGCGTGGGAGCGAAAAGATGAAGGTCTGTCTCTTCCAGTTGATGCACCTGTATTTTTTCTTCTGCAACGGCTTGCGGGGGAATGCTGATATCGACGATTTTGATTTCTCCCATTGCCGAGGCTGAGGGGTAAAGCAGGTGGCTACGCTTCGGGAGTGCCAGGGCAACGGTTAAATCGGCTTTGATATGAGGGCCGATCAGACAACCGCTGTCAGCATCTATTCCAGAAGGGATGTCGATTGCAACGATATATTTCTCTAACTGGTTCAGGGATTCAATGACGGTCCTATAAAATCCATCGACAGGCTTGTTCAATCCCACGCCAAAAATGGCATCCACAATCAAATCGGAGTGACGCAAATGGTGTTGTAGGGAAGACCAGTTCTTGGGGTCGGCAGAGTGAATGTCGAGACCCATTTTCTTTGCAATGTTTGCATTGATCGCAGGGTCTTCTTTTATCTGCTCGATTTTTCCGAGTAAAATGATTTGAACACGGGCACCTTTATTGGCTAAATGCCTTGCGACTACAAAACCGTCGCCCCCGTTATTGCCTTTGCCGCAGACAACAACAACTTTTATTTTATCCAATGCGGGGAATTTTTTTTCAATGAGGAGGACCGATTCGCGACCTGCATTTTCCATGAGAGCAATGCCAGGAATGCCGATTCCTTCAATGGCACGCCGATCAATGGCTTGCATCTCCTTCGCAAGGGCAACGTTTTTCATATCGATAGGGGTGAAGCTTCAGACGTAGATGGAGTAGGGGTAGTCTTTGGACGGTATCAAATCCATTTCTTCGCGAGTGGGTGTCAAGCCATTGATCACCCCAAATTGGGTCGGGCAGTCGTAGCCCTTCTCGATTTTTTCTTCTCCCGTCATAGCGTTGTATTGGTCTTCGCTCAGTAGAAAAACGGTGTTCTTGAAATATTCCTGAAAAAATACTTTAATACGGAGTGGTTTGCCTTTCAGCCGAGGCAGTGTATTATTTCGCTCTTCGTAGTTATCATGGTTATAATTGAAAGCGAAGCGTATGAGAACATCGTATAGAAAGCAATAGTGGTAGGTATTCATATGGTGCCAGTCGTCTTGCGCCAGCAAACCTTCCCAAAGATTTTCGAGAAGGGTTTTCATTATAAGAGAATGCCCTACAGAGTATAGATGCGGGTAAAACTTCCTGCCATCTTCGCGCCAAAATTCAGCGGGTTGGCGTTCCAGGAAATCTATGGTTTCCTGTTCTTCAAGGAGAGCCGCTTTCAACAACTCCAAGGGGTCTATTCCCAAACTCAATGCAGGGCGGGGCGTAGGGTCGCTGGTACTAGAATCTGAGTTGTAGATATTTTTTTTGAATGCCAGCATGACAAAAAATTAAAGTTTATTTAAAGGTATTTTTGATAATTATTTTTAATTAAGGCCCTTATTTCGTTAGGGTCACGTTGGACCAAAGTAAGTGAAATATGGGCGTCAAACGGATTGAAATTATTTTTCATCTTACATTTTCAGGAGACATAGCTTGCAGTGAGTCTTCTGAATACGAAAGGTGATCTTCATCCATCTTCTTAAAGACTACCGCAAAATCTGATCGATTGCCAGTATCATAAATTTTTTTGGAGGATGCATTGGAATCAATATACGACATAAAATTAAAGCTCATCAACGGCCAGGAGTTGAGTTTATCTGACTATAAAGGGAAGACTCTTCTGATAGTTAATGGAGCTTCTAAGTGTGGTTACACTCCGCAATATACGAACTTGCAAAAACTACACACTACCTACAACGAGAGGGGATTAAAAATCCTCGTGTTTCCCTGCAATGATTTTTTAAATCAGGAAGAAGGGGAAGATCGGGAAATAGAAAATTTTTGCACGACAAAGTTCAGGACTGAGTTTGATTTATTTGAGAAGATTAAAATTTTAGGAAGCAGTCCACATCCATTGTATAAAATTTTGCAGGATTTCAATCAACCTGCGATTTCACCTGGCGGTATAAAATCTTTTTTATTCGGTGGATTTAAAAAAATGGCTTATTTTATGATGGGGAAATATCCTAGAACTCCCGGTGGGACCCAATGGAATTTTCATAAATATTTGGTTGGCCCAGAGGGCGAAGTGCAGGCTCATTTTTTGAGTGAAACGGACCCCTTTCACCCTGTTCTGATTAAAAAAATCGAAGAACAGTTGGCGAAAAACTCATGAGATCAAATATCCTTTTGTATCATAAGGGTCATGGTCGCTTGGTAGAAGTCGGATCTCATCTGGCGTGGGAACCAGTTTGTTGATGACTCCAAATAAACAAGGAATTTGGTAGACGGGGCTTTCCTTGTCTTCTAAAGACAAGGCATTGAAGCTTTCAGGGGAAATAAGGAATGCTGTCGAGATAAAAGTTTCATCTAGAAAGCGGTCGAAGTCGATGATTTCTCCATCCATTTCGGGGAACATTTCCATTCGTTGGTTGAAATCTCCGTAGCTGTATTCCTCTATCATTCCATAGAGAGTATCGAAAAGATAACAAAGATGATAGGCATTCATCTGCAACCATGTATTTGTTGTGACCAATCCTTCAAGCAAGTTTTTAGAGATAGCATTCAGGACATTCAATCCTCCAAACCGGGAAGCGTGGGGGAACAGTTTCTGTATAGGTTCGGTTTGATCCTCTTCTTGCGCCAAGCCGATGAAGACACGGCGGTCGGATACAAGAGCATTCAAAAGAAAATCATAATGAGATAAAGGGACAGGCGGATTTTCTGAGTGTGGATCTTGTCGCGATGTGTAAATATTTTTTTTAAAAATCAGCATGGTTGTCGTCTGTAAAGGGACTGTGTGAGCAAATTGTTTGCGATGTTGATATTAGCATAAGAGTTGTTGGAGGTTAGAGCCATTACTATAAAAACTAAAAATTGGAGTCGTAAGGGGCCAGAGACGACGCTCAGCGGTAAGGAAAAAGCGGAATTTCTTCGCCTTTATCAAAGATTTCTGGCTGAAAAAGAACAGCTTTCTGATTGGGAGTCGATCCAATCTCCATCTGTTGACAAGCTGGCAAATTATGAATCCCTTGTGGAGCCATCGTCAGCTAAAAAGGCAGAAAATTATTCCAGACTTGCCGTTTGCAAATTAAACGGGGGATTGGGAACGACGATGGGATGCCGCCAAACAAAGTCTTTGTTGATGGTTCGGGAAGGAAAATCATTCCTTGATCTGATTTTCGATCAACTTGAGGCCATTGATCAAAAATACTCCACTGATATTCCTCTGATCCTGATGAATAGTTTTTATACGGATATTGAAACTCGATCGGCATTAAAAAACTATTCGAGAGATGTTCGCACTCTTTTGCAGAATAAATTTCCGCGCTTGGAAGCCGAAAAGGGAATAGCTCTCAGTGAAAAAGAGTATGGGCTCGAAGCTTCTTATCCTCCCGGGCATGGAGACCTCCTGTTTTGTTTGTTCAATAGTGATATCGGGGATTCTTTGATAGAGGAGGGACGGGATATTTTGTTCGTTTCCAATGCCGATAACCTGGGGGCTTTGCCAGACGCTAAAATATTAGCCCATATTGTCGAAAATAATATTCCCTTTTTAATCGAGATGACCCCCAAGACCCCGGCAGACGTTAAAGGAGGTACGCTTTATGTTGATAAAGACCGCTTGAAGCTTCTCGAAATAGGATCTGTTCCAGAAGAGCATGTGGCAGAATTTTGTAGCCAGAAGAAATTTAAGATATTCAACACCAACAACATATGGATCAATCTTGTGGCACTGAAAGAGCAGATGGGCAAGGGGGGAGTGGAGCTGGAAATCATAGGAAATCGAAAGTCCATAGGTCAAGTTCCAGTGGTTCAGCTTGAGACCGCTTTGGGGTCGGCTATCAACAGTATAGACGGCGCATGTGGGATGGTGGTTTCGCGCGATCGATTTCTGCCTGTAAAAAAAACTAGCGACCTATTATTACTTCGATCCGATCTGTTTGTGTTTGATAAGGGAGAACCTAAGAAAAATTCTGCTCGGAAATTAAAAGGACTACCGGAAATTCTATTGGGGCCAGAATTTGACATTCTGGAAGATTTTCAGAAGCGTATTCCAAAAATTTTACACTGTACGGATCTAAGATCCCTGGTCATAACGGGTGATGTTCGCTTTGAGGGGGAATGCACCTTAAAGGGAGATGTGAGTCTAATAGCAACAGAAGGAGATGCAATAGTGATCCCTGATAATGCGGAGGTGTTGTGTAGGAATAATGTTGAATAGGTTGTAGGCTTTGAGGGTGATGTTTGGAGGGTGACAGGCGGTATTTTTAGATTACCTTGGATCTGCTTATAGGTAAAACCCTTTAAGTATATAAGTTATTTCTTAATTAACGGCTCAGGCTGGTACTTGGTAAGTATCTAAAGTTTTTCTGTATATACATTGTATCGAATTTTTTGTTTTCATTTAAATAGGGTCGGGTCTTGAATTTATATAACTTGGATTGCTCTGGAGGTGTCATGTGATTCTGTATGACTTTATTACCATTCGATTCGGCTGTTTAATAAGGGTTTTATCCTGATTCTATGGGGTCTTATGTATTGCGGAGGGGTGAATGCCCTTGGTTTGGATTTTAATATCGGCCGAATATTATTTTGAACTGATGGGTTGTGAATAGATATATTCCATACCTTAGGAAAGACTTGTTTGGCATTGAGGCAAAAGTATTCTAAATGACCAATGACAACCTGATTATTGGTGTGAATATTATAAAAAAGGGCAATGCAAAAATAGTTGACATGTAGTGTGTTGTAGGTGTAAATTGAGCCCATATTAGGAAATAAGACTACACGTCATCAGCTTGTGGCTTATTTTTGTAGGTTGTAGGGGTGTCGTGAGTATAGCGAATATCGGTATAGGTTTTTGATAAAGCAGGGGATCGAGGTAGAAACTTCTTGTTAACTAGAATAAGGGAGAAAAAAATGAAAAAAATAGTATTGATGGTAGCTGCGGTTTCAGTTTGTTTTGCCAGCTCGGCATTTGCTGGTAGCTTGAATCCAGGCGATTCTGTTTCTTGTAATAATGCAAACAGCATCACTTTGGAGTCAGCGAATACTCCAGGCGCAGATCGTGGTACGGCGAATGCGGCTATTTGGAAATCTTCTAATTTCACAACAATTCCAATTTCTTTGGGACCTAATGATGATCAAGGTTTTCCTGGAGCAGGTGCGGCTGGTGCTTCTAAAACAGGTGTTGATCCTCGATATACAGCGGGTCGAGGCAAGGTTGTTTTGATGAAACAAGAAGCTTTTAGCCGTGGCGATTCTATCGGTGATATCAGTGGCGAAGTTCGAATCACGAACACGGGTACAGTTGGTCTTAATGTAACTTGTGGCTAATTCATAAGAATTATCTTAATGGCTCGGAGGGGTTTCCTCTTCGAGCCATTTTTTTTTGCTCACACTTTTCGTCCAGATCGTGAAAAATGTAGCACTAGCTCCAAGTCGGGTGTTGAGTCCTTGAGATAATAAAAGTAAAAGTATGGGCCGGGGAGATGGCAGAGGTTTGCTGATGGTGGGCCTATTCGCAGGCTAAACGTAAAATACCAGGATCAGTAGAGCCAAAATGCATCTATAAATAACAAAGGGTGTCAGACCAAATTTTTGAACTACTCTCAGTAGTAGGTGTATCGCCGCCAAGCCAACTATGAATGAAATGGCACACCCCAGACCCAGCGCAAGGTATTGGGCTTCCTGTAAATTCAAGGAAAGGGAGAGCAACTCGTAAACACCTGCCGCAAAGATGATGGGACTTCCTAGAAGGAATGAGAATCTGGCCGCTCCTGCTCCAGATAAGCCACAAATTAACCCTGCACAAATGGTGATTCCTGAACGAGACGTTCCGGGAAGCAAGGCCAGGGCTTGTGCAATTCCAATAAACAAAACCGCATATAAACTCAATTTTTTAGCATCGTGAATAATTCTGGAATTGCCTTTATTTTTTTGATCAATCCAATAGAATATAATTGACCAAAAAATCAGATTATAGGCAACAAATTGCGGTGATCTTAAATTAGATTCTATCCATTGTTGACCAAACAGGCCTACAATCCCGGCGGGAAAAGAAGCTATAATAATATTTCTAGCGAGGTGGTGCATCTCCTTATCGTGCTTTGGTTGTATTGCGCTCTTAGCGAGTTGGGTCAGATCTTTTCGAAAATACACGAATATAGCAAGCAAAGTTCCGAGATGGAGAATTGCATCAACACCCAATCCTTGATCTTCGTACCCTAGTATATTAGGAGCCAGGATCAGATGACCGGAACTGGATACCGGCAAAAACTCGGTCAATCCTTGGAGGATTGCCAGGACGATGATTTGGAAGTAGTCCATTTTTTATATATGCTTTGGGAAGGAATAAGCGTAGAAAATGAATGATTTTGAAAGAGTCAATGGATTCTGGAAGAAAAGTGAATGCTGAAAGGTCAAAGAGAACTTACCAATCACTCGTTAGCTGACGAAACATCCTAATGAAGGGTAATATAATAGCATGACTGGGGTCGATTCTGTTGCCGGGTTTATGTATTTATGTTATGTTTCGTGAGTTCATGTACACCACTGAAAAAAGCATTGGAAAATTATGGCATTTAAGGAATTTCCTCGTATTCAAAGACTACCTCCCTATGTTATCGGGATTGTCAACGAACTGAAAATTGAGGCAAGAAGGAGAGGCGAAGATATCATCGATTTTGGCATGGGAAATCCCGATATGCCAACGCCACCTCATATTGTCGACAAGCTGTGTGAAGCCGCCAAGAAGGATGGAAACCACAGATATTCGCAATCCAAAGGAATCTATAAGCTTCGTCTGGCAATTGCGGATTGGTACAAAAGAAATTTTCAAGTTGATCTGGATCCCGATTTAGAAACCATCGCAACCATAGGATCTAAAGAAGGAATTTCACACCTGGCTCTGGCTATCATGAGTCCGGGGGATACTATTTTAGCACCCACGCCGACTTATCCGATTCACACCTATGCGTTTATTTTAGCAGGAGGTGATGTTCGGCACGTTCCCATTGGAGATGGCGAGGAGTTTTTTGATTCCTTACTGAACACCTTCAAGAGCACATGGCCCCGGCCGAAGGCGATTATAATAAACTTTCCACACAATCCTACAACGGCGGTTGTTGACCTTGATTTTTTTGAAAAGATTGTAGATTTTGCAAAAGAACATGACCTGATAGTCATCCACGATTTTGCATACGGTGATATTGTTTTTGGTGATTATAAAGCTCCCAGTTTTTTACAGGCAAAGGGTGCAAAGGACGTTGGTGTTGAATTTTTCACCCTGTCCAAAAGTTATAATATGGCAGGCTGGCGTGTCGGATTTTGTGTTGGCAATCGCGATATTGTTCATGCCTTGGCTCGTATTAAAAGTTATCAAGATTACGGTATGTTCCAACCCATTCAAATTGCGGCTACCGTTGCTTTGAATGGTCCTCGGGATTGTGTCGAGGAAGTGAGGCGTGTTTATCAAAGCCGCAGGGACGTATTTTGCGAAGGTTTGAATCGAATCGGATGGAAAGTGGAAGCACCCAAAGCCAGCATGATGGTGTGGGCTGAAATTCCAGACCAATACAAAGCGATGGGTTCACTGGAATTTTCAAAACTATTATTGAAAAAGGCAAAAGTCGCGGTGGCCCCAGGTGCGGGTTTTGGGGAAGGCGGCGATCATCATCTACGTTTTTCTTTAGTGGAAAACGAGCAGAGAATCCGGCAAGCAATTCGAGGCATGCGCGAGCTTTTTTAAGCCCGGCGACATATATTTAATTTAAGGAAAGATCTGAATGAAAACCATTCAAGTAGGACTGATCGGTTTTGGAGTCATAGGCTCTGGAGTCGTACGTATTTTGGAAGAAAGCAGGGAGTTGATTTCGCGTCGATTGGGTGCTGAACTGCGTCTCAAAAAAATTGCAGATCTGGATATAGACACAGATAGAGGTGTGCCCGTGAGTCGGGAGCAGTTGACGACAGATGTAAATGACATTCTTGAAGACCCCGAGATTGATATCGTCATCGAATTGATGGGTGGCTACGAGCCTGCTCGGACTTTTGTATTGAAGGCATTGGAAAATGGCAAACACGTCGTTTCCGCTAATAAAGCCTTGCTGTCCAAGCACGGCGATGAAATATTTACAGTGGTCGAAGAGAAGAATCTAGCGGTTGGATATGAAGCTTCGGTGGGTGGAGCCATTCCCATCATTCGATCCCTTCGCGAAGCTTTCGCGGCCAATCCCATTACTCTTATCGAGGGTATCGTTAACGGGACAGCCAATTATATTTTGAGTCGTATGTCCGACGGTTCTTGTGATTTCGATTCTGCTCTCCGCGAAGCACAGGAAAAAGGATTCGCTGAGGCCGACCCTACTTTTGACATTGAAGGAATAGACTCCGCTCACAAAATAGCAATATTGAGCAGTTTGGCTTTCGGCACAAGAGTGGACGCCGACAAAATATTAGTCGAGGGGATATCAACGATAGGGCGTGAGGACATACAAAGTGCCGCTGAACTTGGTTTCCGGATCAAGCTATTAGCCGTTTCAAAATTTAACGGTGAGAGTGTAGACGTTCGTGTTCATCCTGCAATGTTGCCTAAAGATCATCCTATGGCTTCAATCAATGGTGTTTTGAATGCGGTGAGAGTTTGCGACCAGTGGATGGAAGAAAATGTTTTGGTCGGGCATGGGGCGGGGTCATTACCAACAGGGAGTGCTGTTGTTGGAGACGTCATCGAAATTGCACGCGGGATACTTTCCGGCAGTTCAGGGCGTATACCACCACAATCGTTTCCAAAAGCACTCCGGCGTGATTTACCGCTCCTTGATCGAGACGATATTCGATCCGCTTATTTTCTAAGGTTCAAAGTGAAAGACCAGCCAGGGGTACTGTCCACCCTTTCTGGAATATTGGGTTCTCATGCAATCAGCATAGAATCCGTCCTGCAAAAAGAACGATCCGCTCAAGGACAGGGCGTACCTTTAATGATAATGACCCATACTGCAAAAGAAAAAGATATACGCCAAGCATTGAGTAAAATCAGTGAGCTTGAATGCATCGATGAAAAACCTGTATTGATCCGAGTCGAAAAATGAGTACTGAATTTTCTGCCAAATTCCAATGCATTAACGGTTGCTCACAAAAATTTGAGTTGAGCGAGATCCTTTACCGCTGTCCAGAGTGTGGCGACTTGTTTGAAGTCCAGCACGATATGGAAAAGCTGAAGTCGAAGACCGCCGAAGAGTGGAAGGTTCTATTCGAAACCCGTTACAGAAAGCATGAATGGCCTTACGGGAGTTCTGTTTGGGGCAAAAAAGAGTTGGTTTGCCCCAATGTAGAAAGTGAAAATATCGTTTCCACTTACGAAGGAGGAACGAATTTATTCTGGGCTGAGCGTCTTGGACAAAAAATTGGTCTGAAAGATTTGTGGGTCAAACAATGCGGAATGGCGCATACGGGCTCTTTTAAGGACCTGGGTATGACCGTGCTCGTCTCTATGGTCAAACAAATGATTGCCGACGGTAAGGACATTCGCGCTGTGGCTTGTGCCTCTACAGGTGATACCTCTGCCGCACTGGCCGCATATTGTGCTGTGGCGGGGATACCTGCTATCGTTTTTCTACCAAAAGATAAGGTTTCGCTCTCTCAACTCGTTCAACCAATCACTCATGGAATTACGACCCTTTCGCTTGACACTGACTTTGATGGCTGTATGAAATTGGTGCAGGAAATTTGCTCTAAAGAGAATATTTATTTAGCAAATTCGATGAACTCCCTGCGCATCGAAGGACAAAAAACAATTAGCTTTGAATTGGCCCAGCAATTTGACTGGAGTCCTCCCGACTTTGTAGTCGTGCCAGGAGGCAACCTGGGTAATGTCAGTGCTATCGGCAAAGGTTTTAAAATGATGTACGATTTGGGGATCATTGATAAACTTCCCCGATTGGTATGCGCCCAAGCCTCTAATGCTGATCCTTTGTACCAAAGCTATAAAGATGGTTTTAAGAGTTTCAAGCCCCAACGCGCAAAACAAACACTGGCCTCTGCCATTCAGATTGGAGATCCCGTCAGCGTTCAAAAAGCAATTCGAGCCTTGCAAGCTTTTGACGGTATTGTGGAACACGCCAGCGAGGAAGAGTTGGCGAATGCAGTGGGTCGAGCCAATCGTACCGGATTATTTTGTTGTCCGCATACGGGAGTAGCACTTGCGGCGTTGGAAAAACTAGTCAAACGTGGGGAGATAAAAGCGACAGATCGGGTCGTGGTTATCTCAACGGCGAACGCTCTTAAGTTCACAGATTTTCTGTACAATTACCATAATAACTCTCTGCCCGGCGTTGAGTCGGAATGTAAGTTTTCGTCCATTGATCTGCCTGCAGATTACAATCAGGTTCGAGATGCAATTTTTCAGGCAATCGAATGAAAAACGGTGTGTCTTTTTGAGGTGTTCTGCTGACAACTCGAAAGATTTGTAAAATCAAAAAAATCATTATGGAAAGGTTAAACCGCCATGTCTGATATAAAAAATGTTGTCATAATAGGATCGGGTCCAGCAGGTCATACTGCGGCCATTTACAGTGCTCGTGCTGATCTGAGTCCTTTTATGTTTGAAGGTTACTTGATGGGAGGCTCGGCTGGTGGGCAATTGACGACGACGACAGATGTTGAAAATTACCCTGGATTTCCAGAAGGAATTCAAGGTCCCGAATTGATGCAATTGTTCCGCAAGCAGGCTGAGCGTTTTGGGACAGAAATGGTTGGCGAGGATGTTAGCGAAGTCGATTTCAACCAAAGACCCTTTGTGATAAAAAATGAAAGCCGCGAAATCAAAGCTCATTCTATTATCATATCCACTGGTGCCACCGCAAAAAGAATGGGTGTCCCTAGCGAAGAACGATTGTTTAACAATGGAATGTCTGCCTGTGCCGTGTGCGATGGCGCACTGCCTTTTTTCCGCAACCAACCTCTAATGGTCATTGGTGGAGGCGATACCGCTGTGGAAGAGGCGACCTATTTGGCAAAGTTTGGCTCGATTGTTTACCTTGTGCATCGACGAGACGAGTTACGGGCCTCCAAAATCATGCAGGAACGTGCGAAGAGTAACCCCAAAATAAAGATCATCTGGAACAGTGAGTTGGAAGATGCTATCGGCGACCAATTTGTCACAGGAGCGCGGATCAAAGATGTTAAAACCGGAGAGACTCGAGAGATAGAATTGGCAGGTATTTTTTACGCCATCGGCCATGTCCCGAACACTTCGATATTCAAGGATTATATTGAATTGGATGATACAGGTTACATCAAAGTCAAGCCGGGAACCCAAGAGACCAATATCGAAGGTGTTTTTGCCGCAGGCGATGTCCACGACCACAAATACAGACAGGCCGTAACGGCAGCAGGTACGGGTTGTGCGGCCGCTTTGGAATGCGAACGTTGGCTTGGTGAAAAAGGTATCATCTAAGCCTGAAGACGAGATTATGGACTCCGACACGCCCCTAGATCCTGCCATTTTGGCTATTACCAAGGCCTTAGAAGTAGTCTTGGCTAAAAACGATCCCAAGGCAAGACTGGAAAGTTCTTCAAAAGACAGCGGTGAGTTGATACCTCTTATCAACTCTGTTCTTGAGCGCTTTGAGGTCAGTGTTGTCCGCAATCAACAGCTCAAAGATTCCCTAAAATCCCAAATAGCAGTTCGAACGCAGGAATTGCAAGACAGAGTCGCCTTATTGGAAACTGCGCTTCGAGAAGCTGAAGTCGCGAGCAAAAGTAAATCGATTTTCCTTGCCAACTTGAGTCATGAATTGAGGACACCCCTCAATCACGTCATTGGATATAGTGAATTGTTGGGTTATTCCGCCGAAGACGACGGACTCGAAAAATGGGTCAAAGACTTAGATACAATTCAAAGTTCGGGCAAAGAAATGTTGGCCTGGGTAGAGGAAATTATAGACTTGGCAACGATTGAGTCTGGGCGAGGCGAGGTAGAGATCAAGGCCTTTCCCGTTTCTATGTTGCTGGACAATCTTGTCACCTCTTTCCGTATGAAGGCCGAAGAGCGTAAAATTGAATTTGAGGTCCAACAGAAAGATCCCTTGGGAGAAATTCTGTCCGACCAAAAACGCCTCCACAGAATTCTCACTCACCTTATAAACAACGCTTTTAAAACTTCAGAAAATGGCCGTGTCAACTTTGAAATTAGGAGAGAGATGGTTGGTGATGTTGAATGGATAGAGTTTAAAATCGTCGACACCGGTGCAGGAATCAACCCTCGTATTCTTGAAAACCTGTTTAAGGAATATGATGATTCCAACCCTCAGGTTTCCAGTACTTTTGGTGCTGAGGCATTGAACTTGGCAATTTGCAATCGTCTGACCCTCGTTATGGGAGGACATATTTTTGCTGAAAGCGAGCTTGGAAAGGGCTCGACATTTACCCTTCGCTTACCCGTAGATATCAAATCCCACCTCGCAAAGCCTCACGTTATCCGGGCAACAAACCGTTTGATGGATGATATTTTTCAGCGTTAACTGAAATTTTTTAAAAGCTCTTTAGCTTGACAGTTCGAAAAATAGATTCTATTTCAATATCAGAGGGTGAAAAATTACACGCCGATTAAGTTCCGTGCAAAATAGAACCCATTCCCAAATATAGAAACAAGGGTTGCTCTGTGCTCGTGTGAGCTCTTCCCCAATACAAAAACGACAAATTTTTTACTTTAAGTTTTATTCGATTTGTAATCGAACACTGCTGGTTTTATTCAAAAATCAGAGAAACAAATTTTTAGGAGGTTTCCCATGCGATTCGATCAAATGACCATCAAGCTTCAAGACGCTTTGGAAGAGGCTCAAACGTTTTGCGAGGAACAAAACCTCCAAACTATTGAAAGCGAGGCTTTGGTTATAGCCTTGTTGAAAGACGCCGAAAGCGTAGGTGTTGCTTTGCTCAAACACATTGGCGTTGAACCTGCGGAGCTAACAAAGCGTTTGCTTGAAAAGATTGAAAAATACCCCAAGGTTACAGGCGTAACGGGGCAGAACCATATCTCTGTGACCTTGAAGGAAGTTTTGGATAAAGCGTTTGAAGAATCGAAGAAAATGAAGGATGAATTCCTCAGTGGAGAACATGTTTTTCTGGCTCTGGCGCAACACAAAAAAAGTAGCGGAGATTTTAACGCTCTCGGCATAACCTATCCGGCTTTGCTCAAAGCACTGCAGTCGATTAGGGGCAGTCAACGAGTGACCGACCAAAATCCTGAATCGAAATATCAGGCTCTGAGTAAATTCTGTATAGATTTGACCGAACGCGCTCGCTCGGGAAAGTTAGATCCCGTAATCGGTCGAGATTCAGAAATCCGTAGAACGATTCAGGTTCTCAGTCGCAGGACCAAAAACAATCCTGTCTTGATTGGTGAGCCTGGGGTCGGGAAAACCGCTATCGTTGAAGGTTTAGCGCAAAGGATCAATCACAAAGACGTTCCTGAAGGATTGAAAGACAAGCGTATTCTTATGCTTGACCTTGCTCAATTGGTTGCTGGAACGAAATACCGAGGTGAGTTTGAAGACAGGCTCAAGGCCGTTCTGAAAGGTATAGAGGATCAAGACGGGCAAGTCATCCTTTTCATCGATGAGTTGCATACCCTTGTTGGTGCAGGTTCCGCAGAAGGGTCCATGGATGCTTCTAATATGCTGAAACCCGCATTGGCTCGGGGCGAATTGAGGTGTTTGGGTGCAACTACCTTGAATGAGTACCGCAAATACATTGAAAAAGATGCCGCACTTGAACGTCGCTTTCAGCCTATTCCCGTTGGCGAGCCATCGATCGAAGATGCGGTGTCCATCCTGCGCGGACTGAAAGAACGTTACGAATTGCATCACGGTGTGCGAATTCAAGATGCGGCCATCATAGCCGCAGTTCGTTTGTCTCATCGCTATATAGCCGACCGTCAATTACCGGATAAAGCAATCGATTTGATTGATGAAGCGGCATCCAGTTTGCGAATGCAAATAGATTCCATGCCCGCTGAAATCGATCAATTGCAACGGCGAACGACGCAGTTGGAAATTGAAAGAGAAGCTTTAAAAAAAGAAAAGGATGCAGAATCTAAAAGTCGACTTCTGGTGATTGATAAAGAAATCGAAAAGCTCAACAATGAAAGCGGTGGCATGCGTCAGCATTGGCTCGACGAAAAAAAGATCATCAACGAAAAAAGAGCACTGAAAGAAAAAATAGAAAGTGCTCGTCAAAGTTGTGATAGTGCAGAGAGGGAAGGGCGATTGGAAGAAGCCGCCGAATTAAAATATGGAACCTTGCCACGACTGCGAGAGGAATCGGAAGGATTGATTGCCCGACTCGAAGGAATGTTGCAGGAACGTCGCATTCTCAATGAAGAAGTGGGTGAGGAGGAAATCTCAACAGTCGTTTCCAAATGGACAGGCATCCCTGTGGAACGGATGCTTCAATCGGAAAAACACAGGCTGTTGAATATGGAAAGTTCTCTACATAAAAAGGTAGTGGGCCAGGACGAAGCCGTTGCTTTGATCTCGAACGCCATCCGACGTTCGCGTGCGGGACTGCAAGATCCGAATCGTCCGATCGGAAATTTTCTATTTCTTGGACCAACCGGTGTCGGTAAAACGCAACTAGCTAAATCACTTGCAGAATTCTTATTCGACGACGAACAAGCAATGGCACGCATAGACATGTCCGAATTTATGGAAAAACATTCTGTCGCTCGTTTGATAGGTGCTCCTCCGGGCTATGTTGGCTATGAAGAGGGCGGTTACCTGACGGAACATATCCGCAGGAAACCCTATAGCGTTATTTTATTCGACGAGATAGAGAAAGCACATCCCGACGTTTTCAATGTTTTCCTACAGATTTTGGACGAGGGGCGTTTGACCGATGGACAAGGGAAAACCGTGGATTTTAGAAATACGGTTATCCTGATGACTTCAAACATTGGCGGACGCATGATCCACGAGTTTGGTCAAAAGGTCGCTGATCAAGAGGAACGCGAGGATGATAGCGGAAAGGTACTGTGGGATCAAGAGTTTGAACGGGTTCGAACAGCTATTGGAGAAGAATTGCGTGAGAAGTTTCGTCCAGAATTTTTGAACCGAATTGACGATATCGTTATATTCAGAAACTTGACCCGAAAGCAGATCAAGGAAATTGTTGAAGTTCAACTGGTCGAACTTCGCAAACGTTTGGATGAAAAGAGAATGACCATCACACTATCCGAAAAGGCACTGCAGGTACTAGCGGATAAAGGTTACGATCCGGTTTTTGGAGCGCGTCCGCTCAAACGGGCCATTCAGAAATACCTGCAGGATCCATTGTCGGTCAAACTATTGGATGAAACCTTTAGTGATGGAGACAGTATTGAGGTCGACTGTGATGGCGAAAGTGATGCTTTACATTTTGAAAAGGCAATAAAACAATAAATCCTTATCAACGATCTTGAGAAAAATTGAGGGGGATTTTATTGAGCAGGAGAATTGAAAGCAGCAAAAAATTTCTCAGTTATTTTGAGGATTTTCAATAATCATATAGAAAAAATATCGATTCCAACGGTCGATGTTTCCACTGGCGGAGGGTGAAAACTCTCCGCCTTTCCTTTTTCTGATAAAAAGCATAGAAAGGCCTAGATTAATGGGGTCAAATCTTTATTTTATATTTTATTCGGTAGAATAAGTAAACGGTGGATCAGTGGGAATGAAGTTTTTATGGGAAAGCGATGTGAATTGACTACAAGGGCAAGGCTACTGAACCTGCAGGGAATAGGTTCAACCCCTAGAGGGGGGAAACTGATTTTTGTTTGTTTGCTTTTTTGTTATAGAGCTTTCGCGATGGTTTTACCAAGATCCGCAGGGCTTTTTACTACTTTGATGCCACACTTTTTCATGATCTTCATCTTGCCCTCGGCAGTTCCTTGGCCACCGGAAATGATTGCTCCTGCATGTCCCATTCTTCTTCCGGGAGGTGCTGTTTGACCGGCGATGAAACCGATAACAGGTTTGGTGACGTGCTTTTTGATGTAGTAGGCGGCTTCGTCTTCGGCGGTTCCACCGATTTCGCCAATCATGCAGATGGCTTTGGTGCCGCGATCTTTTTGAAACAATTGCAGTGTGTCAATGTAGCGAGTTCCGATGATGGGGTCTCCACCAATGCCGACACAAGTTGATTGGCCTATTCCCAATGCAGTCAACTGCCCAACGGCTTCGTAGGTCAGTGTTCCACTTCGTGAGATGATTCCGACTGAGCCTTTTTTGTGAATACGAGCAGGCATGATGCCGATTTTGCACTTCCCGGGGGAAATAACGCCGGGGCAGTTGGGACCGACCAGTCTGGAATTGCTATTTTGTACGTATTTGTAAACTTCGACCATGTCGTAGACGGGAATGCCTTCGGTGATGCAGATGATGAGCTCAATTCCTGCGTCTGTCGCTTCGAGTATGGCATCTGCGGCAAAGGGTGGCGGCACGAAAATCATCGTGGCGTTGGCCTTGGTCGATACCACTGCATCTTTAACAGTGTCGAATACTGGAACCTTTCCCAAGACTTTTTGTCCACCCTTACCTGGGGTGACTCCACCTACAAGGTTAGTTCCATATAGTTGGCATTGTTCTGCGTGGAACATGCCTTCGCGTCCGGTGATACCTTGGACAATCAGTCGAGTTTTTTCGTCTACAAGAATGCTCATTGGATTGATTTCACCACTTTTTTAGCGGCGTCTTTCATACCGTCGCCGACTATAAAGTTCATTTTAGAGTTTTTCAGAATCTCGTGACCTTCTTCCATATTGGTTCCTTCCATTCGTACTACTATTGGAACCTTTACTTTCAATTTTTTAGCGGCAGATACAACACCACGAGCGAGTATGTCGCAACGTAAAATACCACCAAAAATATTGATGAAAATAGCTTTGACGTTAGGATCAGACAACAGGATTCGAAAGCCATTTTCGATCATCTCTTCATTGGCTCCACCACCGACATCCAAAAAGTTTGCGGGTTGTCCGCCAGAAAGCTTGATGATGTCCATCGTTGCCATGGCCAGTCCTGCACCGTTGACCATACATCCTATATTGCCTTCGAGCTTGATGTAATTGAGATGGAAAGATGTAGCGTCTACTTCCATTGGATCTTCTTCATCCAAATCTCTATAAGCTAGAGTATCTTTATGACGGTACAGAGCGTTGTCATCAATATCGAATTTAGCGTCGAGGCATAGAACCCGGTGATCTTTTGTGACCACGAGCGGATTGATCTCCAACATCGAGCAATCTTCTTTTTTGAAGCATTCGTAGAGGTTAATGATTAAAGGAACCATTACCTTCATAGCTTCTTTGGATATATTTAATTTGAAAGCGATTTTACGAGCCAGATACGGTTTCACACCGATCACTGGGTCAACGGCTTCTTTGATTATTTTTTCGGGGGTCGCTTCTGCGACTTCTTCAATTTCCATGCCGCCAGCTTCGCTAGCCATGATGAGAGGAAGACTGGTTTCGCGATCAATAACGATTCCCAGATAAAGCTCTTTGGCTATATCCATACCCTCTTCAATCAGAACTTTTTTGACGAATCGTCCTTCGGGTCCTGTTTGTGGGGTTACGAGTGTCATTCCCAAGATGTCACCAGCATGCTTTTCAGCTTCTTTTGGGCTTTTGGCGAGCTTTACGCCGCCGCCTTTGCCGCGTCCACCTGCGTGGATTTGAGCTTTGACCACGGTTACCGGTGTTCCTATTCCCTTGGCTGCTTTCGAGGCAGCAGCTTTCTTATCGATTACAACTCCGTTGGGAACGGGCACGTTGTATTTTCTTAAAACTTCCTTAGCCTGATATTCGTGAATCTTCATAATGGCAAATTGAGGTTAACTAGCTGATTTAAGATTAGACAGTTTCTATCATAGGGCTTGTTGCTTTGTCAAAATAATTTCTCCCTTTATCCTGGTTAGATGTGGAAGTTTCAGTTTAAAGCTGATGTTGTTTGTACTTTAACTTACGGATTAATAGTAGGTGCGGGTATTATAAATAAAAAAAATTCTAGTTGTTTGCGGTTTATAAAAAAGTTATCAATAAATTTGTACGCAAAAAATATTTGGTTAGGAAGTTTTTAAAATTTGTTTGAACTGGGGGTGTTTGATGACAGTCGTAACGATCGTAATATGAATCTTTCCAAAGATAAAAAGGAAATCCTTTGGGGGATTCTATTAATGGGAAGTACAGGTGTGTTGATAGGGGTTGCTGTTCACAGTCCTTTATTGATGGGGGCCGCAGGTTTTTTGGGATGCGTGATAGGTGGATTTGTCGGTTGGTTGGGCGGGCATCGATTTATGCTAATCGTTTGTGCCGGGGGGATTGTTGGGGCTTTACTGGGTTATTCTACGGGGGATAGAGATTTTTTGATTATCTCTGCTGGAAGCGGTGCCGCAATTTCTGGATTTTTGGGAGCGCAAATTGACTTGTTTTTTGGAAAACGATAGGCGTTTAATTTATTGTAAGCTTTCCCCACCATATGCTGTGGGGTAAGCTTACAATTTATTAAACTCTACCTGCCATCCCCTGTTTCGTGAACGCCAATTCTTTTGTAGTCGGCATCGGTAAGCATTTTACCAGAGTTCCCGGTCGAGGTTTGTTGAGGGCCTGCACAAGACCAGCAAAACGCTAGCATAGCCAAGGCAACGAGTAATTTGGGAAGGCTTTTCATTGATTGTCTCCTTTATTGTTTCTTTTAATAAAACCACGTACTAAAAATTTATTCTAAATTATTTGCGAACATTATACTGCTTTTTTTAAATGGTGTCGCCTAAAAGTAAGATTTTTATTGAGGAAATTTTTGAAAAAAGAAAATCATTTAAATTGAATGTTTCCCAACGCCGTTGAAAAATATCTGGAAAAATATGATTTCTTAAATCTCGACGACTGTGGGATGAGTATTTCTATTTTCTTTTATGAGGGAGTACTGGAATGTATCTTCTATTGTTTCAAGTACAAAATCCACGGGGTGAATTACAGCTAAGCCAGAATTTTCCTCAAATACTATCCTGGCCTGACCCGTTTGCTGACTGATGGCTGTGTCGGAATAGGTTAGGTAACTGGCAACAATCCCTATCAATCCTGGTTTTGTGACTGATTGGGTTCCTTCTATACTGATGATTTCAGGTTTATAGACCACAGGTCCCCCGCTGTTGCCAGGGAAAATCATCGCATCGATCAAAAAGTCGTTGTCGTCCTGGCTCAAGGCTGGCTGTATGCGCGCAATACAACCTGAACGTGCGATTACGTAATGCCTGAGTTTGGATGCGATGCCCATAGGAAAGCCCAAGACGTATACAAAATCTCCTTCGGAGACGCCTGCGGAAGCCATTTCCTGTGTTGGCATAAAATGTACATCCGACTGAAAAAAATCGTAAGGGGAAACATGCTCTTCCAAAAAGTCAGCATCTAGACCGATAGCGGCAAGATCAATTTCAGGATTGGAATGTCCTCTCCATAAAGCGGTTCCGTTTTTTCTGTAAAGCGGGATGTCGTAATTTTGCGAGGTTTTCCCTCCGCTGGGATTGAACCGGACGACCAAATCGACTTGTTGCGCCAGAACATGACGATTGGTAATGATATAAATATGATATCGTTTCTGACCGTCGGCCTGGGTCTGGAACAAACGACCCACAAGTGTGCCAGTGCCAATCCAAGATACATCGCCATTAGGGGAACGGGTGCCGAGGGTAACGACGCAGTTAAAGTAAGATTTAGGAATCAAGGCCATATTATTTATTCGGTATTTTTCTTGAAATATTTAATAAAATGAGTCGAATTTAATTTTTGGAAGGGATTTAATAAGTTTAATGAAATATATATTAGGTATTTGATGTAGGGTTTGAGTCTTTTGATCGACTAAATTATGGTTGCGGGCTAAAGAATTAATTTTCTTGCGTGATGAACCAATCCTCATAATTCAGATATTATGTATTCTAGGTAATATGAATCTCTCCATTAAGGTATTTTGTCGCATGACACTAACTAAAAATTACGGGTTGAATGGAGTGATTGTCTCCCTAGTCTTTCTTGCGTCTTTTAGTTTTGGATATTTTGAGCGCGGAGTAAAATTGTCATTTGCGGAAGAAATTGAGACCCTTCGAATTGTGGGCTCCACAACCGTGGCTCCGATAGCCGCAAGAGCGGCAGAAATGTTCAGCAAAAAGCATTCTGGAATCCGGATAATTGTCAATGGCGGCGGCTCGGGAGTTGGTATCAATGCAGTGGGTCGAGGGTTGGCAGAGATAGGCTTGGCATCGAGGGAAGTGACTCTGAAAGAAAAAAAACGGTTTGAGAATGCAAACCTCAAAGATCACGCTGTAGGTAGAGATGGGGTAGCTTGCGCTGTTTCCTCTGAGATTTTCTATGCTGGGGTGACAGAGCTTACGAGGCAACAGATTGCAAATATTTATTCGGGAAAGATCAAATCATGGAAAGATCTAGGTGGACCCGATCGTCCGATTTTGGTCATTGATAAAGAAAAGCATCGTGGCACACGCCATGTTTTTATGAATTATGTTTTCGGCAATGTCAATGCACGTGCGCGGGGAGCCAGGTTGGTCACGGGTTCAAATAATGAAGAACGATCTAAAATTTCACAAAGCGATTCTGCGGTGGGTATGCTCTCTGCCGCTTGGCTAAATGGGGATGTGAAAGGGATTGCGCTCAAGCAAGATGGAGTCTCTATTTCCCCAACGGAGGAAAATATACGAAGTGGAAAATACCCTGTTATACGAGATTTGTTGTTCATCACGGCTGGAGAGCCAAAGGGTATTTTAAAAGAGTTTATAGATTTTGTGCGCGGCGAAGGAGGTCGCTCCATTGTGTTAGAAAGTGGATATGTTCCCATTCATAGTTCCTGATCGTCGGCGCAATGCCGATCCGCTATTCTGGTCAACTGTTTTTTCTGCAGGGCTGGTATTGGCGACGGCAGTTATTTTTTCAAGCTATTTGTTCTGGGAAAGTTTGCCTGTTTGGGATCAAGGCTTGTGGGCTTTCTTGACTTCTGTTGAGTGGGACCCGGGAGAGGATGTGTACGGTGCCGGGGCGATGATTTATGGTTCTTTAATTGTCACGTCGCTAGCCCTTTTGTTTGCTTTGCCCTTTGCGCTTTGTGGAGCCATAACGGCATCGGAGTTTCTTTCACCTCGAGCGCGCTTGGTTTTCAAGGGAGCGATGGAAACAATGGCGGGTGCGCCTGGAGTGGTTTATGGCTTGTTGGGTGCGGCCATGCTTTCTCTTTGGGTGAAAGATTTCTTTGGATTGATTGACGGCTCCACTCTGTTCACAGCGGGAATATTATTGGGAATCATGATTCTCCCGACCATCATGACATTGGCCGAAGACGCGATCCATTCCGTTCCTGGAGAATATCGTGACACAGCTTTGAGTTTAGGGCTCACTCCATTGCAAGCCTTTTTTAAAGCAGTGGCTCCCCGAGCTTTGCCAGGAATCATTGGTGCTGTCTTATTGGGACTGGGGCGGGCTTTGGGAGAAACCATTGCGGTCATGTTAGTCATCGGTGGTTTGGATATCATTCCTATGGGACTGGATTTGTTTTCTCCGGGGCAAAATATTCCTTCCAAGCTAGGGCGGGAGGCGGCAGAAGCGATTGGGTCGGGTATGCACTGGAACGCATTGATTGCACTGGGTGCCATATTATTTACGGGAACCATGATGTTGACTGCGGCGGGATCCTGGTTGTTGAGAAGAAGGGCCGTATGAATAAGCGAATGCTGGATAGAGGTTTGTTGGGCATCATCTATTTGATCGCTCTGGTCGGAATGATTATGATGCTCGCCGTATTATGGGAAGTAGTCCGAAGGGGCTGGCCTGCCTTGTCGCTAGAATTTTTATTGCAACCTTCGAGTAATTTTGGTGCCGAAGGCGGCCTTTTGTACCAAACTCTGGGAACTATCATTTTAATGGCAGCTGCGGTATTGATTGGTTTTCCTATCGCAGTGGGTTCGGCTTTATTTCAAACGGAGTATGTTCGCTCTGAAGGAGTTAGAGCATTTTTTAGAGCGATTATATTTTCTCTCAATGCGGTGCCAACGATTTTATTTGGACTTGCGGGCTATCTCTTTTTTGGGGTGTATTTAGAGACGGGTGTTTCTTGGTTGACTGGAGCGTTGATTTTGGCAATCATGATATTGCCAACCATTCAGGCCAGCATTCAATCGTCGATAGAGTGTCTTCCTGAAAAGTATCGGGAAGTTGGGATGTCATTAGGGATGACACCTTGGGCTCTGGCGCGGCGAATTGTTTTGCCGCAATGCTGGCACGGCGCAATCACAGGTGCGTTGCTTGGTTTGGCTCGCGCGGCGGGAGAAACGGCGGCGATCATGTTCACTGCCGCAGCATTTTCTGGTGCTACCTGGCCACGATCATTTGCTGACCCGGTTCCTACTTTGCAAACGCATATTCTGGTTTTGGCTCAGGACTCTGCAGATGCGACTTCTCTAACACATGCCTGGGGTGCGGCATTGGTTCTACTGGCGATAGTGTTTTTTTTGATTCTTACATCACTTGTGATACGTAGCCGTTTTTCAATGGAAGCTCAACGATGAAAAAAAGTGAAGAAAATCTGGAATTCATTAACGTTGAAATCACCTACAACGGTAAACCCGTACTCACTGGTTTGTCTTATAATTTTAGTAAGTCTGCCGTGACTTGTATTCTCGGGTCCTCCGGTTCGGGAAAAACAACCTTGCTTCGTTCCCTGAGTCGTTTGAATGACCGTATTCGCGGGTTTAAGGTTCGTGGTGAAGTGTGGGTCGCCGGGGAAGAAATTTATTATAATGGAGTGGATGTTTATCATCTACGCCGAAAAATCGGAATGATTTTTCAGAGTCCCTGCATTTTTCCTACGAGTGTGTACGAAAATGTGATCTTTGGTTTCAAATACCACCATCCAGAAAGAAAAAAAGAGTTTCCGCAAATTGCTGAACGGTACTTAAAGGAAGCTTACCTTTGGGATGAAGTTAAAGATCGTTTGCAAAAGCCAGCTCAGAATCTTTCTCAAGGGCAAAAGCAAAGATTGTCTATTGCTAGAGCCTTGGCCGTGGAGCCTGAAATACTTTTGATGGATGAGCCAACGGCATCTCTAGATCCGGTTTCCAGTGACGCCATCGAGAATTTGATTTTTTCATTGAAGGAAAAGCGTACGATTATAATGGCGACGCATAATATTGCCCAGACTAGAAGAATTGCCGATGATATCCTTTTCCTCTATGATGGAACTATCTGGGAGCAAGGGAAAGCTACGGAATTTTTTGAACGTCCGCAAAAAGAAGAAACTCGAATTTTTCTTGAAGGCGGTAGCTCCTCTTCTTCCTGATTTTATGGAGTTCTCTGATATCGATCAATGCAAGCACTTGCTTTTTGAATACGAAAAACAAGTTTGCCTGTGGCAGATCCTGAATTTTTCAGAGAGAAGCCTGAATTTTTTACCAAGAAGTTCTCATGTCTCAATCAGAGTACCAACATTCCTCAAATTCTTCGAGTGGAAGAGAATCTCTTTCCACTTTAGGTGATGCCTTACGTCAACAAGATCCCCAACTTGCCAGACGTTTTGAAGTGTTCCAGGAACGCGCAGAACCTTCGGTTCGCCTGGTCCAGGTTGCGCACGATCTTCTTCCCTTCAGTTGGGACGATCCCGAATTATATGAAAGAGGCATAGAGTTGACTTCGGCAAGTCGCTATGCGGAAGCCATTGCTTTTTTCCAGCAGGCATTGGAACGTCAACCCAATGCCTATCCCGCTCTTTACATGCTGGGTCATGTTTTTGGCTGTATGCATAACTTTAGAAACGAAGCCGAGTCATACCGAAAAATCATAAAAGGTGGAATCAATTTTCCACAGATTTATCTAAGTCTTGGGACTGCCTACTGGGTGCAAGGCAAGGAAAAAAAAGCCTTGGAAGCTTTCTTTAAAGCGATCCCTTTGGCTACAGAATTTGCTGTGGTCGATTACTGGTTCACTTTTTGTATCGACCGCCTGCATCGATTTTCGAACGATCGGAAAGGTGGCAAGAAAGACGTTGCGAATAGAGATAGATTGTTTGCCGATGTTTGTTATTTGTCAGGCTTGGCTTATGTCGAATACGGCTTCCATGCCTCAGCGCGGCAGGCGTTCAAAAAAGCTGTTGGCATTGATCCAAAGTTTGCAAATGCCTATTACGAACTTGGGCATTTGCATATCAAGAAATTGCGGAACCCTAAGCGTTCGGCAAAATATCTGGAACAAGCCGAGAGTTTGTACATTGAAGAAAATGACTTGCACAAAGCCGAGCTAGCCCAACATTTGCGAAGGAATAAAGATTCTTCTTGTCGGAAGGAAACGCAAGCTGAAGCCTGGTTGAAAGAGGGATTGCGACTGCAGAAACGTGGACAGAGTCAGGCCGCCATCGACACTTACAGGATAGCTGTTAATTTACAGCCTGAGTTTGTGGATGCTCATTATAATCTGGGAATCGCTTATGGTTGTCAGGTCGATGAAGGATTGCAGGTCCATCATAAAGCGATTTGGGAGTTCGAGTACGTTATCAAATTGAAGCCCGAATTTATTCATGCCTATATTGCCCTGGGTGCGGCTTTCATAAAGAAAGAAGAGTTCGAATCGGCAATCAGAGTGCTGAAAATGGGATTGAAGGTCAATGCGACAGACTATAACCTCTATTATTATTTAGGAATCGCTCATAAATTTTGTGGTCAATTGACAGCTTCTGCCACTGCTTTGAAACGGGCTGTGGAGCTAAAACCTGAATCGATACCTATCCGATTTTATTTAGGAGTTGTGCTGGCTGAATCGGAAAATTTTCACGAGGCTTGTGAGATGTTTTTGGAGACCATTCGTTTGAAACCGGATTTTGCTGACGGGCATCATATGCTAGGTAATATTTACTCTAATTCAATTAAAGATGTCGAAAAAGCGATCGTTCATTTGAAAAAAGCAGAAAAACTTTTTATAAAGCTGGAAAATTTTTCTCGCTCTAATCAAATACAGGAACAACTTTCTGAACTGAGTTGAATTCCATTTATCTCCTTTTAAACAGCCATCATTCTATGAGCAGATATAGAATTGTTAGAATAAATAGTGTGTTGGCGAATGTCCTTTTTTTCGTCGTATTATTTTTTTTTGCATCTCCCGCCGGGTCAGCAAGCATTGAAACCCTTAAGAAGAAACCGCTCCCCGCAAAGTCAGTGGCACGAATGGCACTTGAGGACTCTTTGTACTATCGTTTTGACCCTTGGTTTGATTTATTTGAAAACCGCATTCAAACCCTTACAAAAGCACCTGAAACGGTAGACAATCTTCTTGAACTGATGACATTCTATTTTGCCTATGCGGGAATGTTGGGAGAGGTTTCACATACTTTAGCGTTTACCAGTAGATACAAGCTCGACTCGGTGGCTCAACCGTTTTCCCATTACAGTCAAAAAGCCAAAGAAACGGCGAATACTTTGCTGGACAGGGATACTTTGACCGATGAGCAAAGAGCACAGGCCTATCTGTTTTTAGGAGGGGCTGAAGGTTACATCGCCATATTTGACTATGGGCAGGGAAAACTTTTCTCAGCCATCGTGAACGGTTTTCAGGCCGACGGGCATTTAGAGCAAGCGTTGGCATTGAGTGAAAATCAAGTCGATGCGCACTTTGGTCTTGGTATGTATCGTTATGGAAACAGTCGAATCGGTGGTGTGAGTAATTTTATAATGCAGGGTGGCCGCGATTTGCGGTTAAAAGGTTTGAATCATATTGAAGAATCCATTCGTCAGAATTCCTCCTTAAGCCCTCTTGCCTACAAGACGCTCATTTGGTTCAATATTGCCGAGCAGATCAATCCTGAAAATGCCGATCTGGAGCCAGGCGATCCCTTATCACCCTCGAGCCGTAGAACGA
>JAJDBG010000008.1 GCA_029261475.1 Nitrospinaceae bacterium
TGTGTACGCCCCTTGGATGGAGGGATTATTCAAAGCTATATTTAGAGCGATCTCTTCAGCCGAAGTTAAATCCACAACAACCACATCAGCATTATCAACGCCCTTATCGATCAAAACTTTTAGACGCTGATGCCCACCAACAACATACCCCGTCTCCTTATTCCAAATGATCGGCTCTACGCACCCGAACCGCTCCAGACTATGAGACAAGCCGTTGAACGCCTCTGATGAGAACTCGCGAGGATTATAAGGAGCTGGTTTCAACTTCGACAATTTGACGCGCTGAATATCAAGGTGCCCAATCGTAGGTTTGATTTCTTTTTTACTTTTAATCGCCATCACGCCGCCATCTTTTCATTTCGTTTTAAGAGCCTATAAAAAATGCTATCTTCTTTTCTTTCGAATTCATCTATCTTATTTAGATAATCATCAACAAAGTAATGCCCCTTCCCCTTCCGAGAAAAAACATAGCCCTCATCCTTCCTCCGAGTTCCAGCTAATAAAGCCAAAGCCCAGTCACCCGAATTCCTCCAGTACTCCACATGCATCAGTCCCTTAGGCTCGAATGCCGCAGGACATGCAAACAAAATCAGTATCGTTCTTTTCTTGAGTTCAGGAGGCAAAAGACGAGCCGCATTAATAGCTTGCAAGCATCCCTGCGAATGACCAACAACAACCAGCGAACCGCCCATCATCTGATTGAAGTATCCTAGAAATGATTTATTTATTTTTTTAACCTGAGACGTCGTCTTTACCCAAAAGAACCAGCGCTGATAAAAACTCTCTGCCAACCCCGTAGACCAAAACCAAGTAGGATTGTATTGCACCCAGAAATTGGCACCCATCATTCGGTCTAATTCTTTCGCCTGCAAAATGGCCGCATTGTATTTAGTCTTCAAACCATTGATATAGACGAAAGATTTTTCCCGAGCCACACCCGTTACTTTTGAATTCTTTTTCACAACGCTACCTCCAAATGAAAGATGTATTCAATGTCAAATCGGGTCTAGCGCGATTTCATTTTATTTACAAGCCCAATATGGCCTACGCTACCTTCTTCAGCTCATTCATATGCAAAATACAATCTTCAATACATTTATAGAATTCACCCCATTTATAAAATTTATACAAACCGTCTCGCCGCTGGAACCAATAATAACTACCTCCTTCTCGATCAGTCCCACGCGGATTGTCCACATGAAGCCCAGGTCGATTCCAAAAGGGGTATAGCCCAATCCTAAATCTTTGATCTGTATATTTAAAAGACAGCAAAGCCTGGTCAATCACATTACGAATCACCCCTTGGTGGACTAAATGAAAATCCATAGCCCGAGAAATATTATCGCCATGCCACCCGTAATGAAGCGATCTTTTAGAATGTCCATCGACAGCAAAGCCAGAATTACGATGAACAATCAAAGGCCCATTATTTTCTATCCGTAATCTCACTGCCGCCTGAACAATATTAATATGCATATCCCATTCAAACCCCTGTGGCAACTCAGCATTAGGCGAACATTCTTCCTTCGTTAAAACAGGAACTCCCTTCACTTTATGCACAGTGTCCCAATCAGGAATATAGTCCATACCTTTAGTTCTTAATTTAGCCATTACTTAATCTCCAAAATTTCATTCCGGGTGAAAACACTCCAAATAAGGGTGAAGAACATCCATAATCCAGACTCATTCCACTATCCCTCCCCGCCCTAAATTAATATCTAATTTCAAAGACTCCCCAAAGCCAAAAGAGATCGCCTTTAACAATTCATCTCTGTAATTCAACTCAAGGCACCGTTGGAAAAAATGATTCGGCACAACAACATTTAGAACACCATCAGAAAGAGATACTGGATACACCGGCTCAAACCAATTATTGAAATTCTCTGCATCAATCACGTCTTTCAGAACATCCATAGATTTTTCCCAGCACGGCCGCAATGATTCGCAATAAGTTTGCGAGATAGACGCCTTCTCCAGTTCTATTTTTTGGGTAGTAATGCAAAATTGACGAATACATCGAACTGTCGCAAGATTTTCCTTGGCAGGCTCCAGGTACTTGGACAATTGGGATTTAAAAACGGGAAAATTTCGAGGGGTGTTATTTTTAACCAGCCAAGGATCATCCGAACGCAGGAAAAGCACAAACGCCCCAAGCAAAGAGCGAAGCTCAACGACGCCAAGCAATTCTCTAGCAACCAAAATTGCCTTTTGACGAGAATGAACCAACGGGATACTTCGAATATTAAAATGCAGTCTCTCCGCAACGATACAAAAGTAATCAGGTGGCGGGATCTCAAAACAACCACTACTACTTTTATAATTAGAAAAAATAATATTAGTCTTAGTAGATTTTATATATATAGGGCTATGCGAACCCGCCACATATGGCGGTTTGTCAACAAAATCACCCCCCGGTTCCCGCCACATATGGCGGTTTGTCAACTCAGGAGAGACACCATCCCGCCACATCTGGCGGTTTCCATAGCTACCCAATCCGCCAAATGTGGCGGTTTCGGGTTTAATTGGGTTTGATATCTCGCCAGATGTGGCGGTTTCCACAGAGTTAGATCCCGCCAATAGTGGCGGTTTGTGGAGTGATGAAGGAGATGAAATCTGAGTTTTATTGAATTTAAGAACCCAAATAATCAGGCAGGAAGAACGTTCAATATTAATATAGCACTCATCTTTTAGCCGCTGAACCCATCTTTGCAGAGTTCTAATAGGAGCTCCAATGTCCTGATGGATTTTTGCATAAGTCGTACGAAGGCTACCTTCGGAATCAGCCTTGGATAAAAAATACCCAAACAGAAGCCATGCTTGCCCCAATTTTCTATGATGGAACATGGTCCATAAACCATTCCTGATAGAAGTGGTTTCCATTTCGCTCATAAAAATGCCTTTCAAATGAGGGTTCTAAATAAGTTCTAAAATGTTTCACATCGCAATGAAAAACATTAAAAAACATCAAATTAAAAATAGCCAAATAATCAAAAAAATCAGCTACTTATAATTAAAACAACCCTCAAAGAAAACCCATTCATAAGGTCTGCAAAACCTTTATCGGCGGTTCGATCCCGCCCGGCACCTCCATTTTATTTCAGCAACCTCCCTATTTTTGTTAACCCTCCATAATTACCTTCAAGAAGTTGCTTGAGTGCCATTAAAATACTTGTCAGTGTATTTTTTTGGACTCTTACGACCTTATCTTTTGAAAATTTATTCAGTTTGCCTTTTTCCCGCCGTTAAATTAGTATCACCAGCTCAATCCCAAATCAAACCACGTTCCGACTCGCTTATGAATGAGTGAGGGACATTCTATTTTTAATTTTATTGAGATTATGATTTTCCGCACTCCAGCGAAAAAAGTATTCAGATTTTTTATAGGGACTTTTCTCAGCCTCTTCTTCTTTTTCAATACAGAAGAAGGATTTGCGGGAAACATGAAGAGCCGATCGGCAGACCAGATATACTTCAGTTTTTCAGCCACCGCAGTTGCGCCAGAGGACATCTCTCTAGGATCAGCCAGTCCTACACTCCTTCCCGTCTCTCTTTTAGAGGCCGAGGTTGTGACGCGCTCGGGCTTTGGATTCAACATCGCATCCGGCATTGATTACCGTGGTCCCCTCAGGGCCGAGCTGGAATATGCTTTAAAAAAAACGGATGTCGCGCGTGTGTCTTCACTGGCAGGGGAAACTTCCATTGGCGGGAGCTTGACCAGTCAATCATTTCTGGCCAACCTTTTTCTGGACTTGCAGACGGCAGAAAACGTTAAATTAAATTTAGGCCTTGGAGCCGGCATCTCGGTTGTAAACGGGACAAACAGTCTTACAGGCCACGACACGGTACCCGTAGGGCAAATGATTATTGGGATGAGTTACACTCCCTACAACAGCTACGAATTCTTCAGCAATTATAAATATTTGAGCATCAGTGAGTTTGATTTAAACGGAGCCTCTCTCGATTTATCCACACACAACCTGGAGTTGGGACTCCGTTATTATTTCGATCTCCCCATCCCCTGGGAGCACACCCCCCCTCAAAAAAAACGTAGCCGCAAAAAAAGACGGCGCTCTCGCTAAAATTTGCGAAAACGCCGCGCCTGAATTCAAACCACTCATTATTTAAAATCGCCGCCCCTCACGAAGCGGTATTTTCTGTCTCTAGCAATGCCGATACAAATTCGTCTGCGACGAAGGGTTGCAAGTCTTCGGTTTGCTCGCCGACACCTATAAAACGAACGGGCAGTTTCATTTCTCTTGCCAGATAAAACAAGACACCTCCTTTGCCAGAGCCATCGAGTTTGGTCATCACCAGCCCCGTCACCCCCAATGCTTCATGAAACAATCGGGCTTGTGAAATGCTGTTTTGCCCTATTGAAGAATCCAGAACCAGCCAAACCTCATGCGGAGCCGTTGGAAGGACTTTTCCTATCACTCGCTTGACCTTCTTCAACTCCTCCATCAAATTGGTATTTGTTTGAAGACGTCCGGCAGTATCAATCATTGCCAGATCCTTATTGCGGACAACAGCGGCCTGCACCCCATCGTAAGCCACGGCTGAGGGATCTGAGCCTGTTTTTTGGTGAACACAGGTCACGCCTCCCCTCTTGGCCCAGACCTGTAGTTGCTCAATAGCGGCGGCACGAAAGGTATCTCCTGCGGCTATGAGAACATCCTTCCCCTGCCTTGTCCAATAGGAGGACAATTTCCCAATGGTCGTCGTTTTTCCCGATCCGTTGATCCCGACCATTAAAATGATCAAAGGTTCTTCTTCAGGAAACAGCAACTCGGTCTGATTGTCATCGAGGATTTCTGTCAGAATACGTTGCAATAAAGCCATAGCCTCCGGCTTTTCCCTAACCTTTTCCTTTTTGATTCCAATGCGTAATTGTTCGAGAATATAATCCGTTGCAGACAATCCCACATCTGCAGACAGCAAGGCCTCTTCCAATTCATCCATCAATTCTGGCCCGACATCGCCTTTTTTTCCAACAATGGCACTCAAGCCACCCGCCATTGAAGATCGGGTTTTTTGCAAACCTTTTTTTAATCGTGAAAAAAAACCACTTTTCTTTTGCTTCGGCTCTTCCTGTTCCGTTTCTTCTGTCATCAATTCATTCCAAAAAATTTATATCTCACAAGCCCGTTTAATTTTCCCAAGCCTGTCCATTAAAATAGAGCTTTCGCAGAGTATTGTATCCGCTTGCCATGATGCCACCTATCGAGTCATAATAAATCAAACGGCTGTATTTGCAAGCCGTCAATCATCCGTACCCATGCTAAATATTTTCATGGCATCCTAAACTTAAAGTTTTATTTGATTTACGCCGATAGTAACATTAGAATTTTTTGCGGAACCGGTTGATCTTGATATTCAAGTCTGCAGGGGCCATATCATCCGCCTCCTTTTCAAAGTCACCGGCTCGTCTGGACAATGTCAGCTTAAAATAACAATTCCATCTTCTAAAGAGAACATATATGAAAGTTGCCGTATGCAATTCCGTAGGTATCGATGCCGACGGAAACGCGATGATCCATTCACCCAGCCGCTGGACCAACAGTTCCAAAGATTTAAACATCTTTACCTACTACCCTTGGCAATTGGCTTACTGCTCCTCCATGCTCAAAAGAGACACCGACCATGAAGTACGGTTCTTTGACGGTTGTCTCGACAAGCTCGACCACGACGCATTCGTAGAGAAAGTATCGGAGATGGAGCCAGACTATCTGGTCATGGACAGTGCCACACGCACCATTTCTGCTGATAGCCGCTTTGCCAAAGAACTCAAGAAACGATTTGGCACAAAACTGATCCTCTGTGGCCCGCATGCGACCACATTTCCAGAAGAAGTCAGCGAATACGCCGATTATGTCGTTTTGCGCGAATACGAATTGGTTGTGAGAGACATCCTGCAAGGAAAAAAACGCGAAGACATTCCCGGCCTTTTCCCAAATATGGACTTGCGCGACCCTTTGGATGTGAATGATCTTCCTTTACCCGAAGACGACGATGTTTCCCGTTTGCGATACGGCATGCCGGGAGAACCTTCTAGCGAGTATCTGGAAATCCAGGCCTACGCTTCTAGAGGATGCCCCTTATCCTGTACCTTCTGCGTCTGCGGGAACATCTCATACGCTCGTCCCAACTGGAGGCCGCGTGATCCTGAAAATGTGATTCACGAACTCCAGGTCTTGCGAGCCAAATATCCGCAAATGGAAGGAATATTTTTTGATGAAGAAGTCCACAACGGAAGCAAGAAATACATCCTTGACCTGACCAAAGCGATCCGCGACAACGGTCTGGACGATCTAAAATACGATGTCATGTGTGGTCAATGGCCCATGGATGAAGAAGTTCTCGATGCTATGAAATCAGCTGGCTACTACATGGTTCGTCTAGGCATCGAAACGGCTGGAGAACATGCCGCACAGGGCATGGAGTTGATGAAAAAATTCAACATCAAAAAATTAAAACAGTTGATGGAGTACGGTACCCGCATTGGCCTCAAGTTTTATGGAACATTCACTTTCGGTGGAGAAGGCGCTACCGATGAATGCGACAAAAAAACCCTGCGCTTCATACGTGAGTTATTGGACAACGGTCTGCTCTGGCGATTTCAGTTGTCCATTAGCACACCACAGCCTGGCACCCCATTTTACAATCGAATGTTGAAAAAGGGCTATCTGCGAAACGTTGACTGGAAACATTTTGATGGTGGCAATCACTGTGTTGTGGACAACCCCGAATACCCTGCTGAAAAAGTCATGGCAAATTTTCGCGAGGCAGAAGCACTTTATGAAATAGGCTTCAATCAACGTTACTCCGCTACTGCAAAAGATAATTTTTCTTCTATCAATCTCGAACGCGATGGAGAGATTCTTGTTTTTAGAAGTTCACGAATGAAACAATTTAACGATATCGTCAGCTCATTGTCAGAAAGATTCGGTTCCGTGCCCATTTCTGCCGTTGGACAAACCGCCGTCGAAAAAGAGCTTGCACAAAACACACGACTGCGCGACATCCACACCTACGGTTCCAATGCTTTCAGCAATGCCGAGTTTCCAACCCCCTTGGTCGAATCTCTGCAAAAACGCTCTTACGAAATAGGCGTTATCCCCTACAACAATATCTCGGGTAACGGCTATGCCGAAGTCAAAGCCATCGCCAAACGTTTGGGAATTCCCAAACTGTTAGCCGTCAATGTTGAAGGCAAGGTATTCGACCTGGACAATCCCGGCGACTGCGGTCGTTCTCATTTAAAATGACCGACGTCCCTCCGAAAAATATTCTGGTCATCCGTTCTGCGGCGCGCATTCTGAACGCAACTCTGGAATCTCTTAAAAAGGAGTTCCCTCATTCACGCATCACCCTATTGGCTCCAAATACTTGGGTCGATTCTGGTGAGCCGCATCCGTTTGTCGACGAAACATTGAGTCTCAAAACATCTGGACGTATGTCGATATTGAATCTTGGGATGAAAAACTTCCGCAAACTTCGCCGAGCCAAATTCGACTTAGCCGTGTCGCTTTATAATATCGATCACGGCCTGGGATATTCCAACATTGACCTACTTGCCTGGATCATAAAGCCTAAGCAAATCCGGGGTTACAATGCTCGAATCGCCCCACAAGAATTAAACGGGTCTTCCTTGCTGAAAAAAATTCTGCTGGAAAAATCCACGCTTTTACTTGTTGTCGTCAATCTACTCACAACAGTTGTCCTCTTTACCAGCATCACCCTCGGACTTGTCTGCGAATTTCTGTTTCGCAAAGTTTTTCCAGCCACAACAAAAGAAGGCATCGCATGAAAATCGTCGTTGCCAACTCGGTCGGAGTGGATTCCAATGGATATCACATGGTTCACGTTCCTTCACGCTGGTCTCTTGGCGTTAAGAATTTCACCAATTGTGGTTACTATCCATGGGAACTGGCCTACACCTCTTCTTTGTTGAAACGGGAAACGTCTCATGATGTTAAATTTTTAGACGGTGCCTTGATGGGTTGGGACTTCCAGACTTATTTTTCCAAACTGGAAGAAGAAAAACCCGATTGGCTGATCATGGAAAGTTCGACCCGAACTCTCCGTGAAGATTTACGATTGGCCAAAGCCGCCAAAGAAGCTTTTGGAACGCGCTTGATTTTTACAGGGCAACATCCAATGGCCGATCCTGAAACCGTTCTGAAAACAGCAGATTATGTTTGCATCGGAGAATATGAATTTGCCGTGCTCGATCTCATCAACGGCAAAAACTCACAATCCATTCCCGGCATCTACCCTAATCCGCGCGGGGACTTGATAGACATTCGCAAATTACCCTTCCCTGAAGACGATGATATACGGCGTATCGACTACCACGAACCGAATTGCCGTTACAGACAAATTCAAATGTACGCTTCCAGAGGGTGCCCGCGCCGTTGTAATTTCTGCGCGGCGGCGACACTCTACTATGACGAGTTGAATTGGCGACCTCGGGACGTAGACAATGTGGTAGACGAAATTCGTACGCTCAGGGAAAAGTATCCTGAAATGGAAGGCGTCTTTTTCGATGAGGAAGTTCACAATATCAAAAAGAGTTTCAACATCGCCTTGGCAAAATCCATCCGTCAGGCCGGGTTCGATGATTTAAAATACGAAGCCATGTGCGAATACGCTTCACTGGATGAAGAAGCACTGGAAGAAATGCGCTCTGCGGGATATTACAAAATCCGTTTTGGAATCGAAACCGGCAGTGACAAGGTCGCTGAAAAAATGACTTTGGGTAAAAAACATGATCTGGATAAGCTTCGCTCCATGGTTAAGTTCGGC
>JAJDBG010000009.1 GCA_029261475.1 Nitrospinaceae bacterium
CTCCCCGGTGCTCTTCTTCAAAACAGCCAGCAAAAATTCATCTGCAAAAACGTAAATGTTAAAATAGAAAACTCGGACACACCCTTTACCCAAGACATTGCCAAAAACTCCGTCCTCCAAATTCCCGTCGCCCATCATCAAGGCCGGTATTTTGCCAGCCCCGACGATTTGGAACAAATGGAGAAAAACGGGCAGGTGATCTTTCGATATTGTGATCCCGAGGGCGTCGCCAACGAAAAAGGGAACCCCAACGGCTCGGCCAATAATATCGCCGGGATTTCTAACAAAAATGGAAATGTTGTAGGCATGATGCCGCATCCCGAACGATGCGCTGACCCACAACTTCAAAGCAATATTTCGGGTCAAAAGATTTTCACATCCCTCGTTCGCTCCCTGCAATAAATAAAGGGTCCTTTAACAATTATGACAATCCAAGACAAAACGACCCTCGAACAAGCCAAAGCCCACGGTCTGACCAGTGACGAATTCCATCGGATTTGCGACCTGCTCGGGCGCGTCCCCAATTTCACAGAATTGGGTATTTTTTCAGTCATGTGGAGCGAGCATTGCAGTTATAAAAGTTCACGCCCTTTTTTGAGAAAACTACCGACAGAAGGCCCTAGAGTGCTTCAAGGCCCTGGGGAAAATGCGGGCGTGGTGGACATTGGCGACGGTCAAGCCGTCGTTTTTAAAATCGAAAGCCACAACCACCCCTCCTTCGTCGAACCGCGACAAGGTGCGGCCACTGGGGTAGGCGGCATTCTGCGCGATGTCTTCACCATGGGAGCGCGACCCATAGCACTCCTCAACTCCTTGCGCTTTGGGGAGAAAGACAACCCTCGCACTCGTTTTCTACTCAACGGCGTGGTGGACGGTATCGCAGGCTATGGCAATTGTGTTGGCGTTCCCACCGTCGGCGGAGAAATCTATTTCGATAAATGTTACAACGGCAACAATCTGGTCAACGCATTCTGTCTCGGTCTTGTCGATACAGATAAAATCTTTCTGGGAAAAGCCACCGGCTCTGGAAACGCCGTGATCTATTTTGGCTCCAAAACCGGGAGAGACGGAATTCATGGTGCCAGTCTGCTCGCTTCTTCTGAATTTGATGAGACCACTGAAGAAAAACGACCCACCGTTCAAGTCGGCGATCCTTTCACAGAGAAACTTCTGATCGAGGCAACCCTCGAACTGCTCCAACAGGACTGGGTGATTGGTATTCAGGACATGGGTGCCGCAGGGCTCACCTCCTCTTCATTTGAAATGGCGAGCCGTGGCGGAACCGGCGTCGAACTCAACGTCTCCCAAGTTCCATTGCGCGAAGAAGGCATGACTCCTTACGAAATCCTTCTCTCTGAATCGCAGGAACGCATGCTCGCAGTCGTCAAGGCCGAATACGAAGAAGCCGCCCTTGCCCTGCTCAAAAAATGGGATCTGGATGCCGCAGTCGTCGGACGCGTCATCGAGGAACCGGTTGTACGCATCATTCAAAACGATACAGTTTACGCCAATCTACCCGTTTCCATCGTGGTCGATGGCGCACTCGATCAGCGCAGAAAAACCGCAAAACCTAAATATTTGCTGGATATTGACCACGTTGACCTGACTGAGGTTCCCGAGCCAGAACGCGGAGATGCGGGTTTGAAAAGACTCCTCGGCTCCCTCAACATCGCCAGCCGGGAATGGGTCTACGAACAATACGACCACATGGTGCAAACCAACACGCTGGTTCTGCCGGGTTCAGATGCCGCTGTTTTACGCATCAAAGGCAGTTCAAAAGCCATCGCCATTTCAGTAGACTGCAATGCCCGTTACTGCTACCTCGATCCCTTTCGTGGAGCCCAGATCGCCGTCGCTGAATGCTCACGTAATATTGTTTGCTCCGGTGCCGAGCCTATCGGCTTGACCAACTGCCTCAATTTTGGCAACCCTGAGAAACCCGAGATCATGTGGCAATTCGAACAAGGCGTTTTTGGAATTGCCGAAGCTTGTAAATTTTTAGAAATTCCAGTGGTGAGCGGAAACGTCAGCCTTTACAATGAAACGAAGGGCACCGCCATTCATCCCACGCCAACGGTTGCCGTTGTCGGTTTGATCGAAAATGTAGATCAAGTCATGACACAATGGTTTAAAAATGAAGGCGACTGTATTGCCCTGCTCGGCCTCACTATGGAAGAGTTGGCAGGAAGCGAATACTTGAACGTTATTTTTGATGAAACACGCGGCACGCCTCCCCTGTTGGAACTCGCACAGGAAAGGAAAGTACAAAGCCTGTGTCTGAAGCTGATTCGTGAAAACCTGTTACACTCGGCACACGATTGCGCCGAAGGCGGCCTTGCGGTTGCTCTGGCTGAATCCTGTTTCACCGGACCCCAAAACAAGGGCGCAACGGTTTCACTGCAATCCACTTTGAGGAAAGACGCTTTGGTCTTTGGTGAATCGCAATCAAGAATATTGATTTCCTTTGCTCCCGAGCAAAAGGCTCTCATCCAGCAAAAAGCTGAAAAAAGCGGTGTCGAGTTCGAATTATTAGGAAAGGTCGAAGGCAAGCGTTTGAATATTCAAATAAATGATGAAGAATATATCAACACCGACCTGACCATACTAAAAGATATCTGGAAAAATGCCTTGGGGGATTATGCTCGACAAATTACATGAAGAATGTGGCGTGGTGGGAGTTTTCAACCATCCCGAAGCCGCCAACCTCGCTTACTTGGGATTGTACGCCCTGCAACATCGCGGTCAAGAGAGCGCAGGCATTGCGGCGGGTAATCCAGGAGGAAAACTTCATATCGAAAAAGGCATGGGCCTGGTCGCCGACGTATTCAACAACAACCGACTGAGCAAACTGCCCGGCCTCAACGCCATCGGACACAACCGCTATTCCACCACAGGCGACAGCGAAAGTGAAAACGCACAGCCCTGCTTGATCAATTATGCCAAAGGCTCACTCGCACTCGCCCACAACGGCAACCTCGTCAACGCCCTGAGAATAAGAGAAGAACTCGCTTCCGGCGGAGCCATCTTCCAATCGACCAATGACAGCGAAGTCGTCGTTCACCTGATGGCTCAAGCCAGTGGATCTTTTTTAGAACGCGCAACAATCGCACTCGGGCAAGTCAAAGGAGCGTATTCCCTGCTCTTGCTTTCCGACCACCAAATGATCGCCGCACGCGATCCCCACGGCTTTCGTCCCTTATGCCTTGGCATTCTGGAAGGCTCTTACGTAGTCGCCTCCGAATCCTGTGTGATGGATTTGATATCCGCCGAATACATCCGCGAAGTCGAACCCGGAGAAGTCCTCCTGATCGACGAAGATGGATTGCAATCGTTTTTCCCATTTCCAAAAACAGACATCAGACAATGCGTGTTCGAGCATATTTACTTTTCCCGACCCGATAGCTACCTGTTCAGCGACGACGTTTATTCCATTCGCAAACAAATGGGAAAAGCTCTATCGGAAGAAATGCCTGTCGATGCCGACATCGTGATTCCCGTTCCCGACTCCGGCGTGATCTCCGCAATGGGCTACGCCGAGGCTACCGGAATCCCCTTTGAAATGGGCTTGATCCGTAACCACTACGTCGGGCGAACCTTCATCGAACCGCAATCCAAAATACGACATTTCGGTGTCAAAATTAAACTGAACGGTGTCAAAAGCATACTCAAAGGCAAACGCGTCGTCGTCGTCGATGACTCCATCGTGCGCGGCACCACCAGTAAGAAAATTGTGAAAATGTTACGCGAAGCCGGGGCCATAGAAGTCCATATCCGCATCTGCTCACCACCGATCCGGCATTCCTGCTTCTACGGAATAGACACTCCAAACAGCTCAGAACTCATCACTTCAACCCATGATGCCGAAGCACTGTGCTCCTTTCTATCCGCCGACACCGTATGCTACTTGAGCCAGGAACGGATGATGACTGTGTTCGGAGCCAATCAGAAAAATTTTTGCACCGCCTGTTTCGACGGCAATTATCCCGTGCCCATAGAAGACAACATCACAGTAGAACCGCAACTCGATCTATTCCCTTTACCCGTTGACGCGTCGAACCCAGAAGAGTGAAAATTTGCTTAACAGTCAATTCTTCCCCCTGGTCCGCATTTAAAGGAGGAGGGCAGATCGCCGTACATCAACTGGCAAAGGCTCTCGCCGAAGCGGGACAAGAAGTCCATGTCCTGTACTCCTCAACGCCCGAAGAGGCCTTTGCACCGGAAGTTCCCTACAAAATCCATTGGGTCCGTCATTACGATTTCGCCACATTGAATCTGAATATATTTTCCTTCGCCCGCGGACTCGAAACACTGACCGACAAACACAGCTTCGATATCATTCACGGCAACGCCGAAGAAGCCTTCTTCAGCGACCGCATCAGCCAAAAAATCGGAGCCAAATTTTTCTACACCTCGCACGCCCCCAGCTTGCCCCGCACCAACATATTGCAAGGCATGCTGACACGTCCGATCCGATTTTTGAAATCCATCAACCCTCATCTGCAACGTTCAGCCGCAAGCCGGGCCGACAAGATCGTCGCCTTCAGTCAATTTTCTAAAGAGCAAATCATCACCGCCCTCGGCCCATCCAGTGAAGGAAAAGTCGAAATCGCGACCCCCGGAGTCGATCCCGCATGGTTAGAGACACGGCGTATCAATCCGCAACCCAAAGATTTCATTTTCTGGGGACGCATGGAAAAAGAAAAAGGCTTGCCCAAACTCATCACCGCATTCCGCGACGTAGTGAACGCGCATCCTTCAGCCCGACTGCATCTCGTCGGAGAAGGCAATTTTGAAGAAGAATGCAAAGCCTTGGTGAAAACACAGAAGCTCGACGACTCCGTCTATTTTCACGGCTGGATGGAACTCTGCCAGATCAAGCAAATCGTCAGCCAATGCCGCTTTGGCGTTTTTCCGTCACGCATCGAGAGTTTCGGACTCGCCATGGCCGAAGCCCAAGCCGTCGGCATGCCCATCATCGCCGCCCGCGCCGGAGCCTTACCCGAATTCATAGAAGACAAAGTTAACGGCATCCTCATTCCCCCCAACAATGCCCCCGCACTCGCCCAAGCCATGATAGCCGCATTGGACGATCCCGAAAGCATGGAACCATTGGGCGAAAAAGCAAAAACCCTCGCCCAGGAACGCTTCAACTGGAAAAAAACCGCCGAACGCACGCTCGAACTTTATCGTTCATCGATAGCCACCCAATAAAATTAAAGCACCGTTTTAAAAATAAGTCCCTACTATCATTTCCAATATAGAGAAAAACTTTTGATGAATCTTAATTTATAGGGTCAAATCTATATTTATTGTAAATTATAAAAAGAAACGATCATTATTATTGTAAAAAATGGATTGCCGCGTCGGCTGATGCCTCCTCGCAATGACGTGCGGGAGGGTCTTTGAAAAACTATCTTTAGTTTGTCATTCTGGGCGCAGGGAAGAATCTCTGCTTTCGGCTTCGCGTTTGTTTGTATTACAGAGATCCTTCGTCTCACTCAGGATGACGGTTCGTTAATTTAAGGGTCAAATCTATATTTAATATAATTTAAAAAATACTTTATCGAAACGATCTATTGGTAGTTCTATTCATAGCAGGCCTTGCCTGCCGTCATCGCGAGTCGCTGAAAGCGACGTGGCGATCCATTGCAATCTTTAATTCAAAATGGATTGCCGCGCTCCCTTCGGTCACTCGCAAAATGCATAGGTGTGCAACGCACACCTACTGATATCCTTTCCTTGCATTTCTAGCCCGTAAGAGCTGAATGACGAATGGACAGTGTTTCGTTTTTCTGCATAAGCCCGCCGGACAGCGTGACGCTGGACTCTATATAAATTGTGAGTTTTAGAGAGACTATCTTTTGGCTGGTTCTATTTCCCACCGGGCGTTGCCTGCGCGTAGTGGAACATTTGATTTACGCAATGGCTTGCGTTTTTTAGGATCTCGGGATCTAGCTCGACGATTTGGTCGGGACGGGGATTCTCCAGCACTTGCGCGATGTCTTCGAGTGAGTTGGATTTCATGTACTGGCATTGCGTGCAGGTGCCTACGAAACGTTTGTCGGGGAACTCGGATTGCAAGACATCGGTCAGTCCGCATTCGGTCAGCAGGAAAAAATCCGACTTGTCCGACTCGCGGACTCGGTCTAGCATGCCTGTGGTGCTTCCTACGTAATCGGCTTTGTCGGCTACGCCGGGTTTGCATTCTGGATGGGCCAATATTTCTGCGTTTGGAAAATTTTGACGTACGAGGTCGATGCTCTCGGGTCGGTACTCTTCGTGCACGTAGCAGGTGCCGTTGAATACTTCGATCTGCTTCTCAACGCCTTTGTTGCGCAGGAAATTGATGGCATTTTGGCCCATCAGTTTGTCGGGCAAGAAATAAATTTTGTCGTTTTCTATGCGCTCTAGAATCGAATTGACGTTGGAAGAGGTCACGCACACGTCGCAATGGGCTTTGACTTCGGCGGTGGTGTTGATGTAGCAAACGAAGGTATGATCGGGGTACTCTTTGCGCAGGCGGCGCACGTCTTCGCCAGTGATGCCGTCGGCGAGGGAACAGCCGCCGTTGAAATTGGGGTCGAGCACGGTCTTTGTGGGGTTCACTAGTTTGGCGGTTTCTGCCATGAAGCGTACGGCTGAGAAAACGATGATCTCGGCATCGGATTTCTGTGCAACTTTTGCCAGCCCGTAGGAATCGCCGGTGTGGTCAGCGGCTCCATAAAATATGTAGGGGGAAACGTAGTTATGCGCCAGCACGATGGCATTCTTTTCTTTCTTCAAGGCCTCGATGCGGTTGATCACGGGCAGGCGTTCTTCGCACATCTCCATCACGAAGCGCTGTGTGGACCCGCCTAGTTTGATCGACTTCAATTTTTCGTAAAGCTGGCTTGCTTCCATGTTTCGGGTTACTCGTTTATAGGTGTTTTTTCAAAGGTGCTTCGCTATTTTTTCTATCTGACTTGTTAACCGGGAGGCCAGTTGAGGGGTCTGCCGCCTAACAAATGGAAATGGATGTGATAGACGGACTGTCCGCCATCGGCTCCGCAATTGGCGACGACTCGGAATCCGTTTTGATCGATTTTCTCTTCTCGTGCTAGCTGATTCGCTGTTGCGTATATGGAACCAAC
>JAJDBG010000010.1 GCA_029261475.1 Nitrospinaceae bacterium
GAATAGCCCCGATCTGTGACCTGAGAAACCGCATCTTTCTTAAATTCTTCTGTGTAACGTATTCCTTTTGTCATCATAAACTCCTTGTTTGGTGATTCTATTTTTACCTTACAAGGTGTCTATAAATCTAGGGGCGTATCACTATCTGATGATACTAAGGATGCTCTCAAAACGATTGAATACAGTGGCAAGAATCTTCTAAAAATGATCAATGAAATTCTGGATATATCCAAGATTGAAGAGGGGAAAATGGTACTCAATGAGACCATCTTCGACCTAAATGAATTGTTCAAACAATTGTCCACTATGTTTGAATTTCGATGCCAACAGAAACATTTGAAGTGGAATGCAAAAAAATTGACGGGCCAAATACTGGTTCGGGGAGATGAGGCAAAATTACGTCAGATTCTAATCAACATTTTGGACAATTCCGTCAAATTCACAGAATCGGGAGAGGTGTCATTTAGCATAACCCCCCTTGCTGGGCAACAGTACCAGTTTGACATCATTGATACAGGAAATGGGATTCCAACTGAAGCTCATAAAAATATCTTTTCTCCATTTCAACAAGAAGAGGAAGGATCAAAAAAAGGTGGCACAGGATTAGGGTTAACAATCACCAAAAAAATTCTGGAGCTCATGAAATCTGATTTGAGTTTGAAATCAGAACTCAATGCTGGAGCGCATTTCTACTTTACAGTAACCCTGCCGTCTGTCGATCTAGCTGAAAAAAAATTGAATATAGAACCTAAAAATACGAGTAAAGTTTTATATTTAGCTAAAAATTGTAAAGTCAAATCACTGATCGTTGATGACGTTAAAGAAAACCGAGATGTTCTTGCCAAACTACTGTCTAGCATTGGTGTTGAAATCTTTATCGCTGAAAACGGTCTGGAGGGAATAGAAAAAATCAAGACCTGCCAGCCCGACATTATTTTCATGGATATGCGTATGCCCGTCATGAATGGAAAAGATGCCACGCAAAAAATTCAGGAAGAGTTTGGAAAAGAGAAAATCAAAATCGTGTCAATCACGGCGTCGGCTATTAATTTGAAAAAACAAGATTATCTGGACATGGGTTTTCATGCATATATTTCGAAACCATTTATGGAAGATCAAATTTTTGATTGCTTAAAAGAATTGCTCCCCATTAAATTTATTTATGAAGAAGAAAATTGCGAACCGAAAAATTCTAAAAACACAGAGGACTTTGATGCTTCCAATTTGTCCTTGCCAGAGGAACTATTGAATAATATAAAAGAAGCCGCTGAGCTTTATAAAGTTACAGATCTGGAAAGTTGCCTGGATGAAATGGCAGTAATGGGAGGGGAAACAAAAAAACTACAAGACCAACTCCAAGCCTTACTAAAAAATTATGATATGGATGGAATCATAGAAACGCTAAAGAGCGTCAACTTTTCGAAAGAAAAATAATCTATAGACAACCCCGCCCTCTTGATTCATAAAAATTCATACCAATCACAAATTAGAATCACGTAACAAAGGCAAGAGAATAGTAAACGTTGTTCCCTTTCCCTCCTCGCTTTCAATAGATATTTCACCACCATGTTCCTGAATGATTCCATGAATTACAGAAAGACCCATTCCAGTGCCTTCGCCTTCAGGTTTAGTTGTGAAAAAGGGTTCAAATACTTTTGATCTAATTTCCTCGCTCATCCCCATACCGGTGTCAGCGAATGTTAATTGCGCGAAGCCCTGCCCTTCTTTTTCTATTTTTCGACAACCAACTGTAATGGTGCCTCCCTCTGGCATCGCATATTTAGCATTATGAAGCAGGTTCAAGTAGACCTGCCGGATCTTATCTGGATCATACAAAAAGCTGAGAGATTTATCCTCCCAATCCCTTACAATATTAATTTTGCCCAACTTGTATTCTTTTTCTATCAAATCCAGCAACCGCTCAATTTCATCTACAAAAACACCTTCTTCAAGCTTAGGATTATTCTTTCGTGAAAATGCCAATAAAGCACTCATGATTTTTTGAATCCGCCCTACTTCATGAGATATGCTTGAACAAAATTTTTGAATTTCAGAATGCTCCTTATTTTTTCGCTGGAACATCTGACTTTGCACTGAAATGATATTTACAGGGTTCAAAACTTCATGACTTACACCCGCCGCAAGTTGGCCTACCGCCGCTAATTTTTCAGAAGACATTACTTGCTCTTGAATTTTCTGTAGATGAAGCTCTTTTTCTTTTTCCAAAGTGATGTCATCACGCAGAGCAATGAAATGTGTTATTTTATTTTCATCATTACAAACAGGGCTGACAACCACGGCCTCCCAGAAGAGCTCTCCATTTTTTCTAAGATTTTGGATTTCCCCTCTCCAAGGTTTGCCACTGATAACGCTTCCCCATAATTTTTTATAAAATTCAGGCGTCTGTTTTCCTGATTTAAGAATACTGGGAGTCATTCCAACGGCTTCATTCAGTGAGTAGCCAGTGATTTTTTCAAAAGCAGGGTTTGCAAAGATAATGAATCCATCTCTATCCGTCATCAATACAGCTTGAGAAAGCTGGTCCAGTGTATGGGTCAACTTATTGACATCTTTTTCTGCTAATTCTCTTTGTTTATCAAGTAAGCGCAAAGAGAAAAAATGGCTGATTTCTCCGTATATATTTTTCAAAGGAGCAATTTGCAGATATTCTGAATAGAAAGCTCCATTTTTTCGCCGATTAACAACATTCCCCACCCAAACCTTACCCGACGTGATGGTCTGCCATAATTCTTTATAAAAATCTATCGATTGCTTTCCTGATTTTAAGATCCTGGGATTATTGCCAAGCAACTCATCTTCAGAATATCCAGACTTTTGAATAAAGGCGTTATTGACATATTCAATGTTTGCATCTTTATCCGTGAGCATAACAGGGTTGGGACTCTGATCCAGAGCCTCTGTCAACGTATATAACTTCTCTTGTTTGTTTTTATTTTTAATGCAGGCAATGGCAACGACCCAGATAGCAAACAATGCCAGAAGGCGATTGAATATTACCTTCCAAAGTTCTCCGCCAGGTGGAGATAAGAAAAATGCCAGAATTGTCAGGATAGAACCTAATAAGGCTACAGAAGGTATTGCCTTTTTGTCTTCAAACTTATAGGCAAGAAGAACTGGGAGGATATAAGGAACTCCACCAGCAACTCCCAAGGGAATTGCCATGTCTACCACAAAAATTAAAGCGGCTAATCCAACGATCAAAAATATATGCATCATAGGGTGTTGCCTTGATGAAATAGTTAAAACTATTAGATTCTAAATAATATCAGAAGACAGAATTGAAAATTCAATAACTATCGATCTTTAAAATACGAACTCCTTGAAATATTTAACTATACCTATATGAATTAGTATGCTCTACAATTTTCTCAATTACAAGCACTACAAATATACACTTAAAGTTAATTTAAAAATCATTCTCATTGCTGATAGGAAATATAGAGTTAAATTTATTCCGCAAACGTACAATAGATTCACTTATCACAATTTGTTATTCACAAATCTGAAAGAATTATAGTCAAAAAAATTGATGAATTTGCTAGAATCCGTAGATAGATAATCTACACTTCGAAAATATTTAAAATATGAAATCGACTAGAACTTACTGGAATCCTCTCGCTGAAATAAATTCTGACAACTGGGAAGTGATTGAAGGTTCCGCAGGTAACATTTCACAACTTACAATAGCGGAAGATCCCGAATCGGGAGATTACACGAGACTGACAAAATTCAAAAATGGGTATTCCAGCGAATCGTTTGGAGCTAAGAGTCACAGTTACCCCGAGGAAATTTTTGTAGTCTCTGGACGTTTGTATGACGAAGCGTTTGACATGTGGCTTGAGCCGGGACATTATGCAAGCCGACCACCGGGTGAAATCCATGGCCCCTTTATCGCTGATGGTGATGTCGTTATTCTGGAAATTTCCTACCCCAGCCAATCCTCCTCAAAGTAATAATTAGAGTATTTTATTACAAAAAATGAACTATAACTGCGGTTCGAAGTAATCTATGATTAAGGCAAAGTGCCGTCATCAGCTTTTCCGGCATTATTCTTTCTTTTAAGCTGGTTCTAACCACTGGTGAAACACTGGTCTGTTGATTTGGACTGGCATTTCTCGTTACATTATTTTCCAGCAAAAAAACAACAACCAGAGTATCCTCCCAAATCGAGCCCCCCTGTTTCCTTAATACCTTTATTTATTAATTCTGAATGACAAAAACGCCGCACGAGATTTTAAAAAATGTTTTCGGCTTCGACTCATTTAAAGGTCGGCAAGCCGAGATCATAGACCATGCCATTGCTGGTGGTGATGCCTTGGTCTTGATGCCAACAGGAGGAGGAAAATCTCTGTGTTATCAAATCCCAGCTTTGTGCCGGGAGGGAGTGGGAGTTGTGGTTTCTCCATTGATCGCATTAATGCGCGATCAAGTCTCAGCCCTCAAGCAATTGGGTGTGCGTGCCAAAGTTCTAAATTCATCCCTGACTCAATCGGAGGCCATCGAAGTAGAACAACAAATACGGAAGGGCTTGCTCGATCTTGTGTATGTCTCACCCGAAAAACTGCTCAGTGAGTCATTCCTGAATTTATTAGAGCAATGTCAATTGAGTTTGTTTGCCATCGACGAGGCCCATTGTGTTTCCCAATGGGGGCACGATTTTCGCCCTGAATACTTGCAACTGACAACTTTGAATGCCCGCTTCAAAAACGTTCCCAGGCTGGCATTGACTGCCACCGCAGACGGCCCCACTCGCAAGGATATTACCGAGCGATTGGACTTAGGCTCAGGACGTTTATTTGTTTCAGGCTTTGATCGTCCTAATATCAAATACACCATCGTTTCGAAAGAAAAAGCCAAACAAAAACTACTCGCATTTATTGAAGAGAATCATTCCGGAGAATCGGGGATCGTCTATTGTCTTTCAAGATCCAGAGTCGAATCAACTGCAAAGTGGTTGACTGCAGAAGGATTCAAAGCACTGCATTACCATGCCGGGATGGATAAGTTTCAACGTCAGTCCAATCAAGACACATTCATCAAAGAAGAAGGAATCATCATGGTTGCCACCATCGCTTTTGGGATGGGGATAGACAAACCCGATGTTCGTTTTGTCGCTCATATGGACCTACCAAAAAGCTTGGAATCCTATTATCAGGAAACCGGGCGCGCAGGTCGAGACGGGCTCAAATCCAATGCCTGGCTGGCCTATGGGCTTGAAGATTTGGCTAAAATAAGCAATTTCATAGAGTCGTCTAATGCGGGGCCAGAACAAAAGAGAATCGAACGGCAAAAATTGAACGCCCTGCTCGGCTATTGCGAAACCACCCGATGCAGACGCCAAGTATTGCTCGAATACTTTAATGAAACTTTAGAAAACCCTTGTGGAAACTGTGACACCTGCCTGGAACCTGTAAAATCCTTTGATGGCACGGTGGCCGCCCAAAAAGCTCTTTCATGTGTCTACAGAACAGGCGAACGCTTCGGGGCAAGTTATGTCATCGATGTGCTATTGGGCAACGATACTGACAGAATCACGCAATTGGATCACCACAAGCTATCCACTTACGGTATAGGAAAAGAGTATTCGCAAAATCAATGGCGTTCCATATTCCGCCAACTCGTAGCCAAACGACTTTTGCAAGTGGACATAGAAGGACACGGTGGCTATCGGCTGGGTGACAATACAAAAGCTGTCTTGCGAGGGGAAGAGACGGTATTGTTGCGAGAAGAAAATCTAAGTGTTAAAACAGGCAGGTTGAAGAATAAAAAATCAGGAAAACAAAAAAACTCGGTGGTTTTTGACAATGTTCAAGACGAATCCCTGTTCGACAATTTACGTGCCCACCGTAGAGAGCTGGCAAGCGAACAGAAAGTTCCACCCTTTGTTATTTTTCATGACACGACATTAGTCGCTATGGTGGAGGAGAAACCGAAAACGATCAAAGAGTTTGCCCAATTATCCGGAGTAGGCAAAGCCAAGTTAGAACGTTATGGAAATAGTTTTTTAGAGATTATAAATGAAATTGAATAACACATCCCTCACCACAGCGGTTATTCAGAAGTGGGCTTGCCACTCAAATGCACCACATAATCCTCATCATTTTCATCATCTTTGACAAGTAAAGGATTTTTCTCTGGCTTTTGAATCGGCGGTGGAGTGACTTTTTCTGGAGCAACAGCTTCCTGCATTTCCCCAGATCGAATGATGAATTTATCACCCTCTTGCCAGAGATTTTTTTGCCCCGGCTTTCTTTCCACCGCAACCACAAGGATATCATGAGTGTCAGGACTCCAACCAGGAGAAGCCTTTCGTTTTTGTAAAAATCGTCGGTCATCGTTGTTCTGCAAGTAGGCCGCGTCTTCTACTTTCTTCCGACGTTCCGCCATTCTGCGGTTACCCACCCTGAGAACCCTACCCTTTTCAGCATGATTCTGCTTCGATGGCGGAGAAAAACTTTTCCCCCGGTCAATAGGCAGAGTCCAATAGGGTGATATAATACGACTCACCTGCTTTTCAGGCTCTGTTGCCTTATTGCGATCGATTCCAGCAAGTAGCATTTTTCTTCCTCCTTTAAAAAAGGATAGAACTTTCACCCTATATTTTATTACTTATCGTCAAAAAAAGCCTTAAAAATAGTGCTTTGATCAAAAATTTAGTAAACAGGCCTGCCGGAGGCCAATACCGATAAGTTAGAATAGATCTGTAAGCTGGTATTTTTTATAAATATTCCCTATACAATAGAGGCTAATGATGCAAAAAGAGCTTAAAGACAGGCGATCTACGGAGAAGGATGAAGTCCGCTTTTATATGGAGAAGGATATAAAGAGCGTTGTCAGTAATGCCTCTGTGACTGAAGCCTCTCAAACGATGTTCGACCACAACACAGGTTCCCTGCTTATCGAAAAGGATGGGGAATATGTAGGAATTGTGACCGAAGGAGATATATCAAGAAGAGTTATTGCCCAAATAAAAAAGCCGATTGATGTTCAAGTCGAATCTATTATGTCCAAGCCAGTCATTTCCATAGAAGCGGATCAATTGATGGTCACAGCCTTTTTAATCATGGAAAAACATGGGGTACGTCATATCGCAGTCAGAGAAAATAAGAAAATCATAGGCATACTTTCTATCAGAGACTTCTCCAAATATTATATTAGGAAGTTTAGCAAGCGGAAGGAATAAGACATAATAGCTCTAACACTCTCTGCCTTAAAGTGTCATATCTCGAATGGCAGAACTCGGCCCAAAGCAGCCCCCCCTACTCTTCAAAATGATCTAAAAGATCAAAATCATAGCAATTGCAAACCCCATATATCTGATTTTACAAGCTCCAATTCTCCAGCTTGTTGTTTAAAGTCTGTTACAATATCTCAATCGAATAAAGTGATGGCGAATCGGCTCCTGGTGCTCAAGGTAGTTATTTTCACTCTGTGGCCTATTGTCCCATGGCGAATATCCAAAAGCTTCTTTAATGGTAAATGCATTCATAAACTTTTGTCTGTATAAATTCGATCTAAATCCATTTGGCGACCCCTATGCCCGGCAAACTTGAAAAAAATATATCCAGGATTTGGCCGAATATTTCTCTTGCCACTAAAAAATTTTCCCATATTGATGGGGCACAACGGGCCGGAGCCTTCGCTTTCTATGCTTTCTTCGCCTTGTCTCCTTTGGTTGTTCTCCTAGTCACAGTAGCTTCAATTTTTATTGACAAAAACAGGGCCGCAGCAGAGGTGATTGCCTATGTGGGGAGCTACATTCCAATAAGTGGCGAAATGCAGCATTTAATATTTGATACCATAGGGGGAGTTATTGACACGCGCGGTGAAGCAGGAGTGATCGCTATTTTAATGCTGATCTGGGCGGCAATTCAATTTTTTATAACTCTCATCTTCACCACGAACCGGGCCTGGGCTACGAAGGTGCAGTGGTGGCGACTACCGCTCACAAGCTTGTTACTGCTAGGGATCATGATCGCCACTGTATTCGCTGGCATTGCCATGCCAACGCTGGCGAGAATGGCCAAGGATTGGCTTTTCCCATTACAAGAATTCCCTGTCTCCTATGACCTGCTGAACTTTTTCATTCCCTTGGTTATTGTATTCCTCAGTCTGAGCCTATTTTACAAATTGGCTCCCAAACGACTCACAAAGTTTTCCGAAGTGTGGGTCGCAGCCCTTAGTGCTACAGTTCTTCTGAGGATGGGAGAAATTCTGTTTGTAGTTTATCTCGAGCGTTTCGCTACGCTGAATGCGGTCTATGGAGCGTTCGGCGGGATCATGGCATTGTTGCTTTGGATTTACCTGTCCGGATGCATTATCATCTTTGGGGTCTGCCTTTGCGCTGCTCAGGCCGAAACACTTTCAAATCAACCTTAAGGAAATGCAAGTTGTCTGACAAGGAGAGCTAACTTCAAGCGTATCGTCAGAAAAAGGTTATAATGGACAATCGCCCCAATTAAGAAATCCCGGAAAACTGAAAATTCACTCCCTAAGTAGAGCTTGCTTTAAATCTTCCGAAACCGGTTCAGAACCAAGCCATTGTTCGAGTAATGCCTCCATCAGCCCCGGCCCCGGGTCTGTAAATAGAAGCTTATCGTTTAGAACCAAACGAGTCCCTTCCCCAGGCAAATACATAAATAATAGAACGTCTCCTCCATCCAGAGTCAAAAACCCTTTTTGGAATCGGCGGAAAGCTTTATCCATGATCTCCGGCTCAATAGTTTCCCGCCAGATATCTGGCATTTTATCAGGAAGCTCTGAGGTCATAATTTCAATGCGCATAGCAATCGGGTGCACAAGCTTCAGAAGATCAAGCGATGAGATGGATTTGCCATTGTTGGGGATATAAAGCGCGCACTGATACACATCCACGAAGTAGTGGGAGCGGATTCCCGATGAATAGTGAATCAAGGAGAGATTGTCTAATTTTAAATCGAGAGGCGGACTTGCATTCGCAGAAGTGATGCCCAATCCCCCTCCCAAAAAAATCATAAGGGTCGTGATTCGAATGAAATAGGACGCAGTCATATAGAGCTCTTTATCCTTTCTATAAAACGGCTGATCTGATGATAAGGGTTCATACTTCTGTCAACATAGCAACTCCATTGAGTAGCTACCACCTGTTCTATCCGATGCAGACATTGTTGCTTTATGTGATATGTGGAGACTTATCCCCTAAGACCCCGGTGCCTGATTTGTGACCTTTGGTCGATTTTCCGACGGTCATCCTCACCGCGTTGATCGTTATCAACAGCTAAATCGGTTTGCCTTCTTTCATCTAAACGACGACTCCAAGGGTTTCGTCTTTCACCTTCTCTTTTTTTCATCGATAAATCCTCCGTCCGTTTAAGATTTTAGCTAATTAATTATAACACTCTATCTATACAAATCAGATGATTATAAACTCGATAATTATATAACTTATCGGGAAAGACAGAATAAATAATTTAAAGAATGAGAGTAGACTTGGTAAACTATTTTTGTTTTTCACGCCTTCCATTTAAGGCATAATGAAGAACCTAGCGTGAATCGATTCACTCTTACCCGCAACACAGTTCTTTGCTTTGCAACCCAACTAAAACATTTCATACTATTTATATTCAATGGAATCCTGGATTTTAGACAGTTTCAAAATCATTGCTGGATTAGCCGCACTTTATTACGGCGGAGAGATGTTAGTGACGGCCAGCGTACGGATCGCCCGTAGTTTAAAATTAAGCCCCTTTCTCATTGGTGCCACGGTAATCGGCTTTGGAACCTCGTCACCAGAACTATCCGTATCTATTTTAGCGGCATTGGAAGGAGCGCCCGAATTGGCCATGGGCAACGTTATTGGCAGTAATATCGCAAACATCGGCCTGGTTTTAGGGCTCACAGCACTTATTGCCCCACTCTCTATCCGGAGAAGTCTATTCCTGATCGAGTCGCCCCCTTTAATCATTGCTACCTTATTGATCCTGTTTCTTGCATGGGATTCATCCTTGCTTCGATGGGAAGGTTGCTTGATGCTTATTCTTCTAGCCTGTCACTTGTTTGTTTCATTACAAAAAGCAAAAGGAGACGAAATTGAAATCGAAGAGGAAGAAGAAACCTCCCTATTTGCAGGGAAAGCACTGCCCTGGCAAGCAGTATTGGCTTTGCTGGGATTGGGTTTGCTCTTATCAGGTGCTCATTATCTCGTAGAGGGAGGCGTTAATATCGCCCGTAGCTTTGGAATAAGCGAATGGTTCATTGGTGTTTCCATCATTGCATTGGGCACCAGCCTGCCGGAAATTTCATCCTCTCTCATTGCCGCAAAAAAAGGACATGGAGAAATGGCAATCGGTAATATTTTTGGCAGCAATATTTTTAATATCTTGATGGTTCTGGGAGCCACCGCAACAATTGCGCCACTATATATTAAGGAAAATATACACGCAGACATACTTTACTCAACAGGCATCACAGCCATGCTCCTGCTGTTTCTATTTCGTCAAATGGATTTGAAGAAACTGGAGGGGGGGATTTTGCTAGTCGCCTACTTTTTTTATATCGGGGCAAAGGGAACAGGAATTTTATAGAATCTGATCAATGCAAAAAGGGGGTTTTGCAGGTGTCAGCCTTGAAAGGAACTGTCTTTACTTTTTAGCCAAAAGTACTTTGTTATGAGGAAGAACGTCTGCACGGTAAGTTTTTATAGATTCAGCTAAGGATGCTTTCTGGAAATACCAGTCTGCCCTGCGAATTTTGGCTTCAAAATTTTTCGGGAACAACTCTTCAGCGCGTTTGAAAGTCTTACGAGCCATCCCCTTTTCACCACCCTTCAACAATGCCTCCCCCAATATAAAATGCAATACAGGGTTCATCTCATCTATCTCCAAAGCCGACTTCAATTCCCTGATTGCCTCTGAGTACTTACCCGACTGTAATAATAGATCAGCCAAAATCCGCCGGCTCTTGATATCGCCTTTTTGGAAACTCACGGTCTTTTGGAAAAATTTTGTAGCAACATCGAGAGAACCCTGCTCCTTATAAAACATACCCACTTTATAAAGAGTGTGCGGATTCTTAGGGTCTATCTTCAATGCTTCTTTGTATGCTTTTTCCGCATTCTTAAACTGTCCTGATTGGGTGTAAGCAGTTGCCAGCTTAACTCTAAGATCATTATTTTTCGGTTTTAATTCAACCGCACGCTGGAACTGAACGCCTGCTTCGCGAAAATTATTTCTACTTAGATAAATCTCACCAAGTCCAGCATGAATCTCTGGATTCGAACGGGATAATTTCAAAGCATTTCGAAAGTGAATCTCAGCATCCTCATAGCGACTTTTCTTTAAAAGTGAATTCCCCTCTCCCACCAAATAATCCGCTTGATTAGGTATAACTCCATGAAAGAGGCCCGGGAATTTAAAATTTAAAATGCCTCCAAACAAAGCTAAGACAACAATCAAAAGGCTCATTTTCCCCCAAAAACCCGTCTTCTTTTCCTTCTGCTCAGGTTTCGAAACTTCAGGAGGGGTGATTTTCCCTTTCTCATCTGCTGGAGCGGGGCCATCTATCATTTTGCAACGACCTTCAAAATTAGAGCCTTCGTCAATTACCAAATGAAAAGTCGAAATATCACCTACCAAACGACTGCCCGCGGCTAATTCCAACTTGCTTTCTGCATGCACATTGCCTTCAATAGAGCCCTGATTGACGAAGTTGATGGCTTTGATATTTCCTCGCAGAAAACCATTTTTCCCCATAACAAAATTATTTGTCGAGAAAACATCCCCCTCAAACTCACCTTCAAAATGAACAGAACCCTTGCTCCACAAGGTTCCGTTCAGCTTGACTCCCTTTTCAAAATAAGAATCCACTGGGCTGACCTCTTTGAGTGAAAATTTTTGAACTACCGTGAGATATTATCAAATACTATGAAAACTTACAATTATTCCAAAGCATTAAATGGCATAGATTCACATTAAAAAAAATCCTGTTTCCATTTTATTACCAATTAATATAAAATTAACATTTTAAATCAAAGACTTCTAAAAATTACCGTATTTTCAACTAAAACCAACAAACATTAAAATTATATCAGGAGAAATCATGGAACGACCAAGCGGCAGAGCTCAAGGGGAATTAAGGGACGTAAAAATTGTAAAAAACTTCACATGTCATGCACAAGGCTCCGTCCTGATTCAAATGGGCCAAACAAAGGTCATCTGCGCCGCAACAATCGAAGAAAAAGTCCCCTCTTTTCTTAGAGGGAAAAATTCTGGCTGGGTAACAGCAGAATATTCCATGCTTCCTTCTGCCACCAACTCACGGGTGCCACGAGAAGCCTCTCGCGGCAAGCTCTCTGGAAGAACCCAGGAAATTCAGCGTTTGATCGGGCGTTCCTTACGGGCCGTTATAGATATGCAAGCCTTGGGAGAACGCACCATCTGGGTCGATTGTGACGTCATTCAGGCTGACGGCGGAACTCGTTGTGCCTCCATCACAGGAGCATTCATTGCACTTGTCCTCGCCCTCAAAAAGTTAAAAAAAGAAAAGCGTATCGATACCTTACCCATCCGCGACTATGTAGCCGCAGTCAGTGTAGGAATTCTTGAAAACAAACTAAACATTCTAGATCTTGATTATGCAGAGGATTCAAATGCAAGCGTTGATCTGAATGTCGTCAAAACAGGATCTGGCGGCTTTGTTGAAATACAAGGAACTGCCGAAAGAGATCCTTTTACAGACAAACAACTCCAGGCATTATTAAAGTTAGCTGATGAGGGCATATCAGAATTGGTCGAAATTCAGAAGAAGGCCATCGGGCAAATTTAAAGTTCAGGGAACACACTATCTACTGCGCTTCAAATTAACTTTTTCACAATAACTTTCAACAGGGCATAAACTACAAGTTGGGGATACGGGCTTGCATACATTTTTGCCAAAAGCGACCAGTATTGCATTGATCTCTTTCCAAAAATGCCGGGGTAATTTCTCTCGGAGTGCAATTTCCGTTTCGTCGGCTTCCTTTGTTTCGACATATCCCCAACGATTACAGATACGATGCACATGAGCATCGACACAGATGCCCATCTTATCGTAACCGAGAATCATTGTGAGATTAGCCGTTTTCCGACCCACTCCCTTAAGCTGAAGCAGGTCTTTTATAGTGGAGGGAACAGATCCTGAAAATTTTTCCTCTATTACTTCACACATTGCACGCAGGCTTTTAGCCTTGTTTCTGTAGAAAGCAACGGGATAGATTGCTTCTTCGATCTTTTCAATAGGGACTTTTAGCAACTCCTGCGGCGTGTCTGCCAGTAGAAATAAACGTTTTGCCGCGGGTCCCATTGTCTCATCACGCGTTCTCAAACTGAGGATGCAACTGGCCAATACCCTAAACGGTTTACCAGAGCAGGCAATCTCTACAGCAACCGGAGTGGGCCATTTTAGAGATTCGTCCTTCAACTTACGCAGGACAAAAGACAATTGACGATTATTCATGATAATTTTTATGCTACAAAAACCGCACTTTAGGAAGCAAAAAATCTAGCGTTAAAGTTTTGTGTCTGTTAATATAGACGTTTTTAGAATATTGGCGGAATTCGCCATCAACCCTACATAATTCCATGCAACACACTATATCCATTTTAGTCGTCAATCGCTTTGGTGTATTGTCCAGGATTTCTGGACTTTTTAGCGGTAGAGGATTCAACATAGAAAGCCTCAATGTCGCAGCAACCAGTGATCCACAGATTTCGAGAATGACCATTGTCACCTGCGGAGACGATAAGAAAATAGAGCAAATCACCAAGCAACTCAATAAACTGATCGACATCATCAAGGTAACAGATCTTACGAACGAGCGGTATGTTGATCGAGAACTGGTTCTGGTTAAAACGAATGCAGAGCCTAGGGTACGCGAAGAAATTTTGCGCATCGTGAGTGTTTTTCGTGCGAAAATTGTCGACATGAGCCCCACTTCTTACACCATCGAAATGACGGGTCAAGAAGAAAAAATCCAAGGTTTTCTTGACCTTATCGAACCTTTTGGTATCCAGGAAATTGCCCGTTCGGGACGAATTGCCATCACACGTGGAGCCAAATCCATTAACTGAAGGAACTCTCAAGAATTACCAGAGGCCCATAGCTAACCCTTTTAAACCAAGGCGAAGCAAAATGCCAAATCCAATATTTGGAATGATTGAGACGCCCTGAAATTTCACTATTGTAGGAGACACAACACTTTGTCTAAAATTTATTACAATCAAGATGCAGATATTAAACACCTAGAGAATAAAACCATTGCCATTGTTGGCTATGGCAGTCAAGGGCACGCCCATGCAAGAAACCTTCATGACAGCGGCCTTAAAGTAGTGGTTGGCTTAAGAAAAGAAAGTGACTTTTGGGATCGCGCTAAAAAGGACGGATTGGAAGTTCTTACGGTTGCTGAAGCAACAAAGGTATCAGATATCATCATGATCCTCGTTCCCGACGATAAACAACGTGCGGTGTACGAAGAGGACATCAAACCAAATTTAAAAGACGGTGCCGCTCTGGCCTTTGGACATGGATTCAACATACATTTCGGCCAAGTCGTTCCCTCTGATAAAGTTGACGTGTTCATGATAGCACCCAAAGGACCCGGACATCTGGTCCGTAGGACCTACGAAAATGGTGCCGGAGTCCCCTGTCTGATGGCTATCCATCAAAACGCTACCAATAAAGCAAAAGATATTGCTCTTGCTTATGCCAAAGGCATTGGCGGAACCCGCGCAGGTGTTCTTGAGACTTCCTTCAGGGAAGAAACCGAAACCGACTTATTTGGTGAACAAGTCGTACTATGTGGTGGACTCAGCGAACTCATTCGTTCTGGATTCGACACCCTCGTAGATGCTGGATATAGCCCTGATTTGGCCTATTTTGAGTGCTTGCACGAAGTCAAACTCATCGTAGATCTCATCTATGAAGGTGGTATCGGTAACATGCGCTATTCCATCAGCACCACTGCCGCTTATGGCGACGTAACACGCGGACCAAGAATCATTACTGATGAAACCCGCAAAGAAATGAAACGTATTTTGCGCGAAATCCAAAGCGGAGAATTTGCTCGAGAATTCATTTTAGAAAATCAAGCAAATCGACCTGTCTTCAACGCGCGACTCAAAGAAGACTCCGAGCACATGATTGAGGAAGTTGGCGACAAACTCCGAAAAATGATGCCCTTTGTCGGTAAAAAACTAACTTAGGCCAAACTCATGCGCATCCCAATAGCAAAACAAGGGTATGTTTTCATCCTACCCTTAGTCGGAATTTCCGCTGCATTGTTCTGCACAGGATATTTTTATGCAGGAGCCTTGTTTGGCGGATTGTTCCTTTTCGTACTTAATTTTTTTCGCGATCCAGAGCGAACCGTCCCAAACGAACCCAACGTCGTTGTATCACCCGGCGATGGGAAAGTCGTAGAGATTGTCCGCGAAACCGATCCCTTGCTAGGCGAACCCTATAACAGAATCAGCATCTTTCTGAACGTATTCAACGTTCACGTTCAGAGAGTGCCTGTTGCTGGGGAAATCAAGCAGGTGAAGTACAATCCTGGAAAGTTTTTAAACGCGGCAAATCATAAAGCCTCTCTCGACAATGAGCAAAACGCATTGATTATCCAAACTGGCGATCAAAAAGTTTTGGTAAAGCAGATCGCAGGGCTCATAGCCAGACGCATCGTCTGCTGGGCTAAAGAAGGTGATTCTTATGAGCTTGGACAACGGTTTGGCTTGATACGGTTTGGTTCTCGAGTGGATTTATTTCTGCCCGAAACAGCCAAGATCAACGTTGTTTGCGGCGATATCGTCAAAGGTGGAACCAGCATTATGGGATATATGAAATGAAACCTTCAAGAGGCGTATACATTTTACCCAGTTTATTCACCACGGGAAATGTGTTTTGTGGCTTTTACGCTTTCATCGCCGTACTCGATGAAAAGTACTATGTCGCCGCCTGGGCCATTGTTATCGCTATTATTTTTGATGGCGTCGATGGTCGTGTTGCACGTATGACTAAAACAACTAGTGCCTTTGGAATGCAGTACGATTCCCTTTCCGACATCATCTCATTTGGAATGGCACCTGCCTTGCTAGCTTATGTCTGGGTTTTAAAGCCTTTTGGACGCATTGGATGGCTAGCCGCATTTCTATTTTTGCTTTGTGGTGCTCTACGTTTGGCGCGTTTCAACGTTACCAAGTCCGATGAAGAAGGAGATCATTTCATAGGTCTCCCTATTCCCGCCGCCGCCGCATTCATTGCCTCTATTGTTATAGCGTTCGTGGATATTTTTGCGAGCCGGATCAATCCCGCTATCATGGTCGGAGTTGTTTATGTATTGGCATTTTTGATGGTCTCCAATATAAAATATCCCGCTCTCAAAAAACTGGAATTCAATAAACGAGTGTCATTCCCCAGGTTCTTATTCGTTATTTTGACACTTTATGTATTTGCGACTATTCCCAGAGTGGCTTTGTTTATCATCAGCCTCATCTATATTTCATCAGGGCCCATTATGTTTTTTTATAGAAGGTGGCCGAAAAAGAACAAAGTGTCCGACACAAAAATTGCTCCCCCTCCACCGAAACTTTAAGGAATATCATGTCCTGGTTTGACAAAATAGTTTCCAAAACCAATCTTGGCATCAAATCTTCCAAGACCGATGAAATTTGGTTTCAATGCGGAAAGTGCAACGAGCAAATCTACACAGCTGAGTTCGTAGAAAATTTGAAGGTCTGTGTGAAGTGCGACCATCACTACCGCTTGAATGGTCGGGAAAGAATTCATCTTCTGATGGATCAGGATTCTTTCACCGAGTACGACGCTGAAATGTCCGCTTCCGACCCTTTGAAATTCAAAGACAAGAAAAAATACAAAGACCGCCTTAAGGCAACACAAAAAAAAGGCATGGGTCACGATGCAATGATTTCCGGTTCTGGAACATTACACGGACATGAAGTCGAACTTTGCGTCTTTGAGTTCAACTTTATGGGCGGGAGTATGGGGTCCGTTGTCGGCGAAAAAATCACCCGCAGTATTGAGCGCGCTCTCGAAAAAAAAACAGCCCTTATCATTGTCAATTGCTCAGGAGGAGCTCGTATGCAAGAGGGAATCTTTTCTCTCATGCAGATGGCCAAGACATCTTCTGCGCTGAGAAGTCTTGCTGATAGCGGTGTGCCTTACATTTCAGTATTGACCGACCCCACAATGGGTGGTGTTTCTGCAAGTTTTGCCATGTTGGGAGACATTATCATAGCCGAACCTGGTGCATTGATAGGCTTTGCAGGTCCCCGAGTCATAGAACAAACGATTCAACAAAAACTACCCGAAGGTTTTCAGCGATCTAAGTTTCTTCTTGAACACGGCTTAATCGACCAAGTCGTTCCCAGAGCTCAAATGAAAGGTACCATAGGCAACCTGCTGAGCCTCCTTAAGAATCTTGATATGCCGCCAGTAGTATCCAATGGAGCTGCTCCTTCAGCAGGCTAAATCCAAAGCCTGTTAGCTCCCCGATAAAGCGACGATCAATAACTTTTTGATCAAGAGAATCACTTGTCTTCCAGCGTAACCCCAAGAGAGCAATCCCACAAAGCCCGACACCTACCTGTATATAATGTAGAAAACGTATTCCCACAACTGCCACTCCAGTACTTGCCAGTACATCGCTCCCACTCAACAGCTTGAAAAACCCACCAACATACTGACAAATTCCAACACCCATATACCTGTTGGGATCTTATTTAATGAGTCTTTTGCTTGTGAACTGTCTTCCATACTCCTGCCTGAAGCAGAATATTCTAAAGCCAAATGGAATAACTCCGAGAAGTAGAATCAACAAAATACCATAAAAAAAGGGGACTCCCTCTTTAAGAGGAAGCCCCCAATAATACTAACCAATCTTAACAACCCCCGCATTTAGGAATGATGAAAGCCTGCCCCCCACAAGCAAAGGACAGGCTCCCAATCATAACCCCAATGAAGGGGCCTAGAACTTACTTCATCGACAGACGGTCGTCGCTACCCGAAGAAGCATTGCGCACACCGCGAGGTGTTGCTGCTCCCAAGGGGAGGATCGAACGATCGCCCGAAGGCAGAACCTTGAAGTAACCCCATTGACCCGCCTGTTGATAAGGCGTCCTAGCGTTCAACCAGAGATACGTTCCAGGATTCTGGTACGTACCACCTGCTCGAACAAAGGCTTGAATGTATTCGCCACTACCAAACTCTTCTACATCAATCATATCAGAGTTGTCTTGGTTCAAGTGACGACGCCATTGATGGCCATCGAGGTTAAACATTTGATTCTGCTCATTGTGAGCACCGAAGATATTGATCATAACTCGGTCACCCGCATGGGCTTTGATCACTGGTGTTGCCGGATCTTGGTCAGCCGCTACACAAGGCGTAAACATATTGCCAAGCTCACAACCTTCATCTTCCCGGTAACTCCAGGGCTCC
>JAJDBG010000011.1 GCA_029261475.1 Nitrospinaceae bacterium
TTGATATTCCCAAAGATATTCAGCAACAGGAAACGATCCCGGATTTTAATGTTGTGTTCGATTGCCCGGGTTACAAACCGAATCTTGCTCCTTCTGTCTTTCAGATTAAAAAGGCGGTACATGCGATTAAAGAGTCGAAACGTCCTATCATTTATGCGGGCGGGGGTATCATTTCCAGTGAGGCATCTAAGGAATTGCGTGCTTTTGTTAAAAAGACGGGAATTCCGATCACGACTACGGTCATGGGGCTTGGTGTTTATCCTTCTGAGGGAGAAAACTCACTCCGTATGTTGGGTATGCATGGCGCGGTGTATGCGAATATTGCAATCAATCACGCGGACTTGGTCATCGCCTTGGGTGTTCGATTCGATGATAGGGTAACGGGTAAGTTGGCAGAATTTTGTAAGAATGCGACGATTATCCATGTCGATTTGGACCCGGCGGAAATCAATAAGAATCTTTTTGCGGATATCCCTATTCAAGGTGATGTCAAGCTGGCTCTAAAAATGATGAACCAGAAGGTGGAGCCTAAAACAAATATCAAGCCTTGGGTCAAACAGGTCAATGACTGGAAAAAGGAATTCCCGTTACGATACGATTTGGATAAAAAGGCTATTGTTCCTCAGAACGTGATTTGTGAATTGCGGAAACTTGCGGATCCTGATGCCGTTGTTTCGGTTGGTGTGGGTCAACATCAAATGTGGACTGCGCAATTTTGGGATTTCCATGAGCCGCGACAGTGGTTGTGTTCTTCTGGATTGGGGGCGATGGGTTTTGGTTTGCCTGCGGCAATCGGAGCACAGGTTGCCTTGCCGGATCGACAGGTTATTAATATCGACGGAGACGGTTGTTTCTTGATGAATATCCAGGAATTGCAGACTTGTAAAATCGAAAAGATTCCTGTTAAAAATGTGGTCTTGAATAATGCGCATCTCGGTATGGTCGCACAGTGGGAAGACAGATTTTATAAATCGCTCCGCGGTCACACTTATCTTGGCGATGCAAATTTTGCCGAAATAGCGCACGCATTTGGTGTTAAGTCCGAAAGCATCAGCAAGCCAGAAGAAGTGGTTCCTGCGCTCAAGCGTATGTTGAAACACAAGGGGCCTTACGTTCTGGATGTCAAGTATCCTTACAATGATGCGAGTGGCGGGCATGTTATGCCTATGATCCCTTCGAATCATACATATCTGGACACTTGTCTGAACGAGTCGCAATCTTTGCGAGATTATTGGAGAGGCAAGGGCGTTATAGAAGATTGATCGAATCTTTTAGGCGGTTTCCTGTCGTCGGTTTGTTGTTGCATATCCTATATGATTTTCCCCCACCGTGAATGACTGATGGCAGAACACGCCTTTAAGGGGCGTTGGCAGTATTTGATTTACTTGCCGACGTTGATCGGGTTTATTTTGTTTTTCTGGGCCGCCTTGCACACCGACTTGTCCAAGCGTGAGGCTAGAGAAGGCATCCCTGTCATGCGGATGCATGAAAATAAAGACTGGTTGATTCCCCGTATTGATGAAAACACTTTCCGCACCAAACCCCCGGCTTGGCATTGGTTTGCCTGGGCGACGACTACCGTTTCGGGAAGTACGAGTGAAACGGCTCTTAGATTCCCTTCTGTTTTAGCGGGAGCCGGGAGCGTTGCATTGACTGTTTGGTTTGGCCTCCGCTTATTTTCTCCTCTTACAGGATTTCTTGCAGGGTTGCTTCTGGTCTTGAGTTGGCGGACAGTATACCTCGCTTCCCATGCACGTATTGATATGCTGTTTGCTTTTTTCACAACGGCGAGCCTGGCCTTGCTGTGGAAGCTTTGGCAAGAGGAAGATTTGCAGAGAAGCTCACGGTATGCCTGGTTTGCTGGCACGGCTTTATCTTGTGCTGTATTGACGAAGGGACCACTGGGTCTTCTTTTTCCTCTGATGGCGATTGCAGGGTTTTCCTGGCTAGGTGGGAGGCGGTCGATGCCATGGAAGCCTCTGATTGGAATCCCTTTGGTGGTGTCGGGATTGTGGGCTGTTGCGGCTATTTGGGAAGGTGGGCCGGCCTTTCAACAAATATTGTATCAAGAACTTGTTGGACGGTTGACAAGCAGTGAATCGATTCAGGTTCATCACGAACCATTTTATTATTATATTCCGAAGATTTTAGGAGACCTTGCACCTTGGGGTCTCTTTCTCCCTCCGGCATTATGGTACGGTTGGGTTTATAGGCGAAAAGAATTATCCTGGGTATTTCCAGCTTTTGCTTTCAGTGCATTGTTTCTTTTTCTCTCCTTGCTTTCAGGCAAACGAGGCGATTATTTATTGCCCTTGTACCCCTTCGCAGTGATACTTCTAGCCGTTTATTTTAATGAGGGGATGAACAGAATTTCCTCCTTGTTCTGGAAAATACCGGCAGGCGTATTAGCACTTTGCATGGTGGTGCTTTCTCTTATATTGGTGATCCCGTTATTTATTGCAGGGCTGGACCCTGACACGCGATTGGGCTTTTTATCAGCCAAAGATCGTTGGAGCGTTGGGCTCTTGCTGGAAAATCATTTGCCTGACAGCTTGTTTCTTGTCTTAGGTTCCCTGCTTATGCTAGCTTTTTCAGGATTGTGTTTGCTGGCGATCATGAAAAATCGCACCCGCTTATTCATCGGTGTCACGAGTGTATGGTTTCTTGTCACCGTTGCTTTTGTAGTTGGTCCACTGGCGCAAGTCCTCGACAAGCAAAGCACATTGAGACCCTTCGCGAAAGACGTGTTGGCAGTGGCAGGGGATCGTCCTCTTTACCATTATGGTGAACCGCGCGAAAATTTATTATATTATCTCGGTAGGCCTTTGCCCACTCTAGTTGATGATCAACTATTGACTGAGCTGAATAAAACATCCCGTCCAATGTTGATTGGGAAAAATTCAGTTCGAAATCATATATTGACCCTGGTCCCTGAATTAGAAACAATTCTGGATACAGGGCACCCGTTCAAAGGCTATAGTTTATTGTCTCCAAACTTTCAGAAAGAAAACTGATCTTGACTACTACCGCAACTTGGAAAAAACGTGCAGGACTCATTCTCAAACTGTTGCTCGTTATAGAATTTGTTGCCCTGTTCATTGTTTATTTACGAATTCAATTTCATATCGATATTTTGCCCTTTCTTGGGAATCGGCTCAATAATCTGTTGGCACTTATTTTACTCCAAATATCATTATTGGGCTGGGTGCTTCCAGAGTTAGGGAATCGATGGATGGAACGATTGGATTCCTGGGTTTCCACAGTACCCAAACGGTATTATCTTTTATCGTGTTTATTGGTGTTGGAAATTTTTTTGGAAAGGATGTGGTTTCTTTATCCTGAGGATTTTCTATGGAACCTCAACGCAGAGAAAGGATACGGAACGTATTTTGCGACGATTCAATTGTATGTGGTAGGTATGACCGTTTTATTATGCGCGCGTTTAGAAGGCGAAGCTGCATTGTTTAAAGAAAAAGCCCCCTGGTATCTTCTGGCATCGATGTACTTTTTTATTGCTTTAGATGACTGCATTGGTATTCACGAAAACTTTATCAAGTGGTCGCAAAGCATAGCTCCCGATGCAGATACCTTTCATTTTATTCATGAATGGCTGTGGTTTTATGGTCCCTTTATTGCCATTACCGTCGTGTTTCTGATTTGGTTCTTTCTGAAGAGATTTAAGGAAACTCCCGGAGCATTGACCGTTAACTTCATTGCTCTCAGTTTGTGGATTGGAGTACTGACATTGGAAGGATTAGCTAAAAATATTGTGGACCCTACCGGATTGGACGAAAGCAGGATTTTGATTGGAATAGAAGAAGGGTTTGAAATGCTGGGCGCAACACTGTTTCTTTTTGGATACGGACAATATTTGATAAATTCTCGAAGAAAAATGGCCGTTGCGAAAGGACGTGCTGAATGAAGTCTATAACGGAGGAGTTCCAAGATAATGCCTTGCCTTTCTAAAAACGTTGACTCATTTTGCAAAGCAAATATTCTGTTCTTAAAACCATTGATTCCAGTCATTGGATTTGATGAGTCCTCAGAGCAATTCCTTCCTAAAATCAACCGTTGTAGTTTTTGAAATTAAAGGTTGGAATTTTCCCGCAGTCCCACTGACGTATTATTTTTGATTGAGTTTTCAAAGACTTCCGCTTACAATTTCAAAATACCTTTTTACATCCATAGCCATTATTTGAGTGATTGACTCAACGGCAACTCGAAGAAACTTATTTATTTAAGGTCTGATCTTGGTTATAAGATGCTTCCCAAGTTGCCTTCAGGATATCGACTATGTTTTCTGCTAAAAAAATATTTTCTAAAAAAAAGCCCTCGTCCGAAAGCAGTTTAGGCGTTTTAAAAAAGCAATCGATAGCTTCTGCAGGGCAACTTTTAGTAGATATTTTTACAGCAGATGGCTACGAGGTTGAATCTCCCTATCAGCTTGAAGACGGTTCCATGATGTTGTCCAAATTTGGCGAAAAAATGATCGTCGATTGGAAGCAGTGGGCGCAAAAAAACGTCGACTTCAAGAAGGTCGATCAGCTGACCCAAGTGATGGCTCAACAAAAGGCAGATGCCTACCTGATGGTTACTACGGGGAATTTCTCGCCAGAGATATCCTCATTTGCAGGCAATAAGCCCATCGTCCTGATCGATGGTGAGATTTTGATGCATTGGGTGCGAAACAGGAAACTCGATCCTGAGAAATCTGCGGAGAAAACTGAAAGAAAGAGCGAAGCGCGATCTTCAGTGGAACCGGCGAAAACAAGATCTAATCCGTCGGAAGAAATTTTCAGGCAAATTCAGGCCGCAAAAAGCCTGAGTGACACCCTCAATACAGCTATAGCCAAACTTAAAAAAATGCTGAATGCTGAGTTTGTTGCCTTCTTCAATCTGGAACCCGAGGAACGCAAACTCTATTCCATGAAGCTCGGAGATATTGTGACAAAGGACGAGGTTTTCCTTGAGATTTCCCGGACCAGCCTGGCGGGATTTGTCGCCGCTACAGGGAAGCCAATCTTACTTGAAAATACAGAAGAAATCGGCCGCTCTTATACCGGATTGAAGTTGGACCCCTGGTGGTACCCCAATCTGGAATTTAAGGTGAAATCTGTTCTTGCCTTGCCATTGGTTGAAAAAAATAAAGTCATTGGAGTTGTAGAGTTTCTTCGCAAGGAGGGACAGTTCACTGAAAAAGATTTAAAGCTGGCTAAAGACAATACTCCCGGCATGTCGCTAGCAGTACTTAAGATGAATCTCGAGAATAAGTCGACACGGGATGATCGCAAGAAGGTCAATCTGGAAGATAAGGTGAATGCCCTGTCTCAATCCATTCTTTCAGTGGACAACATTGACACGATTCTGCTAGAGCATAAAAATTCTATTCTGGAAGTTTTCAACGCCACCCTCCTTACCATCTACTCGGTGGACATGGGGAAAAATGAAATTTTTTCGAAAGTGAAATCGGGTGAAGGTATCAATGAAATTCGCATTCCCATTTCTCCCCAAAGTTTGGCGGGGTGTGCGGCTTTTCTAAAGCGTCCGCTTCATATCAAAGACGCATACGATAAAGAAGAATTGATAAATATACATGAGGATCTCAGCTTCAACAATTCCTGGGATGAAAAGACGGGTTTTCGGACTCGCTCGATGTTGGTCTATCCCTTGATCCACGAAAACAAGTTGCAAGGCATTCTGCAACTCGTTAACAAAAAAAGTGGTGAGGATTTTGATAAGGAGGATGAAAAACACGCGCAAATTATCGCTGATACCCTGGCATTGGGGTTCAGTAAAATGTACAAGGAAGACAAAGCACGCGACATCATCCAGACAATTCACTCCGCCGTTAATCTAGATGAAATCCTGTTGGATCTAAAGCCGTCGCTGTTGGAATTGTTTGATGCCGAAGTGATCACTCTATACGCATTTGATTCGGAGAACGATCAAATCTATTCGCGCCTCAAGACAGGTGATGACTTAAAAGACCTTCGTTTACCTATCGATACCGAAAGCATTGCCGGAACGATAGCCGTTTTAAAGCAGTCGGTAAATATCAAAGATGTGTACGATGACAAGGAACTCCAGAACGTTCATGCAGATTTGACTTTCAATCGTTCGTGGGATGAACAGACGGGTTTTCGTACTCGCTCTATGCTCGTTTATCCACTCGAAAATGAGGGCCAGTTACAAGGGGTTCTTCAAATCATCAACAAAAAAAATAATGAGAATGGTTTTGGGCTTACCGATGAAAAATATGCCAAGATGATTTCTGGTGCTTTGGCATTGGGTTTCAAGAACATGTACAGAGAAGAGAAAATCCGTGCGATCAATCAGGCTATCCATTCAGCACCCAATCTGGACAGCATTCTCATCAGTTTGAAAAAATACTTGCTGGAATTATTCGACGCGACCCTGGTCACGGTGTATTCGGTAGATGCGAATACCAATGAAATATTTTCAAAGTTCAAAACGGGAAAACTTGTAAAGGAAATCCGCGTTGACATTTCGCCCAAGACCATCGCCGGGGCTGTGGCTAGCTTGATGCAACCCGCCAATATCAAGGATATAAACGATCCAAACGAAGTCCGTTGTCTGCACCCCACCACAAGTTATGACAACAGTTGGGATAAAAAATCGGGAATGGAACTGAAGTCCATGCTGGTATACCCGCTGATCTTCCAAGACAAATTGATGGGCGTACTACAGCTCATCAATAAAAAAGACAAGGAAATGTTCGAATCTCTGGACATGAAAAATGCCGCTATCGTATCGGACTCCCTTGCCCTTGCTTTACACAATCAAAAGAAATACGATAAAGAAGCTTTAGAACGTTTTGGTTTTTCAACCAACGATTGAACGTTAGCAGATTCTGAAAGTTTCAAGCTCGGAAGAAATCGATTTGATGGGATAGTGTAGGAGAGATTCCAAAATCCGCAATTTTCGTTGAGTGTTGGGTCCGTATGGATAGACTTTAAAATTGTCTTTAGAATGTGGCGGTTTCATAAAGGATGGAACAGCCATGCGGGATGTTATGTCTTTATTTGGTTTAAGTTTTTTAACTGTATTGCAAAGATGCTTTTACTGAATCCATCTAAAAAGTGATGAAAGGATAAATAATTTTTTCGATGCTATCTCAATTAAAAAATATAAAGCTCGAGGAAATTATGGTAAGTCCTGTCATTTGTGCCGGGGTGACGACTCGCATAAGTGATATTGCTGAGAAGTTGTATAAAAATAAAATCACAGGAGTTCCAATCATCAATGAGGATAAGCAAGTGATTGGTGTTGTTTCGGAAAGGGATATTTGTGAACTCATCCTTCAAGGCAAAGAACTGCAGTACGTTCAAGCAGAAGAAGTAATGGCTCGAAACGTGATTACAGCAGATAAAAATTCATTTGTGATCGCCGCAATAAAATCGATTGTTGAAAATCAAATCATGCGCTTGCCAGTTGTTGATGATGGGAAGTTGATAGGCATCGTCACACGTCACGATCTATTGAAAGTCATAACAAATAAAAGTCCCGATTTTTATTCAATCTCCTGAGTTTCCCTCCTTGCAGTCGTCTATAATTATTACAATCCAAGCGATTTTTTTATCGGTGGATTATGATTCTGCTTCCCATCTCAGGATTGGATTTCTTGCGGCCTGGGTCTCGTCGGGGCGGGAGACAATTGCTCCCTCAGGTGAGTTGTGGTAGCGATGAGGGTCTGCTTTCCCCCGTTGTGAAATTTCGATCATTGCGGCTATGAATTCATCGAGCGTTTCTTTCGGCTCAGTTTCAGTGGGTTCAATCATCAACGCGTTTTTGACGATCAGCGGGAAATAGACGGTAGGCGGATGAAAACCATAGTCGATCAAGGCTTTGGCAATGTCCATGGTGCTCACGCCACCCTGATTTTTATCGTTGAAGATGCATTCGTGCAGGCTGGCCTCGGGATAGGGCAGGTGGTATTCGTTTTTTAATTTCGCTTTGATATAGTTTGCATTGAGGACCGCCATTTCTGCAGTTTCCGGTATGCCTTCTTTGCCGAGTGAGCGGATGTAGGCGTAGGCGCGTAGTAGAATTCCAAAATTTCCATAAAAGTTTTTCAATCGTCCCACGCTTTTTTTGCCATCTTTTTTCAATCGGAAACCGTGTTCGGTTTTCTCCACCATTGGCAAGGGCAGGTAAGGCTCCAGAGTTTTATTGACACCGACGGGGCCTGCGCCGGGTCCGCCTCCGCCATGTGGTGTTGAAAATGTTTTGTGCAGGTTAAAATGCATGACATCAACACCCATTTCTGCGAAGCGTGTTTTTCCCATTACAGCGTTCAGGTTGGCACCATCGCAATACACGAGGCCGCCTTTTTTGTGAACGATGGCGGTGATTTCGAGGATGTCTTTCTCGAACATTCCCAGTGTATTGGGATTGGTCAGCATGATGCCTGCGGTGTCTTCGTCCATCAATTCTTCCAGCTTGGCAAGGTCGATCAGACCGTTGGCTCCAGAACGCAGTGAAACTGAACGATAGCCGCAGAGAGTTGCGCTAGCTGGATTGGTGCCGTGGGCTGAATCGGGCAAAAGAATTTTCGAACGCTGGTCGTTGCGCTCTTGATGATAGGCATGAATCATCAACATTCCAGCGAGTTCTCCCTGAGCACCAGCCGCAGGT
>JAJDBG010000012.1 GCA_029261475.1 Nitrospinaceae bacterium
TGGCGACCACCATATCCAGGATAAGAAACGGGATATAGATCAAAAAACCTATCTGAAATGCGGTCTTTAATTCGCTGATTATGAATGCGGGAATCAAGGCCTGAATGCTAACATCCTTGATGCTATCAGGGTGCTCCTCGCTTTTGGACAATCGCAGGAATAGAGCTAAATCCTTTTCTCTGGTTTGCGACATCATGAATTTTTTCAAAGGGACGAAGGCTGTATCAATGGCCTCGCTTTGAGATATCTTTTCGTCGAGATAGGGTTGAAATGCCTTTTCGTTGATCTCCATCCACACAGGACTCATTACAAAAAGTGTTAGGAACAGTGCGAGTCCTATCAGAACTTGCGTGGGAGGTGTTTGTTGGGTGCCCATCGCTTGACGTAAAAATGATAGCACGATGATTATGCGTGAGAATGAAGTGGTCAAGATCAGGATCGACGGTGCCAGTGTTAGGACTGTCAAAAGCAACATGATCTGCAAAGCACTGGATACTGTCTCGGGATCGTCAGCGTCTTCCATACCAATTTGGATGCTTGGCATAGAGATGGCGTGGCTTTCACTTTGTGGAAATATTGTGAAAATGGCCAAGGCCAAGGTGCCGATTAAAATCGATTTTTTCAGTATGGCGGTCACGCTATCCTCGTCTTTCCTGTACGTCGACGAATCTGTCGGGTTATGGCGGCGACAGAATCTTCTTTGCTGGTTTGATTGTTTGGTTTTTCGTCATCGAAAGTTTGCATGTATTTGTTGAATGCATTTTCTTTGACAGGTTGAGGAGCGGGTTTGCTGGCTTTGGTAGCCGGAGCTTCTTTTTTCTTTTTCTGAAATTTATTGCTGAGGCTTTTTGCGATGTTATTGGTTTCGTTTGATTTGATTTTTTCTATCATTTCGGGGTTATCAATTTCTGTGAGGAAAGAGATATTGTCTTTGGAAACCCCTAAAGCCAATATTTGTCCCGCCACTTCTACCAGTGCGATATGTTTGCGAGGGGCGATAAATCCTGTTCCGAGAACTTTTACCAGACGCTCTCCGTTTCCGAAGGGGGTATTTTTTAAAACGTATTTTTTGAAAATGTAAAACAGGGCCAGCATGAAACTCAACACAATGGCTAGCATGGCAAACAATTTCAAAATAGAAGGAGCTTCATCTATTGCGTTTCCCTTTTGAGCAATGTTTAAAAAGGATGGCTCGTTTTCTTTTGTTTTTCGGGTTGTGATATCGCTTGGAGGAGCTGATTTTGTTTTAACTGCATCCGCTCCGCTGGTATACAGCTTGTCTTGAGTGATAGCTTGAGCAGGCTCTGGGGTATTTCCGATTGTTGGAATAGATACGTTTGCTTCTTCAAGTTCTGCGGCTTCGACTGTTTGTGCGGTTTCAGCTAGAAGACGACTGAGAAAGTCGGTTTCTTTTTTGTCGATACGAACGGTCAGAATATTGCCGCGAGTTTCGATGTTGATTCCTTCTCTGTTAGAGTTCCCATCGCTGGTGAAAATGAAACGGGCGCGTACGGTTTTTGAGTCGAATTGAGCCAGATAGACTTGAGGGATTTCGGAATCATTTGTTTCGAAATATCTTTTTGCAGGCTCTATATAGGTGCTGGGTAAATCAATTTGGGCGGACTTTTTGTAGAAAACGGCTGGTTCGTAGGATTGGACGGGATCTCTGAATGTGAATCGTACGGTGAGAGCATCCTCTTCCTTCTCTATAGCAACGTTTTCCAGAAGGTTTAAGCCCTTCAGGTTGGCGGCACTGCTTTCGCCCTGTACTCCCAAGATGAAAATTGAGAGGAGCCATAAAATGATTTTTTTTTGTATCTTCATGGTAAAGCCTTTTACTGGTAAGCGTTTGACAGCGTCAATATTTCGTCAAATTGGTGTTCTCGCTAAGTAAAGCAATTACCATACCTTTTTAAATGCAATGATTGAAACGCAGGGCGCGTTGGGTAACGCTTCGCATGGAAAAACCCCAAAAAAATATCTTTAAATTAAAGGATCAAATTTAAAGTTAATAAAAATATAAGTTAAAATAAAACTCGGTACCTATTCTTTTGCTAATAGCCAGAATTTGACATAGATACTTGGGGGGTGTTCAATGCCCTTATCACTTATAAAGGAAGGTTTAAATCATGACAGGAAGCAATCGTATTGGTTTGGTAGGCGTTGGTCGTATGGGTGCCAATATGGCTCGGAGGCTCAAGGATAAGGGCTATATCATTGCGGCAGTTCAGGATAACAACACTGCAGTTGCTGAATCATTAGCGCAGGAATTGTCCTGCGAAGCGGCATCTACGCCAGCCCGGGTTGCCGAATTGAGCGACGTCGTGTTGACAGTGGTTCCGGATGATGCGGCGATGGACGAGATTTTCTCGGAGGAAAGCCCCTCAAGTCTGCTTTGCCATGCCAAGGGTCGATTGTTCATCAATTTCGCTACAGTCAGCCCCGAAATTCATATAAAAATGGAAGCCCGAGTCGAGGGAAAAGGGGGAACCAATCTCGAAGCTCTTATGGCCAGTAGCATCACGCAAGCGCGGGAGGGAACACTCTATCTTATATGTGGCGGAAAGAAGTCGGCCTTTGAACAAGCGGGATCAATACTTCAGGCACTGAGTTCAAAGTTTCTTTATACGGGACCTGCCGGTGAAGCTACAAAGATCAAGGCACTCGTCAATATGGTCATGAACTGCAACACCGCCGCTTTAGCTGAAGGATTGGGCCTCGGAGATGCGCTTGGGCTGGACCTGACAATGCTTCGAGAGGTCTTTGCGCAAACGGGTGCGGCATCGCGCGTTCTTGAAACAGACGGTGAAGACATGCAAAACCGGGATCATGAGTGCTATTTCTCTTCCGCCCATGCCGCTAAGGATTCTAGAATCGCTCTCAACATAGCACAGTCCGCCGGATTGAAATTGCCATTGGCGCAAGCCACTTTCGATCAATACCAGCGTCTTGTTGAAGCAGGTAAGGGCGAACTTGACAAGTCGGGTGTGTCGGAATTGATATTTAAAGGTAGAATGAAATAGAGTTTAAAACGACTTCAATTTTTTAACGTATCCTTCAGGAGAAAAATACAATGCCGCTCGAAGATGAATTGGGTGATGTTTTACAAAAGGCCCGAGACGGCAAAGCATGGTCGCAAGACGATTTGGCTCGGGCAACAGATATTGCGAAAGACGACATCCAGCGAATAGAGAGCTATCAATTAACACCTGAGGATTCGCTTGTATTAAAACTTGCGAAGGCTTTGGATTTGGATGGGCCTAGCCTGATTGATATTGCGCAAGAGCGATGGATGCCCAAAGAACCGAGCACTGATCCGGATTTTGATTTGGTTTGCCTGAATGTGTTTATGGGGGAGTATCCTGTGAATTGTTACCTTTTACGCTGTAAAGCGACAGGGGAAACTGCGGTGGTGGATACCGGAGCAAACCCTAAAACCATCATCAGCAAGGCCCGGGAGATGGGCGTTCGTCCAAATATGATCCTGTTGACCCATGCCCATCCAGATCACGCAGGCGGATTGGGAGAGCTCAGCGATGCCTTTGATTGCCCAACCTATATTGACCACAATGAACCCCGGCCCAAGGGAAGTAGCAATTTCAAAATTGTAAAGGGTGGGGATGAATTGACACTCGGTAAACTGCGAATCTCATGCATAGAAACGCCGGGTCATACAGCCGGTGGTGTCTCTTATCTGATCAACCGATCATTGCTTTCAGGAGACGTGATCTTTGCCGGATCTATGGGACGCGCCAATTCTTCCTGGAAAGAACTGTTTGATTCCATCACACAAAAAGTATTGCGTTTGCCCGATGCCACAGGTATTTTCCCCGGTCACGGGCCTGCAACTACCGTCGCGCAAGAGAAAGAGCACAATCCTTTTTTCAAAGGCCGTGCGGGTTAGTTTGTATCTTTCAAGTGAGATTAGCCCGTAGTTTTAAAATCGAAAGACATACAAAAGAACATAATGTTTAACGTTAACGTCTGTTTTGGGTTGCGAGTTCAGTCGGTCACCGCAATACTTCAGCTTTATCGCAAAAGATAGGTTGCCGAAAATGGTCTTTCGAACAGGAATAAACCATATTGCTTAACAATAATATCGTTGAGAAGACGCCATAAACCTGCAACACAGAAGAAATTCTAGGCGTGTCAGGTTTTACTGAGGATGTCCAGTAATTCACACTCAACAGTAGATCCATTTTGAGATGCGTTGCGCTTTAACCAATATATTGGTAAATTTTCACCGATTTTTGGGGTGGTAGAGAACGCTGGTTGCGTCACTAAAAAATCACGATCTAGGGCAGAAACATTCTGTAAAAGCTTCAACGCAAACTCGAAATGTTTCTTAATTAGTGCTAAATGCAGAGCTGTTTCGTTTCTACTCGTAGCCTGCCTGATTGCCCCACCATGTTTTAGCATCAACTCAAAAACATCCCACAGCCCAAGTTCAGCGGATAAAAGAAGCGGCGTAAACCCATCTTTATGTAGAGCATTGGGATCTGCATTATACCTTAGGAGTGTTTTTACGACTTCCAGTCTTGTTGAAATAGGAAGACCTTGGCCAGGCTTCCCCTGTTTTTCACACATTTCTTTAAAAATACGTTTCTTCCTTGGGTCTTGTAGCCCATTTTTGATTTTAGCTCTCATGGCGTCACACTGATCCTGGATAAATGGTGATTTTGCGGGAGTCAGCACTGAAGGTAAGTACTGTATTGCAACTTCCATTATTTCATTCGATGGTGATAGCGATTCGATGCGGATAGGCGCAAAATAGTTGACCG
>JAJDBG010000013.1 GCA_029261475.1 Nitrospinaceae bacterium
CAGGATCCGGGCACCGGTAGGCGTTAAAAATTCAATTGGCCTATGTTCTCTCATGAGCAAATACCTTTTGGGAATTCCTGTTTACCTGACACCAAACGCGAGCAAATACAATTCATCCAGCCTCTCGTTAGGGAAATAAAACCAATACTAACCGCGTGCTATCGATCTCTAAAAATAGAGACTTCCTTTCTTTAAAAAACTACTTCCACCGTGTTTTTATCAACGACCCGGGCGTACACAACTTTCTTGGATTGAAGATTTATGACTGGAATGACACTGTCCTTAGAGCCTTTCTTTTGCGCCATTCCAGGAGTAGTGATTTTCATTCCTCCCTTTTGCGCCACAATCAACAAGCGGTCCCCTCGGTCAATCAAGGGAGGTATTTTGATAGAATTGAAACTAATATTCCTTCCCGTAGGCAAATTTCGAGTTGCCTCGGTTCCCAAAATATCTTCCAAACGGTTGACAATATTGCGAAGTGGACGCACTGTCTTGATCTGCTCAACAGCCACAACATCTTCTGAAATAATTTCACCACGTTTGATGGGACGCTTAGCACGAATAACATTTACTATCGCCGTCGTTTTCGCGCTCAATCTGAATTTCTTGAACCTTTCTCCATTGACCAACACCGTGCCAACCAATTGATTGCGGCCCATCTCCTTCAGCTTTCCCATTACCTGGAACCCTACGGAAAAATCTTCCGTAGGAATTTCCATGGCCTTGTCTTTGAAATTTATTTCAATCTCCACAGGGTATTTAGCCGATGCCAATTGATCTTGTAAAAACTCCCCTGCCCGCAAACTGACTTCCTCAGATGTGAGAAGAGTGATATTTTTATTTTCGTTGGCATTGGAAATTGGGACCGCATTCCCCAGCAAAATCGCCAGGAAAAATAGCGTCCAAAATTTTGATCTAAAACCCATGGGACCTCCCGATTGTCGGTAAATAAATTTTTAACGTTTCATATTGTTTGCAATTTGCAATAACTCATCCGCTGTCTGTACCGTTCGCGAATTTACTTCGTAAGCGCGTTGAGCCGAAATCAAGTTGACCAACTCTTCCACCACACTCACGTTGGATAGCTCCAAAAACCCTTGAATCGTTGTGCCTCGATCATCAGACCCGGGATCGCCAACGGTGGCCGCTCCCGAAGCATCGCTTTCTTGAAATAAATTGAAACCGATAGCTTGCAGGCCTGCCTCATTCTGGAACGTTGCCAACTGAAGCGTCCCCAATACAGTAGGGGCTGTCGCGCCCGGCTGAGTAACAGAAACCGAGCCTTGAGTGTCGATCGATATATTCGTTGCATCAGCAGGTACCGTAAGCGCAGGCTGAAGCACCAAACCATCGGCAGTAACAATCTGCCCGGTGTTGTCCAGCTTCAATGAGCCCGCACGCGAGTAAGCCGTGGTTCCATCGTTTTGCTGAACTTGAAGGAAACCTTTACCTTGAATAGCGATATCGAGCGGGTTTTGCGTTTGAGCAAAATCACCCTGCAAAAATACCTTTTGAATTGCCGCTGTTTTAGAACCCAGACCCAGTTGCGCACCCGTGGGAACTTGATTGCCGTTTGGCGACAAGGTACCGACCAATCGCAAATTCTGATAAATAAGATCTTGAAATTCCGGTCGGCTCCTCTTGAACCCCGTAGTGTTTACGTTTGCCAGGTTATTGGCGATAACACTGACATTCAGGTCCTGCGTTTGCATACCAGTTGCGGCAGTGTATAAAGATCGAATCATAAGGTTTGTACCTTTCCCCCCGGAGTTTTCCGGATTACGTTAAAAGAGCTTAAAAACTGAAAACCTTTTCTACGAACATAAATAAAGCTACATAAAATTTCACCAATGAGCGTTCTACAAATCAGACACACCCATCTAAAAAACTATCCAACCCTTCCGATTGCGTTTGCCGCCTGATCGTCCGCTTCATCAATGGACTGAATCACCTTTTGATAAGCCTCAAATCCACGCATTGTTGAAATCATCTCTGTCATTTCTTCCATCGTATTGACATTCGATGTTTCCAAAAATCCCTGACGTGCAGACGTCGTTGTCGCGACCAGCTCCGATGAATCCGGATCTTTCTTCTTATAAAGTCCCGATCCTTCCTTAGCCAGTAGCTCCCTGTTCTCAAAACGAACCAGATTGATTTGCCCAACATTGATATTGTTAATTCCATTTCCAACAGTGACAACACCACTGGCATCAATACCAATGGCTCCACCGTTTGCATCAATGACAACAGGCGAACCGGCCTTATTCAAGACAGGATTTCCTTCCTGTGTGACCAGTCGATTTTGTGTATCCAGCCGAAAATTTCCTTTGCGCGAATACCGCTCTCCCGCAGGAGTATCTATTTTAAAAAAGCCGTCACCTTCTAAAGCAATGTCTAGAGAGTTGCCCGTCGCTATCACTGCCCCTTGCGTGTGATCGGTATAAAAACCGTTGATACCCACGTAAGCCACGCCCTCGTTCGATTGACCGGGGGGAAGAAGCTCATTACGAGCCTCCTCAAGTCCACCGTCCTTTTCGAAAGGCGCAATGATCTCCTTAAAGACAACTCCATCCCTTTTGAATCCTGAATTGTTAAGATTCGCAAGGTTGTTGGCGATAATGTCTAATTTGCTTTGCTGTTTGAGGCCCGCAGAGGCCGCAATGTAAATTCCTTCATGCATAGGATCGTCCTGGTAAATTATTCTCAATCATAAAGAGCAATTATTATGCCAATCAGATAGATGTTTGCCAGGAGAGAGGAGGGGGAGTCCGAAAAGCCTAGTAGGACAAGGCTTTTTCAGTACTTTTCGCAAATAAAAAAATGATTAATTATTTACCAGTGTCAAAAAAATAGCGGCACAAAATTCCGTTTCAGAACTTTTTTAAAGCCAGACTGTAATTCGTCACCTCGTTTGCGAAAGAAAATCACCTTATTTGCGAAAAGGACGGGCCCGGAGGCGTGTCAGGAAATTGACATCCGCTAAAATGAGGGGGGAACGGGTTGATTTGGACTGTGTCCTGCCTATATTTTGCCCAGCCTTCTTGGAGGCTACCGCTCAACCTTCCAAATCAACCCAAATCCCATTTAAAACCCTATACTATATATACCCTGCAAAAAGTGCATTAAAACGGGCTGTTTGATGAACATTTAAAGGCTGTTTAAACGGGCTTGTAATATAGTGAAAGCCAGAGCCGCAGATTGCGGGACGACTCCATTACCCATCGCTCGTGCCTGGTCAACCCAACATTCTTCTTTAGATTTGCCCAATCGCGCGGCATCCCCATCAATTTGGTCAAAAAAGCCGGGTTTATATAAACTCTTCCTGAAGGCCAGGTTTTTCTTTTTGCCTGGTCGAGGCGGGAAAAAATTACTCCCTTTGATAAAACCCAGGCTCCGGTTTGGGAAACCAGATTCCCTGTCAACTTTAGACTGCAAGAGATGTGATGCGGGTAGACGGTAGGCGTTGCCCATCTGCCCAAAGATAAAGAGTCTTTGACGAAGGTGGGGAGCTCCAACTTGCTCTGCTGAAAACAAACCCCATGCAACATCAAACCCGAGTGTGGCCAAGGTTGCGAGGACGACTTCAAGCCCACCGTTTGCCAAACCCGGGACATTTTCCAAAAAGATCGAGTCCGGTTCCACTTCGCGAATGATTCGCTCGATATCTGCCCAGAGCCACCGTTCGTCTTTTTTCTTTTTCCCTGGGCCTGCGACCGAGAAAGGCTGGCAGGGGAAACCTCCAAGGATGCAATGAATTTTGCCACGCCAGGGACGGCCATCGAAGGTGGTAATATCCGACCAGACAGGCGCGTCATCCATAACACCTTCTCGCATGCGTCTCGCCAGTACTGCCACCGCATAAGCTTCCCTCTCCACGAAACAGACCGTGCGAGATTTTGGCAAAGCCAATTTGAATCCAAGGTCGAGCCCTCCTGTTCCTGTGAACAAGGATAAAATTTTTGGGGTATGTGTAACCACATTACGCCTCCAGAGCTATACGCTCTAAAGGCGTTCTTATTTTTTATTTAGTTTTTTACAGCGCCTGCATCGAACCTCAATAGCGGGTTTCTTTAAAGCATTGAGTAGATTCAAAAACCAGGACTCATATATTTTTAACAATAACGCGCCGCATTGACTGCAACGCCATTCATTATTTTTATCCACGGACAAATCCATTTATAATGTCGCCTGCTTGCTGGAGTAGCGACTTGTTCGTGGCGCGTTCACTCGCGTCGGTTGGGCGACTGCAATCGCCCGGCCTGCTCCTCTCTACTTTTTGTCTTTTTTTCTGTGATTATTCCAGGCGACCCAACCGCCTGCTCGAATCGCCAACCATGCGGCACGGTTGATCGGGGCCATGCCGTTTACGTCGTTAGCCACTAGCCTAAAAATATCGTCCCAAAATGCGCGAGGGGCACCCACATTCCATTTGTGGCAGGGCGCGGCCTCCAAATTGCCAACCCACTCGCCCCCCTCCTCAATCACCCACAGATATCCATTTTTATAAGCGCCATCATGGACAAGGCCGGGGATCAAAAGCAGGCCCGTTGGGCTTAAGAAGAACCAGAATATTCTGGGGATCGATGCGGCATCGAAAATAAAACCAGCTCGGATCACGAGAATGAAATTGCCCGGAACAGGCAAAGGGTAATACCAATCTTCAACCAGTCGCCATTTGCGATCGGAAAACATCCAGCGTCCGATTGCCTTCCACCAAGGCTGGCCTTTTGTCTTGATTGGAATGGCTTCCATCTTTGGCATTTTGTAATTCATTCTTATCCTCTTAAAAAATCAAGCGGGTGGAGTGGGTAGAGCTGGCCAACCTGGATGGGTTTCAAAATCATCCGGGATAGGTTCCATCGCTTTAATGGTTCGACACGCTTCAAGCGTGGCTTGCTTCCAAAGTTCTGCGGATTCGAGATAATCCAGTCGCTCAGCTTCTTCCACCGTCAAAGGAGGATCGTTCTTATATTCTTTACGTTGCAAGACCTGCGCTTCGTGGCCTGCATTTATCTGATCTTCTTGAGAAAATACTGAGAGGATTCGCGATCTGCAAAAGGCGTTGACGTGATCGGCTGTTATAACCACCGGATCGACCGGGTCGGGCGTGTTGCCCACCGCAATCCAGGCATCGAATTTGATACGATCACGGTTCGCTGGATCGTTCGGGATAATAGCCCCGGTCTTTGTATTTTTTACCGTGTCGCTATTTGCGACCAATTTATAATCAGACATTTCATTTTTCCTTTTTAAAGTTCTGCATCAGCGGTCCAATGCCACCAGATAAAGTCAGAGGGGTCCCATGTCCTGTTGTGATAGAAATTAAAACCCGTTTCTCCTATGTCCTCTAACGAGGGCGCGACATCAAATGTGTTAGCAACCCACATTTTTCCTGCCAGGCCGGTTCCCGTTGAGTATGTGGTGACCGTCGGAACCACCCTTTTCCTCGTTTTAAATTGAGAGGAG
>JAJDBG010000014.1 GCA_029261475.1 Nitrospinaceae bacterium
AATAGCACCCAGACCCAAGGCACCCATTATGACTAGATCGTAGTCTGTTTCCTTGATATCCCGAACCAGTTCTGTCCAGTTTCGTCCTTCCAGAGATTTGCCTTCAAAAGTAACTCCAGCCTCCTTACATCGGTCTTTAGGGACGTCAAGATACGAATCTGTGATCACTTCCATTCCCTTTGTGATCAATTGATCGTGAATACCTCTTTGTTTTTCGAGTTCTTCTTCATCTTGATATTCTTCGGGTAGACCACTCTCCATTTGACGAAAACGAACATCATGCATCTTAGCCGCATAAACGTGGCTTGCTGTTAGTTTCGTTTCATTGTCTTTGGCGAACTCCAGTGCCAGATCAATGCATGTATTGGAGTAATCTGAATTATCAACAGGAATATAAATGTGTTTGAACATTGGCGTAAAACCTCCTTAAAAACCTTTTGCCACTTGGCTATTGCAATAGTTGGAATATATGATTTTTTTAATTAGTGGATTGGGTAAAACACTCACTCATATAAACTAGACCCTACCACTATTATGAGTGACACAAAATTTTAGCAAAATAATCCTTTCTGTCAACACAAAACAAAGATAGACAGGGGATTGTATTTTTTACAGTTTACACGGCTTATGAGGAATGGGTCTCTTCTTTATGGCAATTTCTGATCAATTTGTGTCTTTTGAGTTTCGGGTGTATTCAGCGAATCAAGTCAAATACTTTACCTGATGGTTTAAGTATACTGCTTTAAACTATTTTTAAAAAAAGTATTTTAAGTATTTTTTAAATAATAGTTAAAAGCTTTTGTTCTCCTTTTATATTTTTGTTAGAATCAATAGGAATTTTATTTGTACCGAGTGTCCCTGTCTAATTGAGGCGAAGCACATTTTCTGCTTCTTTCAAGACAATCTATTTCGTAAATATAATTTTCAAGCCCTTTTTCAACCTGTTTCTGATCTTGGGTATTTTTTCTGCTGTCTTATAGAAATATTTTTAAGGAGCTTGTTGAATAAATGTTGTTTGCAAATAAAGAAGACCTCAACACCCATTTAAAGGGAATTGTTTGTTTCAGTGAAAGCGGAGTCAAAGTAGAGGATCCTACGGCTTTGCGGAATTCAGCTATCGATGGCCTTGCATACAATGCGGTATTAAATCCATCTCAGGAAATTCGTGGTTTGGCGCGTTTTATTATTCGTTGCTCAGCTTTAGAATTGGGGATAGTTCTATCTTCTATACAAGGGTTATACGAAGCCAGAGGGCGAGGGGAGTGCGAGGGATTTACGGTACCCGCTATAAATATCCGCGGAATGTCTTATGAATTGAGTCGCGCTATCTTCAGGACTGCTGAGAAGATGAATGCAGGTGCCTATCTATTTGAAATTGCCAAATCTGAAATCGAGTACACCCGTCAAATGCCTGCAGAGTTGACAGCCGTTATTCTTTCTGCCGCTATTAAGGAAGGTCACAAAGGCCCTGTCTTTATTCAAGGCGACCATTTTCAGGTCAATGCAAAAAGGTACGCGGAGGACAAAGAAAAGGAAATTGGTGGTTTGAGAGAGCTGATTCAACATGCTATCAAAGCGGGTTTCTACAATATAGATATTGATACTTCCACATTGGTCGATTTGAGTTTCTCTACGGTTGAAGAGCAACAACGAGCCAATTATGAGGTGGGTGTTGAATTGACCCAATACATTCGTGAATTGGAACCTGATGGAGTTGTTATCTCTGTCGGGGGAGAAATTGGAGAAGTTGGGAAAGAAAACAGCACACGGGAAGAGTTATGCGCTTACCTGGATAATTTTAACAAAAAGTTGGCAAGGTCTGTTCCCGGCGCAAAGGGAATCAGTAAAATTTCGATTCAGACTGGAACTTCTCACGGGGGAGTCCCATTACCGGATGGCTCCATTGCTGAGGTGAACCTGGATTTTGCTACACTCGAAGATTTATCAAAAGTATCGCGCGAATCTTACGGTTTGGCTGGAGCGGTTCAGCATGGTGCTTCGACTCTACCTCAGAATTTGTTCGACAAGTTTCCTGAGTTAGAAACGGCAGAAATTCACCTGGCCACACATTTCCAAAACAGGATTTATGAAAGCGATCATTTCCCGAAAGAGTTTCGTGAACAAATATACACTCATCTTAGAGGCGTATTTGCGAATGAAAATAAAGCCGGCATGACCGACGAACAATTCATTTATAAAACGCGGAAAAAAGGTTTTGGTGAATTCAAGAAAGAATTTTGGGATCTGTCTCCAGAAATCAAAAATGAGATCGGTGCTGAGTTAGAGGAAGATGTTGCCTTTCTGTTTGATAAACTCAACATAGGCAATACCTTGAAACTGGTAGAAACAACGGTTAGCCCAAAGGCCATTCCTCATACGCTGGCAGACGAAATAGAGTCGGCTTAGTGATTGACCCGAAGTCAGGATCAAATTCACCTATAAAAGGTGGCAATCATGCTGAATCTGGTCTGTGACTAAATTCCTGATTGTCATTTTGTTATTTTTTCTAACCAGTTGCTCGGCAGGAGGGGATGACGTTGAAACTTTTCAGGGCAATCCCGAAGAGTTGGTTCTCTTGGCCATTGATAAACAAAAAATAGGAGCCTCTGAAGAGGCCCTAGAATTACTAGGCAAACTGCTTGATAAAAACCCGCAATACTTGCCTGCTCATTTGCAAAAAGGCAAAATTTTGGAGGCGTTGGGGAAAAGAGAGGACGCTCTTTCAGCATACCAAAAGGTTTTAGCAATAGACCCCGATAATATCTCGGCTCATATGGGCAGTGGTGCTGTCTATGGCAAATTGACCCACACTGAAAAAGCTATTGATGAATATGAAAAGGTAGCGGCTCTTCGTCCGAATGACCCTGAAATCCACTTCAAAATTGCATTGGAGAACTGGTACATTCAAAAGTTTCCTGAAACGGTGGCATCTTATAGAAAAGTCATCGAAATCAAGCCCGACCATTTGCAAGCGCATCTCAACTTAGCCAGTGTTTATGAGAAGATGAAAGACTGGGAAATGGCTATGGAGGAGTTGGACATTTCTATTGGGCTGGCTCAGACGAAACAGGACAAGGAGGCTATAGCGATTGCTGAAAATAAGAAATTGTTTTTAGCAGGGCGAATGAACCAAAGTGAAAAAGAGTTTGATCGTATAACTCAGCCTCCTTTCAATTAGCTAATTAGTAAAGTCATTAGCCCTTGGTCGGATATCAGCGACTGATTCATTTCCCTCCGAATTTTCCTGTTTCTCCTTATTGGTATGTATATTTTGAATAGATCAGTATGTCGCGTTACTATACAGAAGAACATCTGTTTGCTCTTGCGTTGACAGGCCTTGTTTAGGTAGAGTGACGCCTTCGAGTCGAATTTGAACAGCTTTTTAATAAGCAAATATTTAACCTTAATCGCACGAATTGAATCCATGAAAAACGACTATCGTATTGCGCTTCTTCCCGGTGATGGTATCGGTCCTGAAGTTGTTGGCGAAGCAAAAAAAATTCTAAAAGTTCTGGAATCTGGAATGGGCTTGAAAATCAGCCTTGATACAGCACCGGTGGGTGGTTCGGGCTACGAAGCGACGGGACACCCCTTGCCGGCGGATACTCTTAAGGCCGCGATTGCGGCTGATGCAATTTTGTTAGGTGCTGTGGGCGGCCCAAAGTGGGAAAAGATTGACTTTTCTCTTCGTCCTGAAAGGGCTTTGCTTGGTCTGCGTTCTGAATTGCAATTATTTGCCAATCTGCGTCCTGCGAAAATATTTTCTGCTTTAGTGGATGCCTCTACTTTGAAACGGGAAGTGGTCGAAGGTCTGGATATAATGGTGGTGCGTGAGTTGACAGGCGGTATCTATTTTGGCGAGCCAAGAGGTATTGAAACTCTGGCAGACGGAACGCGGAGAGGTGTAAACACTCTGGTTTATACCGAGGCAGAAATCGAACGCATTGTGAAAGTCGCTTTTGAAACGGCTTTGAAGAGAAACAAAAAAGTAATGTCTGTCGATAAAGCAAATGTTCTGGAGTCAACGGGATTGTGGCGTGAAGTGGCTGAGCAGGTAGCTAAAGGGTATCCCGATGTGAGCCTGGATCACATTTATGTGGATAACTGTGCAATGCAACTGGTGCGTGCTCCCAAGCAATTTGATGTGATTGTTACGACCAATATGTTTGGCGATATATTGAGCGATCAAGCCTCGATGTTGACGGGATCAATAGGCATGTTACCTTCAGCTAGCCTGGGTGGGAAGACCGCTATGTACGAGCCGATTCATGGCAGTGCTCCTGACATTGCGGGGCAAGATTTGGCCAATCCTCTGGCGACCATCTTGTCAGTGGGAATGATGTTCAAACATTCCTTTGAGCGAGAAGAACCCAACCTCTGGATCGAGTCTGCGGTTGAGTCGGTTTTGGCTGCTGGTTATCGAACGCGTGACATCATGTCAAAAGGAATGAAAGAAGTAGGAACTGTAGAAATGGGAGACTGTGTTGCACGTGAGCTGGAGAAGTTGATTCCATGAGTGCAAAATATCACGTAGCAATAGCCGGTGCGACCGGTGCTGTGGGGCGGATGATGCTCTCTATTTTGGAAGAACGGAATTTTCCTGTGGAGAGTTTGAGGCTTCTGGCTTCCGCTCGTTCGGCAGGGCAGGAAATGTCTTTCAAAGGCGAGTCGATCAAGGTGCAGGAATTGACTGAGGATTCATTCGAGGGGATAGACATTGCCTTATTTTCAGCAGGAGCAGGGGTGAGTCGACAGTTTGCGCCATGCGCTGTCCAGTCGGGTGCTGTTGTGATCGACAATAGCAGTGCTTTTCGGATGGATAAAGATGTCCCGCTTGTGGTTCCGGAAGTAAACGCACATGCAATACGTCCCGGGATCATCGCCAACCCCAATTGTTCCACCATCCAGATGGTGGTGGCACTGAAACCCATCCACGATAAGTACAGGATCAAACGGATCGTTGTTTCCACCTATCAGGCTGTATCGGGATCGGGGCAAAAAGCCATTGCGGAGCTTGAGCAACAAAGCAGGGATGTTTTGTCGGGAAGACCTGTTAAAGCAAATGTGTACCCTCATCAAATCGCGTTCAACTGCCTTCCGCATATCGACGTGTTTCTGGATAATGGTTACACAAAGGAGGAGATGAAGATGGTCAACGAAACGCGAAAAATTCTAGAGGATGACAGCATTCTCGTATCGCCTACGGCGGTTCGTGTTTCGACATTCCATTCCCATTCCGAGTCGATCAATGTTGAAACTGAGGAGCCTGTTTCAGCTGAAGATGTCAAATCGTTATTAAAAGATAGCCCGGGAATTACCGTTGTGGATAATCCCGGCAATAACGAGTACCCACTTGCTATTGATGCCGAAGGAAAAGACAATGTTTTTGTAGGGCGGATTCGTGACGACTTGTCGAATGAAAAAGCAATCAACTTCTGGGTAGTGGCTGACAATCTAAGAAAAGGTGCTGCTCTCAATGCCATTCAGATAGCGGAGCAGTTGGGACGCTAGAAATCTGGCAATGCTTTATTCTTGTTGCAGGATGAATGAGAAAATCAGTGCTAGGATCCCCGTCTGTTGTTGAGAAATATCTGCCGAAATGCCTTCTGTATAAATTTCCCAAATGATGATAGCAAATAGCTTGTGCGGTCAATCAATGTGAATGGAATTTCTTTTTGCATTTTATAAGCAAAGTAGCTGACGGCTGACAATAGAATGATATTGGGTATCCATACCGATAGGTAGGGATTCAACTCACCGACACGGCCTAAATTTTGCGTAGATATCAGGCCTATGTAGTAGAGCAAAATCACCACAATGCTTATCGCAAACCCGCCAGATTTTCCAGAACGACTGGATTGCACCCCCAACGGAGGACCCAAAAAGCCAAATAGCAGACAGGTGAATGGAATCGAAAATTTCTTGCTAAGTTCCACCTTAGGTCCCCAGGTGGGGAGTCCGTCCTTTTCCATTTGTTTGATCCGGTCTTGAATTTGGCCCAATGACAATTCACGATTGCCGACCAGGGCTTCTTCTTTTAACCGCTTGGTATCAGGCAAACTTAACGTCAGATCGTAGCGATCAAAATTCAGAGTTTCGTATTCGTTGCGATCTTTACGAGTGGTATGAATTGAACCATTATTGAGTTTCAATTGAATTTTAAGCGATCCGGGATTGGAAAATATAATACCGTTTTGAGCGGTGATGATTCGAGGTGCTTCCCTGTCGCTCAAATCAGCAAGGTAAAGATCCTGTAGAACGGATTGTTTTTTGCCATTCACAAGCAATATCAGATTTTTGAAATCTTTGTTAAAGATACGAGGCTTGATATCAAAGTTGGCTCGATTCTGTATGATGTCAAAAATCAGTTTTTTGTAAGACACATTCCCCCAAGGGAGTGCGTAAAACATCACAACATTTGCCATGAAATATGCAATGAGTGAGAAATAGAGCACGGGTTTCATTATATCGAGGTAGCTCCAGGCACTAGCTTTCATTGCAACGTATTCGTTGAATACAGAAAATTGGTTGAATACAGCTACAGAAGCGATGAGGACGCCCATGGGGATAGTGAGGGCTAAAAAAGAAGGGGATATATAGAGCAGGATTCGTATCAACTCGTCGAGCTTAACGCCTCGGCTCACAATCATTTCCGCGATGAAAAAGAATTTGTCTAGAAACAAGACCATTGTCAGCGCGCCCGCACTGATAAAGAATACTTTAAGCAATTCTTTCAGTACATACCTGTCAATAGTGGAGAAAAGCATGGGTAAGCAGGGGTTAACCTGTAGGAAAATTAAAACTGGAGGAGGTTTCAGGTGAATCAGTTTTCACTAATAATTCTTAAGCAGGAGTGAACGCTGTTGTTTGAAAGCCGGGATTGTCTCACTTCAAACGCTGTACATATATCAACTATTAATCCAAGGCAACTAAGGAGACTTAATTAGACAACATCTAAGTAAAATATTATACTCTCTTCCATTGAATAATTCCTGATTTTTCGAACCTCTTTAGCTTGAGAATCCTTTGAAAATATTAAAAGACCATCGTTCAGATGGCTCAACTTATCTCCGAAAACCCCGGTGGTTAAAGATTGGTCTACCCGGTGGGAAAAATTATACTCGTCTTAAAAAATCAGTCGAGGAACACCGTTTGAATACCGTTTGCGAATCGGCTTCTTGTCCTAATATTGGGGAATGCTGGGATATGGGGACGATGACCTTGATGATTTTAGGCGATTCCTGCTCTCGTTCTTGTCGTTATTGTGATGTTCCTACAGGGAATTTGAGCCCTCCACGGACCGATGAGCCTGATGAAGTCGCCAAAACCCTTGCCTTAATGAAGTTAAAATATGCGGTAATAACTTCTGTCGATCGTGATGATTTGGACGATTTTGGCGCGAATCATTGGGCTGAAACGATAACAAAAGTAAAACAAAATTGTACTAAAATGAAAATTGAGGCATTGGTGCCAGATTTTCAGGGCAATGAAGTCTGGATAGGGAAAGTATGTGAATCCAAACCAGATGTATTGGCTCATAATATAGAGACGGTTCCTTCATTGTATAAAAAAGTTCGGCCTCAAGGTCGTTATGAATGGTCTTTAAAAGTTTTGGATGTCGCACGCAATCAATTTGCATTGCCCACTAAAAGTTCTCTAATGCTTGGACTGGGTGAGACTGCGGACGAGGTGAGGGCTGTGATGAAGGATTTGCTTTCTACTGGATGTAGCATACTTACTCTGGGGCAATATTTGAGTCCTAGTAAAAAGCATTTGCCCGTAGTCGAATATATTCACCCCGATCAATTTGCAGAATATTATAAGCTTGGGATTTCTTTGGGTTTTCGACATGTAGAATCTGGCCCTCTTGTGAGGAGTTCTTATCTGGCAGAACGTCAGTTCAGAATGTTTATGGAAGTAGGTACTAGGGAATATTGATTATTTTTGCACATTTTGTATTTATTTTGCTCATGTACTGAAAAAACTATTTGACTGTAGGTTTTAATTCCATTAATAGTGTATGTAATATAATTTTAGGGGTCATTAATTTTATTTGAAGCCCAAAAAAGTTTCTGGGTTTTTTAATAGAGTAGGAAAGGCTGTAAATACAATGATAAGTATCTCTAGAAGAACTGATGAAATGGTTGTTCTCATCGCCGAAGACGATGAAGATGACTTTTCTTTTTTTGAAGAAGCGGTAAAGGAGTGTAACTCTGCAACGGACGTGCGCTGGGTTAAAGATGGGGAAGAAGCACTGGATTATATCAATCGCAGAGACGAATATGCCGATCCCGATTCGTCTCCACGCCCAAGCTTAATATTTCTAGACATATGTATGCCCAAAAAATCGGGTTTGGATATTGTTTTAGAATTGAAGGAGCATCCCGATATAAAAAGAGTTCCCGTTGTGATGGTCACGACTTCAGGCCATTACAAAGATGTGAATGAAGCCTTTGAAAAAGGTGCCAATTCATACATTAAAAAACCGGTAGGGATCAGTCAAATGGACGAATTTAAGAAGCTCATCTGTACTTTTTGGTCGCCTCTCAGTCTCTTCCCATAATTGCGAGTCGCAATTGTTTGAACTCAGGGTTTTAGTTTAATTTCTGGTTGATTTCTTTTTCAAGTAGTTGGGCTTGTTGAGTCCAGTCTGTAAATTGCTCTGAAATGGTTTTAAGAGCCGCTTCTCCCATGTTTTTTCTGATGAGGGGGTTCCCTAAAAACTGTTCAATAGCGTTCTCAATTTCCATTATGGAGTTGGGTTCAATCAGCAGTCCATTGAGCTGGTTTTTTATAATCTCTTCCACTCCTCCCACTTTTGTGGCTATAACCGGTAGACCGCAGGCCATAGCTTCCAATAAAATATTGGGAGTCCCTTCCAACTGACTAGGTAGAATGAAAATATCTGCTGAGTTCAACCATAACGGGATCAAATTATTTTTTTGAAAACCGGTGAAGGTGATTTTATCAGCGATATTTAATTGTACCGCCAAATTTTTCAGGTTTTCCCTTTCTTCACCGTCCCCCACTATAATCAGCCTTAAATCTTGATTACTCTCTAACAGCTTGTTGAATGCTTGAATCAAGCAAGAGTGACCTTTCGATTTTGACAGCCTACCGACGGCCAAAATATATTTTTCTTTTGTTTCCAGATTGAGATGTTTTCGAGCTTCATCTTTTGGAATCGGATGAAACAATTGCATATCCAGACCATTGGCTATGTTGATGATTTTTTTCTCTGGCACTCCAAGCTGAACCAATGCGGAATAAAACTTTTGATCCTGACAGACAATTATTTGAGTGCGTTTTAAAATTGACCTGACAAAAAAAGAAGTAAAGGGCGATTGAATGAATAAAAGATCAGAGCCTGATAGCCTTGCCACAACAGGTATTCCCTTAAAGAATTTGACCGCGACACCGACACAGGCGCAGGGGAACCAAAATGAATAAAAGAGATCTGTTTTGTCGGCTATTTTCATGGCGCGGTAAAAAAACGCGAGCATGAAAAAAGGTGCCTGAAAAATGCGTAGAGGATTTTTCTGAAGACGGCTCAAGACACCTGCTCCATACGCAAAACTTTGAACGCGGTATGGCCAGAAGTAGCGAAACCTAGATACGAGTAAGGTTTTGTCACTCTTTGCAGGGACAACTTCCTTATCATCGGGGGCGATAACACAAACATTATTACCGTTCTGAAAAAGGCCTTGTGCCCAATGGTGTACAAAAGTACCCGCAAAGTCGCCTTCAAACCGAGGGAATGATGTGCTTAGAATTGTGATATTCAAATCTGTAGTTTTCCTGTTTGTGGAAATATTTTCGCGTTTATTTATTTTGATCAGACTCAGCGGCGAAAAGGGAGAAGTTCTTTTTGGCTAATTGAGGGTTTGCTTCCAAAGCTTTTTTAATGGGATCAATCGATTTTTTGTATTGCCCCACTTGAATATAGGCAAGCCCCAAAGTATAGCTGGCCTCAGCATGCTTGGGGTTTTGTTTGAGGTCTTCCCGTAAGGAAGTGATTGCTTCGAGATATCGGTTTGAGAGGAAATAGGACAGTCCCAAGTAATAATTCCCCTTTTTAATAGAAGGTTGTAGTTTTAATGCGGTCTTATAATGTTCGATTGCCTCTTGATGTTGTCCATGAGCCGCTTGTGCTACTGCAAAGCGAAATTGGGCCTCGGCTAATTTAGGGTTGAGGCGGATGGTTTTTTCCAGAGCTCTGAACTTTTCTGAATGCTTTCCTAGTCCTCCATAAGCCAAACTCAAAAAATAGTGATACCAAGCTTCTTCTGAGTTTATCTCAATGGCTTTTTGAAAAGGTTGCACAGCTTTCGCATAGTTGCCAGATTTCAAATAGGCCAATCCTAATTCAGAATTTAGCACAGGGTCTTGGGGAGTATTCTGAATTTTTTCTTCTAAACGAATGATCTCGGATGCCGCATCGGAGCTTGCATAAGAAAGCGGCGTATAAATTAAAAAGCAAAAGAAACTAAAGAGGCAATAAAATTTGATGTTTAATTTCATTTAGAGTCAATCTCTTATTCATCTATTCATCTGCTTCATGATGGCAGGAGAAATGATGATCTTCAGGGCCAGTAAGTTCTGGGTAAATTGTACGACATTTTTTTGCTAATTCCGAGTTTTTCGTCTCCGCTAGATAAATAGGACAGCGGGGATGAAACCGACAGCCCGAGGGTGGGTCGATGGGGGAGGGGACATCGCCTGTTATGGGCATAAAGGCTTTCCGTGGCCCCAATTTGGGAACAGCCTCCAGTAGGGAGCGAGTGTATGGGTGCCGTGGCGTTTTGAATATATCTGCTACGGGAGCATATTCTACGATCCTGCCCAGGTACATGATAGCGACCTTGTCTGCCATGTATTGCACAACGCTAAGATTGTGTGTGATGAAGAGATAAGTGAGTTGCCTGTGTGATTGAAGGTCGCGCAAAAGGTTTAAAACTTGAGCTTGAACCGACACGTCTAGAGCACTGGTGGGTTCGTCCAGAACTATGAATTCAGGTTCGAGGATCAAAGTTCGAGCAATGGCGATGCGTTGCCTTTGTCCACCAGAAAATTCATGCGGGTAGCGATCGGATATTTGCGGATCGAGACCCACCTCATTGAGAACTTTTATCAAGCGTTCTTTTTTGGTAGCGGTATTCATTTCAGGGTGATGTACCCGTAGTCCTTCCTGAACAATTTCTTCAATCGTCATGCGTGGCGAAAGCGATCCAAAAGGGTCTTGAAAAACGATCTGCATGCTCTTACGCATGCGTTTGAGTTCATCGTTCCGTAGTTTCATTAGATCGGTATCTTTGAAAAATATTTGGCCCTGGGTGTCGCGGTTGAGACGAAGGATGGATTCTCCCAGTGTTGTTTTCCCACACCCGGATTCTCCGACCAGCGCAAGGGTAGACCCTTTGTCCATATCAAGATCGATATGATCCACCGCGCGTATATAGTCAGCCACTTTTCTAAACACCCCTTTGCGAATTGGGAAATGTGTTTGAACCGAACGCAGTCGCAATAGAGACGTGGGTTCTATGACTCGGGCAGGTGCCAACTTTCGGGTATTTTCTTGAGAAAGTAATTTATGCTCCTTTCCGTCGTACAGGTGGCATGTCACCTTGTGTCCGTCTTCTACAGCAATTGAAGTACTTTCTGTTTGTCTGCACACGTCCATCACTTCGGGGCATCGATCTGCAAACTGGCAAGCGTCACCATAGTTCGTGGCAGGAGGAACCATGCCTTTGATGGCACTGAGATAATAGGGAGCGTCACCATCTTTAGGTATCGACTCTAATAAAAGCCGAGTATAAGGGTGTGCTGGTTTCTCAAAAATCTGCTCTCGATTGCCTTGCTCGACAATTTTTCCAGCGTACATGATGCCTATAGAATCTGCCATCTGATTGACAATGCCCATGTCATGAGTGATTAGCAAAATGGCCATTCCCGTTTCTTTTTGCAGATCTGACATCAAACGCAATGCTTGCGCTTGAATGGTGACATCCAGTGCTGTCGTGGGTTCATCTGCAATCAATAGTTTGGGTTCGCAGGCTAAGGCCATGGCGATCATCACCCGTTGTTTCATTCCGCCGGAGAGTTCGTGCGGGAAGCTGTCGATGCGTTTGTGGGGGTCGGGTATTCCGACCTTGGCGAGTAGTTCAATGCCTCTTTCTCTAGTAGAACTTTTCTGTACTTTTTCATGCTGAAGCATTGGCTCGGCGAGTTGGTTGCCAATTCGGTACAAGGGGTTCAGCGAGGACATGGGTTCCTGAAAGATCATGGAAATATCATTGCCACGTAATTTCCGAATTTCCTCTGTATCCATCTTGGAAAGGTTTTTCCCGTCAAAAGAAATTTCTCCTGATGGATGAAAGCCGTTATCAGCAATGAGACGGATAATAGAGAAGGCGGTTTGCGTTTTACCGCAACCAGATTCACCAACAAGAGCGAGAGTTTTGCCGACGGGAAGATCGAAGGTGACTCCGTTGACAGCTTTGGCGGTTTGTTTCGCTCCCACCTTGAAGTATGTTTTTAAATTTTTTACAGATAAAAGCATTTTAGGTGTGGCTTTGATTGGTGCGGTCAAATGATTTCTCAGTTTAGGTATTTTACAGAAAATAGAGTATTATTAGTTTTTTTTTAATCCTGTGGAGAAATAAATGAAATTAGTGCCCATATCGTTTTTCATATTCATAGCTCTAGTGTTGGCTTTTGGTCTGGATAACAAAGCACCTCAAAAATCATCGGCTGTCAGTCATCATAGTGCACAAAAAAATGTCCATAAAGTGGCTCGAACTAGTAACAATCGTTCGTGGGGTTATATAGGGACTGAAGGCCCCGCACATTGGGCTAATATTGATTCCAAATTTGGGATGTGCAAGAAAGGCCTGAACCAGTCTCCTGTAAATATTCCCGGAAATGCTACGGCGCATTATTCGGGTTTGGTTTTTCACTATGAAAAAGGTCCTTTGAACCTTGTGAATAACGGGCACTCCATACAGGTCAATGTCTCCCCTGGAAGTTATATTAGGGTGGATGGCGAACGTTATGATTTGACTCAGCTCAAGTTTCATCATTCCAGCGAGCACCAACTTGCAGGCAAGGCAACGGATATGGAAGTTCAATTCATCCATAAAAACGAAAATGATGAGCTGGTTGTGGTAAGCGTTCTTATGGAGCGCGGCTCGTCAAATTCAAACTTGCAGGCAATTTGGGATAACATTCCCTCTGTTAGCAATGAGGAAATTCATGTCAAGTCAGCGACAATAAATCCAGATGATTTATTGCCTATTGACCAAGCATTTTATAATTACACCGGATCGTTGACCACACCCCCTTGCACGGAAGAGGTGAAGTGGTTTGTGATGAAAAACCCGATATCGTTTTCGGTCCACAAATTGTCTTTATTCCGCAAACATATTCTGTACAATGCGCGTCCCGTACAGGCTTTGAATGGTAGATTCTAGCATCTTGGTAATTTCTTCCTGGGGCTTGATCGCCCCAGGTTCTTTGATTGATTTCACCGGGCATTTTCTAACCAGGCTCAAGCGTTCCTCCTTGGATCAAATGCATTCCTTATTCCTTCACCCACAAAGGTCAGCAAGGTGATGGTGGTTGTTAAAACAGCAAATGTTGGCAGGATGATCCATGTCGCTTGAAGGTTTGTCTTTCCTTGCGAGAGAAGTTCTCCGATACTTGGGGCAGGGGATGGAACTCCAAGATTGAGATAGTCCAGACTCACTAAAGCAAGGATGCCTGCGGTCACTTCAAATGGAAAAAAGGTAACGACTGGGGTCAGTGCATTGGGCAAAATATGACGCCGCATGATTCCAAAATTTGACACACCGAGTGCTTTTGCGGCTTTAACGAATTCGAAATTCCGGATTTTAAGAAACTCGGCGCGTATATAGGCGGCGATTCCCATCCATGCGGTGAGGTTGAGAATCAGAAATAATATGAGTGCGGAAGGGATTAGAAAGGCACTCAATATGATTAGAATATAGAGTCTTGGGATCGACCCCCATATTTCTGTCAAACGTTGTCCTACCAGATCCACCACTCCTCCGAAAAATCCTTGTGTGCCGCCAATCAGACAACCGAGCAAGGTGCCCGTGATAGCAAGCGCAATGCCAAAAAGCATCGAAATTCGCATGCCGTAAATCAGGCGAGCGAGTAG
>JAJDBG010000015.1 GCA_029261475.1 Nitrospinaceae bacterium
CCTCGTTTTAAGCGCATTGTTGATGGCGGTGTGGCGACGCAAACCAACATCCAAAGTGACAATACATTCCGACCAGGGGAGCCAGTTTACAAGTTTGAAGTGGCAAGCTTTCCTAAAAACACATAACAAGGAAGCAAGAATGAGTAGGCGAGGAAATAGATCTGCTAATGCAGTCGCGGAAAGTTTTTTCCACCTGCTAAAAAGTGAGCGCATCCGACGAAAAACCTACGCCTCTCGCGAGGAAGCACGTCAAGACAAATTCAATTATATTGAACTGTTTTATAATCCGAAACGAAAACATGGTAAGAACGGTATGCTGTCTCCCATCGATTACGAACGACAGCAAAAAATGAAACTGCAAGGTGTCTAGAAAACCTGGGGCGTATCATTCCTTGAAAAATTGCCCTTTTCCCCCCATAACTCCAAGTATTAAACATATACAAACATCATACAAAAAAATATTAAGAGAGCATTCTCTCAAAAATTTAGACAAGAATATTCATAAATAAGTTACCGCCCTTTACAAAATACATTCTATTTTGAAAAAACATTTCCTCGGAATTTGAAACACAACTCTTCTTTTTGATATACAAAAAATTATATTTTATGGAATAAAAGTGAAAAATAAGTCTCTTAATTGACTTAGAACTCACAACAATTACACAAACTATCCTTATAACGAAAAAGAATGCAACGCAAATATTTCTTAAGGTAATGTAAACCACTCGTTGGCCATATGGAGATTTAAGTATGAAGCCCTTGTTGCCTCATAATTTACAAGAGAATTTATCAAATGACCACATCTCCATATCATCCTTCGACATGGTCGCGTCTTTATCCACCGCCTTGGATTTAATCGACCCAAAACTCATCAATCACCACAAAAGAGTTTGCTATATAGCGACAAGCCTTGCCTCTTTCATAGGGATCGCTCATGAAGATCTGCAAAAAGTTTACCTCGCATCTATCCTTCACGATATAGGAGCTATCGCTTTTGAGGACCGGATGAAGTCCATTGAATTTGAATACGGGGGCGGCGCACACCACGGAATTTTAGGTGCCCGCTTATTGTCCGAATTTTCTCCATTTGCAAACCTGGCCCCCTTGGTTATGTTTCACCACACCAACTGGGGTTATGGCGAAGGTAAATACTCTTTGGGACAAAGCGTCCCCGACCTAAGTCACCTCATTCATCTTGCGGACAGAATTTCTATTTTGGTGGATGACCAAACACCAATCCTTTCCCAAATCACTTTAATAGAGAACGATATACTTGAACAGTCCGGCAAAATGTTTGCTCCCGAATTTGTAAAAGCCTTTCAAAAAATTGCAAGGAAAACAACTTTCTGGTTAGACCTTGCCTCGCCCAACATCGAATGGATTTTAGGAAGAAAATTTAGTTTTTTAAAAAATCAATTGGGCTGGGATGATTTGAACGATTGGTCTCGTTTTTTTGCTGTCATCATTGACACACGGTCCCGGTTCACGGCGACCCACTCCAGTGGAGTAGCGGCCGCCGCACAAAAACTGGCTCGAATATTTAATTTCACAGACCTTGATTGCAAAAAAATGAAAATTGCTGGCCATCTGCATGATATTGGCAAATTGACTATTCCTAATTCCATTTTGGAAAAAGAAAGTGCGCTAAATAAAGATGAATGGCGAATTGTACAAGCACATTCTTATTACACTCATTCTATTTTAGACAAGATCAAGGGTTTTGAACAAATAGCCCAATGGGCCTCCAATCACCACGAAACCCTTGATGGAGCAGGCTATCCTTTTGGATACTCCGCTGATGAGTTAACCATAGGTTCCAGAATCATGATGGTGGCTGATATTTTTACAGCATTGGCTGAGGACCGCCCCTACCGAAAAGGACTCAACGAACAAAAAATACATGGATTCTTTTTTGAATGCATTCAAAAAAAGAAACTCGATTCCCTTGTGGTAGAGGCCTTGTTTGATAATTATAAAATCATGAACGATATACGAATAGGTGCACAGGTTGAAGAAACCGAAAGACTTCAGAAGTTTTGGAAAACCGCTACTTCTCAGAATTAAAATCCAGTTGTGAATGAATAACAGATCAAATAAGTATCTTAATATTTACATCAACTAATTTTTAAAATCTAATCAGGCGCACTTAAAAATGAGCACACAGCTGTAAATTTTTTGGAGAAACTAAAATGGGCGTACTTTATGGAAATACTCAATTAACGGGAAAAGAGAGATTTTTTAAAGACATCATAGTGTCAAAAACTGATCTGCAGGGAAAGCTCACTTATGCAAACCGTACTTTTCTTGAAATTGCAGGATTTCCGGATGAAAAATCCTGCTTGGGCCAACCTCACAATCTGATTAGACATCCCGACATGCCGCGGTCGGTATTCTATTTACTATGGCAAACCCTTCAAAACGACGAAGAAATATTCGCTTATGTTATCAATCGAGCACTCAACGGGGATCATTATTGGGTATTGGCTCATGTGACACCCAGCCACGACATGAACAACAATATTGTTGGGTATCACTCCAACCGCCGTATCCCTAATAAACAGACATTGAATGAGAACATCATTCCTCTGTACAAGGATTTACTGAGAATAGAAAAATCATGCTCTAACCCTCAAAAGGGCATGGAAAAAGCATTTCAAACAGTGGTCGACCTTTTAGACGATGCCAAGCTAGGCTACAACGAATTTATATTTTCACTGGGAGTATAAAAAATGAACCAACTATTAATACCTAATGAGAAATTGAATCTTCCAACAAGTGACTCTTCACTTGAAAATAACGACCAAGTGGAAATTGAAAATGCCTTAAATGTCATTAAAAAGATATGCTCTGGTAATTTTGAAGTACGCATAACCAATATCACTTCGAAGGGTCCATTAGGGGAATTACTCAACACAGTAAATGACCTTGTCGATCGCTGTGATGCTTATATTCGTGAATCAAAAGCCTGTATGGAGCATGTCAATCACAATCAATATTACCGAAAAATTATTGAAACCAACATGGAAGGATCTTTTCTCGTCGCCAGTAAAACAATCAATGAAGCTCTTCTGGCTATGCAAAAAAAATCCGGACAATTCAAAGAATTAACCGATCACTTTGAAGACACTGTCAAAACCTCAATGGAAACGATTGTCAGCTCTTCTTTTGAATTGAACAGTTCTTCAAAAATAATGGAAGGACTGGCGACAGACACCAGCGAGCAGGCAGGCACGATAGCCGATGGTGCGAATGAATCCTCTTGCAATGTGCAAACGGTAGCCGCGGCATCAGAAGAACTCTCAGCTTCCATCAACGAAATCAGCCAGCAGATCATTTTAACAAATAAAATTGTCAGTGAAACCACCCAGACAACCAATGATACAACCGATAGAGTGAGCAAACTGCAAACGGCTGGGAAAAAAATTAGCGGTGCTGTTGAGATCATTCAAAAAATTGCAAAACAAACGAACCTTTTAGCTTTGAATGCAACCATCGAAGCATCGCGTGCGGGGGAAGCGGGAAAAGGTTTTGCCGTTGTTGCGAATGAGGTGAAAAATCTTGCAAAGCAAACGGCTGAAGCAACAGAAGAAATTCGCGGCTACGTAACCAATATTGAATCTGCCATCGACGGAACACAAGCAAGTATTGTAGAAATTTCAAACAAGGTCGATGACATCAGCGCATCAAACACTTCTGTATCTGCCGCAGTCGAAGAACAAGGAGCGGCTACAAATGAAATCGCCAGAAATATTGAGCAAACTTCAGCAAGAATAAAAGAAATGACCTCAAACATCATTGAAGTATCCAGTTCGGCAGAACATGTTGGCAAGGTTGCCACTCAAGTCAACGATGCCGCTACGAACCTTTCCACACAATCCGATATCCTGCAATCCGCAGTTAAAACCTATTTGGATGAAGCTAGATCTGCTATTTAGATAGCGCGCGCTGGGCATTTTTCACGCAAGATAAAAGATAAGGGAAAATTGGCACAAAAAAAAAAGCCCCCGGAAAAATCCGGGGGCTTTTAATTTTGGAGAGAAGCTATTCCTAAACCTGCATTCGCATGACTTCCTGGTAAGCTTCCACAATCTTATTACGCACCTGCATTGTTAAGCGGAACGCTAGATCGGCTTTACCAACGGCGATCATCGTCTCATGAATATTGCCCGTCTTCCCTGTGGCAAAATCTTCAATCGCAGTGTCAGCCTGTTTCTGCAGGTCGTTTACTTTCTGTAAGGATTCCGAAAGGGTATCCGCAAAATTCGCGCCTCCTTCGGCTCCATCAGCAGGATTGGACTGGGCTGGTTTAGTAGCCCCGACTCCCTGCAACCCTTTTAAACTCGATTGTAATGTGATGTCGTTCATTTTATGCAACCATCAATCATCATTATTTTTAAATACCTTAGTAGAATGGATACGCCAAGCTATAAACGAAGCTTTCACGCCTCTTTCGAGAACCTAAAATCCTTCTATCAGCCTACCACTACTTGTCTATAATCTAGAATGTTCTGCCTTTATTGTCAATGATTAAAACCATTATTGAGCTTGCTCTGTAACCGCCGCTCTTATGGTTGACCCGCGCTTCATCATCAATGCAACTGTGGCATTGTATTTAATTTGGTTTTCAGCAAGTTTTGCCATTTCATTATCAACATTAACATTATTGCCGTTGGATTTTGCCGCATCAACTTCTTCAAAAACATCCGCTTCCAAATTTTTGATCCCTTCGTTCGATGGCCCCATGTGTTTGGCATTGGTTGAATTCATACTCACCTTGCCATCGGTATTCAGCACGCTTCTCAATTGAGCCCCAAAATCCAGGTCGTGAGCTTTAAAATCAGGTGTCTCAGCATTTGAAAGGTTACTGGAAATCAACATATGACGTTGTGAATTGAAATCCAGGCTCTTTTTCATTATAGCCGGAGCATTATCTGAAAATAATAATTTGTCAATAAGCATAAGCAATCTCCTTTTCCACTAATAAAGCAAGTTGTATGCCATAGCAAAACAGCTTATTTACTCAAATGATATTTCGGCATAAAGTATTTAAAACATTAGACTTATTTAATATTTAACTCTAGAAGTGAAAATATCTGATTCCTTCCACAGAGGGAAATTATTACCTTTTTATGGTGGTAATTTTGACGCTATCCATATTCTTCCAATAAAAAATCATATCTACCCAATTTTATGTAAATTTATTATAATCAATTATGTAAGTGAATTTCCAACAACATCAAAAGTGCTCAAATATGCCTTCAGAATTAGAAAAATTGAACCAAACCCTGAAAGAGTTTGGCAAGGAAAACCTATCCGATATTCTGCATTACACGGCGACGGGTTTGAAAAGTATATACAATTGCCGTTTTTTGAGGATTTACTTGGAGGATTTATACGAAGGACTGCTGATCTGCCAGTATGTCGCGGGTGACAATCCTTCAGAGGAACAACCTGTGACTCAATTCATTGCGCCTCAAAAATCTCTGATGGTGCGTTCTTTTTTTGAAAATGAACTCATTGTGTCCTGGAACTCCAAGCGACACTCAAACGACAATGGCGACCCTTTCGACAAATTATTGGGTGTGAAAAGTTCTGCTATTTTCCCAATCACTCATCAATTACGCCCCATTGGAACTCTGAGTCTGGACTGGCAGGAGGATGGAACTTTTCTAAATAATGATCAAATTCAAGAAATACAGGTCTTCCTTTCGGAAAACAGCGCAATCATTGATCGCGCCAAGCGTTTTCATCAGCAAATTTCATTTTCCAATCATCTTGATCTGGCACGAAAGAAGGAAGCCGCCTGGCGGATGGTAAGATCGGCCGTCAAACTGATCGACAATCTTTCACTGGCTTCGGTACTCGTCCCCTCTTCCACTCAAAACCCGAACACTCATTCTCAAACGCCCTCTGACTGGTTGGAAGTCATGGCGGTTTTTTCAAAGGACAAGAACGATGCCCTTGTATACGGGAATAAGGATCAAATCAGCATCGCCAATAACGAAAATTTGATCAACCGCATTGTGAAGTACGACCCCGAGCGAGGTCTGATCGCGCGGGAACCGGGCAAAGATTCTATTTTGATCGAAAACATTGCAGACGAAGATTTTGCAAGAAAAGAGATCGCCCAAAAAATAAACCTTGTGTCACTTTATCAATTTCCACGCTTCGATGCCAAAACGAGACAATTCATTTGCGCTGTAAATTATTACACCAACACACCTCACGAATTCACAGAATTCGAAAAGCGCCTTCTCAGCGATCATGCTTCAATGATAGAGCAAATGATTGTGGAAAAAACCCCAGAGCGTGTCGAGATTCAAATTCTATCTGAAATAGAAGAACTGCTCTCTGATGACAAGGACACACTCCAAAATTTTCTTCATAAAATCCTCGATAAAGTATCCGAACTCATTGGAGCCGCCAGCGGCTCCGTTGCAATTTTACAAATCATTGATGGCAAGCGTTGGCTCGTCGTAGAAACCGACGATGGTAAATTGATCGGTGCCAAATCGCGTGGCTGGATAAAGAAAAAAAAGATCCCCCTCCTTCCCGTTGGCGGTGAAGAACTGTCCATGGAACAACGTTCGCTAAATGGATACTGCGCCCATATAGCGCGCCCCGTTCTCGCAAACGACGTGCTCGATATAGAGCAGACAAAAGGATTTTACAAAAATATTTCACCTACCGTTCGTTCCGAACTTGCTGTTCCCATCATATACGGCAGTCATGTCATTGGTGTCATCACACAGGATAGTTTTCGCAAACACTCCTTCACCGAAGAACATAAACGGATACTCCAAATCATCGCCAGCTTGATCAGCCAGAAAGTTTACAACCGAATACAAATTGAGGATTTAAAACTGGAGACCATTCAAGTACGGCGGGATATTGAATATCGCGATCCCAAAGTATCCTCCTACCATTTTGGCAACGTCATCGGTAAAAGTTCAAAAGTTCACCGTCTTGTTCGTCAGATCGACATCGTCGTCGAGTCCACCTGCCGGCGAATGTTAAATTGGGATGAAGGAAAGAAAGCAGAATCCATCATGGGTCTCCCCTGCTTGTTGATACAGGGTCCCACAGGAACAGGCAAAGAATTTTTCTTCAACAACATCTACTCTCGCATTTCAGAAATTTTCCAAAAAGCAAAAGGAATCCATTTCAAAACTCCGTTAAGAAAAACCAATATCGCCGCATACAGTGGAGAATTGACCTACTCAGAATTATTCGGGCACGCCAAAGGCGCGTTCACCGGAGCAGAATTCCAACGCAGGGGCATTTTGGAAGAAGCCGATGGAGGCGTCGTCTTTTTGGATGAAATTGGTGATGCCGATCCAAAAACTCAAGTTCAATTATTACGTTTTCTCGACACTGGCGTGTTCATGCGATTGGGAGAAAACCAGCCACGCTACTCGCGCATATTTCTCATCGCCGCAACCAATAAAAATCTGCGCGAAGAAATTGAAAAAGGAAACTTTCGAGAAGATTTATTTCAACGACTGAATGCTCTCGGATTCCACATACCCAGCCTGAACGACCGCAGGGAAGATATCGAAGATCTCGCCACTCATTTTCTGGGAATACTGGAACAAACCTATCGCAAAGATGAAACGACGAACCCTTTGAAAATCGAACAAAGTGCGATCGAGTATCTCAACACCTACTCTTACCGGGGAAATGTCCGGGAACTGAAAAACATTCTTCTTCGGGCCATGCTCTTCTGCCAGAATGGCATCATATCATTCGAAGATGTGGTCGCCTCCTGCCAGGTCGACCCAAAACCACAAACAACAATAGAACCATCAACAACAGAAATCACAATTCTTGATCGCCTTGAATCAGGTACCGGTGATTTCTGGAGTGAAATTCACCAACCTTTCAAACAAAATAAAATCACAAGGGAAACCGTTTTGTCCATTTACAATACAGCTAAAGGCCGTTACCACGCCAACCTGCCAGGGCTCGCACTAAAACTTCGAGCCGTATCTCAAGGAATTGACAGCAACCCAGAGGACCGGAGGAAATTTTTGAGTTTCAAAAATTTTCTCTACAAAACAATACGGATCACTCAAGATTCAATTTCAGGCTGAATGTTTTAAAATATAAATCAAGAACGCTCCGCTTTAAAAAAATCAAGGGGTCTCTCTATGAAAAATATTTTTGTCCTTTTTTTGATGCTGTTCCTTATTTTTACATCCAGCTGTTCCAACGATTTTAAAGAGGGAGCCGAGGCTTACGAACGAAAAGATTACAAGGCCGCCTTTGAAAAATGGAAACCATTGGCAGAAGAAGGCCACGACGATGCCCAATACAAAATGGGACGACTGTACCGAGAAGGACATGGTGTCGATAAAGACTATGTTGAAGCCTATAAATGGTATGCCATTGTCGCTAAAAAGGGATACGGTGGTGGCCACCGATACATGAACACCATCAAAAAATACATGTCCTCCAATGAAATTGAAAAAGCTCAAAAATTGGCCGAAGAATGGATGGAGAAACACAAATAAAATATAACAAAAGTAACCAATCAAATTCCCGTTTGTAGCCCACCGGACAAATTCGAAAGGATTTTTATTAGCATTTGACAATAAAAAAACAGACCCTATATTTGTAAAAGGACTGTTTCTTTCAATTCAAATTTTTCTTATTTGATAAGGGGGAGTGATGAAAAATAGAACCGCTCAAGACAGAAGAATGAAAGATCGACGCTCCAATATTGAAACTCACCACGGAATTGACAATCGTAAATCTGTCAGAAGAAGCGAAAGGGACCGAAGAAAATAATAACGCCGTAAAAGCCTGTAAAGCCCCCAAGATTAGGTCCAGTGACTTTTAGAGTTTTTCGCTTTTGGTATAAGATAATCCAATAGTACAGCTACTCCGTGCCGATGCCAAAAAGGTTAGACGCTTCTTTGACCGAATAGCCTTGATTAAGAATCTGCAAAAATCAGCTAAATATTACCGAGGTTCAAAACCGTCACGACTTTTGAACTAAAAACTCAAAAGTAACCGTTGTCCCTATACCCAGCTCGCTGTCGATAGAAATGGTCCCCTTGTTATTTTCGACAAAAGACAGGCAAATAGGCAAACCCATCCCCACTCCATAAATATCCTTTTTGGTAGAAAAAAATGGATCAAATAATTTTTTCTGATCTTCCTTTGAGATACCAAGACCTGAATCTGAAAAAATGATCTTCAGGTAGTCAGAACCTCCTCTATGCAACAAACTTGTTTTTATTTCAATCGAACCAGGCCCCTGTATGGCTTCCACTGCATTCCTTAGGATGGCAAAAAAAGCCTCTTTCATTTCGTGCGCATCCCAATCCATATTAGGAACATTGGGCTCAAAATTTTTCTTTATCTCGATCGAATGCGATTTGATGTCGGGGGCAAGCTTGACTAGAATTTCCTCAAGCAAGACATGAGCGGAAACATTCTTGATAGTCACACTCTCCTTTTCCGAGTAAAAAGATAAGGAGCTAATAATGTTTCCAATTCGTTTGACCTCATTCTTGATTTTCAACAAGGGTTTCTTCTCCATCTCCTGATCCGTCTTTTTCAAAAGCATTTGCACGTGCATGGAAATTATATTCAAAGGATTCAAAACTTCATGAGCAACCCCGTCAGCCAATCGACCGATACCTGCTAGTTTTTCGACCTGTTGAACTTGTTGCTCCGCTTGCTTCAATTGCTTTTCTTTCTCCAGCCGTGAAGAAATGTCTTTAAACAACACAACCGCACCTTTGATCGTATTATTTTCTTTTATGGGATGGACCAAATACTCAATTGGGATGGGCTTTTGATCTTTTGTCCAGAAATATTCGCTCGCGGCGGAAAATATTCCTCCGCTACGCATGATTTTATTAACAGGACATTGATCCCAAGAGTACTCCGCCCCATCTATTGTTTTATAATGTACCATCGAGTGCAGATGCTTCCCAGTCAGCTCCTCAATCGTATACCCCAGCATTTTAGCCCCTGCGATGTTGATGAATGTCGTGTTACCTTCTAAATCCAGTCCATAAATACCTTCCCCTGCTGAATTCAATATCAACTGATATTGCAAAGAAAGTTCATGATACTGCAATGCCATCTTTTTTCGTTGGATGATTTCAGCATCCAAACTCTCGTACAGGCTGATCAAATCCGCTTCCAAACTTTTCACATATCGCCAGTAGAAAAAGAACATGATGCCACCAATCGAAACAAGGATGAGCAACATTCCAACTTTCAACTGGTTGAGCAAATTTACTTCGGGGGAAACATTCCTGAAAATAAAGACATTTCCGACCTGTTGGTTTCCCGCATCAATCAAGGCCGTTGAGCCAGCTTGCCATTGACTTTCATCTCGTTCATCCTCAAATAAATATAAAGACTGCTTACTAAGGTTATCTGAAGCAACCTGGTTAAGCCTTTCTGAAAAACTAGAGGAAGACCGACTCGTCACCACAAATGAGTCGAACTCATTCCAATTGGCCTCAGTACCCATCATGCGAAGCCCTTCGTCCCAAGACTGTCTATTCAGGTGACTTTTAAAGATTGTGAAAACCAACCCTACGTCCAGTAAATTGGATAATTGAGAAGTCAAATATTCGATTTCTTTACCCAATTCAATATACCCAACGATCTTCCCATCGATTCGCCATGGTTGGACCATACGTAAAGTGAAGGTACCGAGTACGCCCAGTTCTATTCCATAGGCAGGTTGTCCCGTGGCCACTGCTTGCTTCAAGGTAAAACGTTTGATCGTGTCTCCAAATCGTTTAGGATTGTGTGCCCGAAGAAAACAGATTTGATCTTCACCGATAAAATAAAAATGGGTGATATTATAATCGGCCTTTATTTTTTCAAAGACCTCTTTTGAATGCTCAATCAATTCCTTCCGATTCTGAGCTAAAAAAGCTTTCTGCAATTCACTATTTTCACCAAAAAAGTGTAGCAATCCACCCAGCAATTCCGCGTCTGAAGATAAAAACTTCTGAAAGTTTTTTTGAAATTTCCCAATATCTGAAAGGGTTTCCTTGTTCATATGTTTTTCTAACTCAAGGCAGGAGTAACTTGCCAAGGAAAAAAATAGAACAGTGACCAATAAAAAAGCAGGAACAATAACTGGCAAACGAATTTTTTTTGCGGAGTGACTTTTGCGGGGGGAATGATTCATTTTTATTTTTGTCAAAGACATCCTTTTTGCAAACTATTTATATCTGCATGACTATTTATGTCTTATCAAACATTACCACTAAATTGAAAATATTATAGGGAAAAATTCAATTTCAAAGACCTGCATTTTTCAACCGTCTCAAATAAAACAATTCTTCACCAAACCCCATTGACAAATAACCCAACAGACCCCAACTTTAATATAGTGGTTGCATAGAGTAGCAATGGTGGGGAGGGCAACCTCCCAAACGTGCCAGAGTGTACCGTGGAATGTTTTACACCTCTAGGTCTCCTCCAAATCATTCCCTCCGGACACTCTGGTGTTTTATACTCCTTGAGTAACGAATAAATAGCTTTATACTAGCAAGGTAATGTTGCAGACCCTTATTACTCTACGCCACTCAAGCTAAGAAGGAATGAACCATGGACAATAGAAAATCAGATGATAGAAGAGGAAGAGATCGACGCAAGGGCCTACCTTATTTTGGCGTTGACACCCGCAAGGAAGGTCGAAGAAAAAAAGCAGACCGCAGGGAAAAATAAATCTCCCCACCCAACAGAGGAGACAGGAAAACCATTCACACACTCAACAATCGCATTACTAAAAAAGGGCTATGTCCGAAAGCTTGCACCTATCGCTGAATGCTATCGGGAAAAGCTTGAAAGCTATGGCTCAAACTAACCAATAGCATACGCTATTGGTATTTCATCAATGCGTGTTGTGTAGGCCGGAGTTTTTCTTTCCGCCTTGGCTTGCCATCGCTTTTTTAATCCTTCTCCTGTGAATTTGATCGTCCCTGATCCCATAATGCCATTGATTTTGTCAATCGCCTGCATAAGCGATTTGGAATGAGCCTGCAGTTCTGCATCCTCAAATAATCCCTTCTGCTTTGCGTCAGCACATGATAAGTCATTGAGCATAATACCTGCCTTCTTGTAAGCAAAGCCCGGTTTGTAGATACGCTTTAATCCTGTAAGCGCGGCACCTACCAGCAAGCGAGTGTCATTGCCAGGTTCCGGCAGTGGAACAAGGAGCCCGTTGTTGTACTGGGGTTCATTTACTTTGAATCGATTTGTCTCTATGAACACATAGACTAGAGCCGCTACCGATTTTTGCTGGCGTAGCTTTTCAGCCGCTCGTGTGGTGTAAGTGATGACAGCTTGAGTGAGATCAATCAATGAGAACACCGGTGCGCCAAAGGATCGCGAGCATATCAATTGCTCTTTTGGGGGCGCAACTTCTTCCAGAGGAATGCAGGACTCCCCGTTCAACTCTCTAACGGTTCGTTCCATGACAACTGAAAATTGCTTTCGTAGAACTTTGGGTGAAGATTTTTTAAGATCAAGGACCGTGTGGATACTCAATTCCGCAAGTCGTTTTTTGGTTCGACTTCCCACACCCCACACTTCACCAACTTCAATTTCGGAAAATAAGCGATCCAAACCCTCTGGTTCCAGAGTATTAAAGTCGCACACTCCCTCAAAAGCGGGTCGCTTTTTTGCCAAATGATTGGCAAGCTTCGCCTGTGTCTTGGAAGCCCCAATGCCCACACAGACCGGAAGCCCGACAAACTGTTTGATCGTCGCTCGAATACGCTGACCATGGTCGATGAGATTTAAGTGCTGGAAACCCGTAAGATCAAGAAAGCATTCGTCAATCGAATAAATTTCCTGATTGGGGCTGAAATGAGAGATGATCTGCATCACACGGTTCGACATATCCGCATAGAGCGTGTAATTGCTGGAGAAGACAACGATGTTGTGATGTTTGACCAGCGTCTGGATTTTAAACCAGGGGACTCCCATTTTGATGCCGAGGTCTTTTACTTCCTGAGAACGGGCGATAACACAGCCATCGTTATTGGAGAGCACCAGAACGGGTTTGTTGTTTAACTTGGGATTGAAAACCCGCTCGCAGGAAACATAGAAATTATTGCAATCCACCAACGCGATGCTAGGTCGGGTCACGGCCATAGCTTATGAATTGCCCAGCGGACAACACCCCATATTTCGAGATCACCGTCCGGGTCAATAGAAATATCCTTGTATGCCGGATTAGCGGCTTTCAAAATAGGGTTCCCTTCAGAAAGAGCGAATTGTTTAACAGTAAATTCACCGTCGATCGCCGCAATCACAATATTGCCAACTTCAACAGGTATAGAACGGTCAACAACAAGCAAATCACCGTCGAGAATACCCAGTTGGTTCATTGAATCTCCCTGAACCCTTAAAAAGAACGTCGCTTCCTTATGCTGTATGAGGTATTCATTCATATCGATACGGCTCTCAATATAATCGTCCGCAGGAGACGGAAAACCAGCCGAAACAGCAGACCCAAATACAGGGAGCAAGGTTTCTAGAATGTCAGGCATAAGTCACTCTTTTCATTGTTAAGGAATAGAGTGATTATTATCGACTCAAGGACCAGAGTCAAGATATTTTCGCTTTTTATTCGCCATCTTGCCAAATGATGAAATAAAGCCCTCCTTTAAAAACCTGATTCTCTTATAGACTACTTCCAGCAATAGGTTGGGATTGGGTCTGCTGACGCGGAGCAACTCACCAATTACAGCTATGATTCCTTGTATCGACTGAGTAGTTCCGACGCTCCGGGGACCGAGAACGACCATAGCTACGCTTACGATGGGAATGGCTCGCGCATCGAGAAGCTCGATGGAACAGGCACCCTCCTCCAACGCTATGAATACGACCAGAAGCGGCGCGCGTCTCGACACTGCATTACGGTGCCATGAGTTTCGACTACCAATACGATGCGAGCGATTACCGCATCGGGCAGAATGCTGGATTTATAGGAGGTTTTGACTCTGCTATCAATGTTCCGTTGGCGATTCATAAGGAACATGTTCTTCCTCGTACAAAGCCATGGACATATTAGCGTTTTTCTCTAACAATTCTTTTAAAATGCCTAGGAAGGTTTCCGAAGAATCAACAGATATTTTTACATTTCCAGAGTTGATTTCCCGTTGGGAAAACTCCGAATAAAAATTAGTCAAAGTTTCAGAACGAGCTAACAAAGCATCGAGCTCAGAATATTCGATATTGCGGTCTTCAATTTTCTTTGAAGTGTGGGCAAAATTGATCCAAATCTCCACATCAGCTGGAGCAAGTCCCAAACCGACCAACTCTTTACGAACCGTCTCTTCGCCTTTATTCTGAATGTCGTTGAAAATTCTGCGAGAGTGGTTATTCATCGGTGCGCCCTTTGCCGTTTCGCAAAGTCGTTTTAAAGCCAGAACCATTTTATTGGTCAAGCTATCCATTTGCATGCCTCGATTAGAATACTTCTTGATGCTAGAGTTTTGCTCGAACCATCCCCATATCCCGCCTCTTTCTTGAACTTCCATCCGCAATTTATTCTGCATCTCGACCCGTCGAAGGCAAGATGACTTATCTGTAACCGGGGCCACCCCATATGTTTTCTGTTTGAGACGCTCAGTCAAGGTCTCAGCAAATGCGGTCCCGCTGGAAAAAGATACAAAAATAATCGATGATGCCGCAACCACAGTTCGAAGTACACTATTAGAAAAGTTCATTTTAATTTTAGTTTGATGATCACAAACAATCGCAATCATTTCTCAAAATGATTTGAAATTTACGCCACAACTCCCCTACCTCAAGCTACAGAAGTCGGTAAGGAATATAGATCAACGCTTATTTATTAGACATTAAATATACCTCAATTTATGAAAAAACGCCTAAAAAAAATACGATCCAAATACGTTATAAAGAGAGCTTTTCCAAATATCTTTTCCCAAAATTCGGGACAAAAATAAAAGCTTGAAACCCATCTCATGTGCCGCCGCCAAACCGAAGAACTGACTCCACCCAGCATCCTCAGTGGAGAAACTGGGCTTATATTGGGTTTCAGACATCACCTATATTCCAACACTGGTAAGGTGGGTTGTATCTGGCGGTGACATTGGATTTGTTTAACAGAAAAGTTGTTGAATGGGCGATGAGTCGGTGGATCATTCGTCAATTGGCGATTGACGCTTTGAATGAGGAAGGCTTCAAGTTATCATCACATCCCGAATCAAGTATGCCGCCTAGGGCGGCATACTAAGCGTTAAATACGGGCCAATAAATCCATCTTTTTGATATTAAAATCTTCCTCGGTTAAGGCACCGGCATCTCGTAATTTTGCCAACTTTTCAATTAGATTAATGACCTCATCAGAAGATGTATGTGTTGGCTTAGGATTATTGCTTTGCGTTTGATTGTTATCGACATAAGGAGCCGTTTCCGCCGCTTGATCGAAAACAGGTTCGGCAAAATTGGTTTGTACCGGTGGGACTCCTGTAACTGAGCCAGAAATAATAGGTAACTGATTCACTGACACCGTGCCGAATTGGCTGGAAAATTTCAGCGAAGTATCGCCTCCTTGTTGCTGGCTGACGCCGCCAATATTGTGGTTGAGTGTATCGTAAACTGTTACTTGCCCGTTCAATTCCACTGCCAACCTGCCAGGGAAAATGGCATATCGAGTGTTATTTTGAGCACCACTGCTAAAGGGGCTACCGTACTCACTTGGCCACCATTGATTGCTACCCGGAGTTCCCGCTGGTATGGTTGGAAAAACCTGCGTGTTGGCGAGCGCATCAGAAAGTTCCGAACAGAGGTTATCTACGGTCATTTTAAGTCCGTGATTAAACATATCGCCGACCATGGTCATGCCGCCACGCATCCACTGACCGGATCCTCCCAACTCGGGGCAACTAAATTGGGCCATGCTACCGCCACCGTTATTTACGGCTACTAGCATGTGGGTTACCGCTTCGTTACTCAAGCGGTAGCGATTAGAAATATCACTGACAATGTTCTGGCCTGCGGGGGTAAGTTTTTGCATTGTTTGTCCTTTATGAGCTAGGTGATGAATATGTATTACTGCCCTTAGATCAAACTATCACGTCGATGGGATGACTCAATGAATATCGTAGAGGGAAATATACGACATGAGGCCGAATAGAAAGTGGTTGATATAGTATTATCATAGCACATGTGTCTAATTAATAACCTTAATGCTGTAAAGCATTTGATCGGCTTGATTGTCAGCCGTCAACAGTCTTCAATTTGAATGGCGTTAATTCCCCCCCAAAAAAGACTCGAGCTGGAAATTGAGCCGGACGATTCCTGAATATTGCCGGGAAGAACTTGAAGACTTGAGATAAAATATCGACTACGAAAGCTAGGCCTTGCGAGGTCCATTTTTTTGAGCCTGATTGACAGTATCGGAGAACTGAAATATCATACCGGAATATTCTCAACATTATTAAGAGGCTCCTCGTGAAAAAACTGGCCCTATTCATTTTGATACTTTTTATATTTCCTAGCATTGCCTTTTCTCATAGTGGAGGCCTAGACTCAAATGGGGGCCACTTCAACAAGCGTACTGGGAAGTACCATTGCCATAAAGCAGGATGCGTCATGCCTGAATCAAGCAATACCACTACCGACGCTCCTCAAGAATACGAAGAACCTCAAAATAATACAACGGTCATGGAATTCAGCCGCAAGAATCGGAAGCATTTGATCGGCACCGACCCCAATTGTCAAAACACACGCAATGAGATATTGATTCGTGATTCTAAAACACCTGTAAAGTTCAAAACCAAGAAGGACTGCAAAGTTGAATCTGAGGAATAGATTGGCCCTTTACAGGCAAACACTTGACCGATCCAAAATGGACATAGACCACATTGTTCCTTTTGGTCAAGGCTATGGTTTGGTGGCGACACGGATGATTCACATCCCAAAGTAACTGCAACAAATCGCCCGAATTTCTCAAATATCCCAAACTAAAAAAGGACACCGAAATTTTCCTCGATGTCCCCGCAAAGCCTTATCCCATCCCACTTTATCCCGCATAATCCCGGATAATCCCGCTTAAAACTCTATCCCAAACTAACTGCTAACTTATAAAAAACGGGAGCCTCTGATTTCAGAAACTCCCGCTATATATGGTCGGGATGAGAAGATTTGAACTTCCGGCCCCTTCGTCCCGAACGAAGTGCGCTACCAGGCTGCGCTACATCCCGTAGTGTTTTTTTTGTTGGAAAAAAGAAGGCGTATTCTAGCAAAAAGAAGAAAAAAACCAAGCCTTTTCTAAATCCTCAAGCGGTCAGTTTTTCTTGTAAAACATGGGCTTCAGGAACTTCCAGATAAGGATGGAGCTTACTTGGTTGCCCACGGACTTCCACCAACTGCTACCGCCCAGACATTTCTGACAATAGGGATGTTTTACTTTGAAGTTTTTAAAACCTTCGATGGCTTCGATGATGGGATCGGAATTCAAAATCTCGACAATCGGCTTTTCAAACACGTTTCCTGCGGTGGTCTTACCGTCGAAATCTTTGCAACAATAGGAGAGATTCCCGTTGCACTGAATTGCAAAATGGTCGGTCAGCGCACTGCAATAGCCGATGGTAGATGGAACGACCTTGTCTCCACCAACAAAGGCATTGCCCCAGGTATCGAGAAGATAGGTTTCAAAATAAACATTGGGAAGCACTTCCACCACGTTCCATTTGAATGCGGACAGTTTTTCAATTTTCGCAAAAACTTCTGCGCGAGCGGCTTCGCTTGCAGGGGGATAAACTTTGTGTATTTCGCCCGCCCAATAAGCAAAGGTTTTCCTCAGCTCATTGGTATTATTGATGACCTTCATTGTACCCAGGCTCCAGTCTTCACCGGGAACGTCGGACTGAATCGTGGTATTGAGGAAATGCATTTTGATCTTGGGGGGTTCTTCCTGTTTCAGGCAGGATCCCATGAATTCCAGAATCTTCTGTTTGTACTCATCGAACTCCATGCGCCGAGCTTTGCGCGTTTTGAAAGATTCTTCATCTGGCGTTTGCAGGGAAATGTTCATCTGCGATACTGTCACTTTTTCCAATTTCGCCGCAATTTCTTCATTCAAATAGGTGCCATTGGTGGTGACTCCGGTTTTAACTCCTCTTTGCGCGGAGTAGTCTAAAATATCAAAAAACCGGGGGTGCATGAAGGGTTCGCCCATGATGTGGAAAGTGATTTTCTCAGCCATATTGTAATCGGCGATTTCATCAATGATCCCACACACCTTGTCAAAGTCCATGTACTCGTACTTACGAGTCATTTCCTGTTTCGGGCAAAACGTGCAATCAAAATTACAAACATTGGTGATTTCTATATGAATACGTTGCAGGGGGAATTGGACTAATTCTCCAAACCGCCCGGGAAATTTTTTGGGCACTGATATCTTGACTGGGGTCTTGAGTAAGGTTGTCATAGGGGGATATTTTTCAAATCACAGATGAATGATCAGGCAAACTGATTTTTGACCTGCCTTCAATCTGTTTTCCAAACGTAGCGGTTGATGCTTTCGCTTGTAAAGGACGTATTGGTCACGTTGCGCCCAACCTTTGTCGAGCCGCACTCGGAACAAACTACTTTCTTCTTGTCCAATTCAGAGATTTTCATCTCGACCACAAAATCCTTTTTGCATTTCTCGCAGGTATAATCGTAATGAGGCATGGAGCTTTCCTTTACTTGCAAATTTTGGCTGGGTTCAACTTATTTAAACGCCATATAAACGATACAACATAAATTATTTCAGCGCAATGAGACCTACAAAATTATTCCATTTGAAAAAAATTTCGATCCGGGAAAAACCGGCTTTCTGCAACAAGTCGATATTCTCCGTCAGGGTCCAGGAGATCAGAACATCTTCCAGCGCATCTCTTTTTCTGGAAATTTCCAGAGACGAGTAGCCCATCTTGCGTTTGAAATCATGATAAAATTCGACAAATACTTCGTCGCTTTCGGCATCCTCTCCCTTGATTTTTTCAATGAGGATCAACCTGCCCTGCTCCAACAATCCTGAATGTATTTTACGAACCAGAGCCAGGCGTTTGGATGGGGAAACAAATTGCAGGGTGTAATTGAGGACCACGACGCTCGCCGATTTTAATTCGAGGCGTTCATCAGCTAAATCGGCCTCTTCCAGCTCGACAGATCGCCCTTGCAAACGTTTCTGCGCTCGTTCCAGCATCGGCAAGGAATTGTCCACGCCAATGATTTCGGCAGAAAAAGACGGTTCGAGTCGATTTGTGAGATGTTCCAGGAAACTCCCGGCGGAGCATCCCAAATCGTAAATACGTGACTGGGGTTGCGCGTATCGCAGGCAAAACTGGATCGCCAGATCCCGGCATTCCTTATAGAGAGGAATACTGCGTTCCAGCATATCGTCGAAAACCTGAGCGACTTCTGCGTTGAATTCAAATTTTTCGCAGGGAGTTTCTCTGGCAAAGAGTTCGTCTTTCATGAGTAGAAACGAATAGCAAAGAAACCGGAACCGCTAAGGTCCCGGGATTTCGCTTGGTGAGGATTGAGCCAACTGGTCTTTCAAAATTAACTTATTGACGGCATTCACATAGGCTTGCGCGCTGGCATGCAAAGTGTTCACGCCAATCCCCTTACCCAGAACTTTCATGTTCTTGTAAGAAGCCTGGATAGAAACTTCGCCCAGTGCATCTGTCCCTTTTGTTTTGGACAGCACCTGATAGTCCAGCAGTTTGCAGGAAAGCCCTGTGATTTTATCAACCGCGTCGCAGATAGCGTCCACAGGTCCGTCGCCTTCTCCTTTGGCAGAATACTCTGTGCCATCCTGAGCGATCAGAGAAATTTCAGCCGTCGGGGTCGTTCCCGTTGCAACAGATGCCTGAACCTTATTCAGCTTCCATATATTCTGGTTCTCCTCTGCGACAACTACTTTTTGAACGATGGCTAGGATGTCCTCTTCAAAAACCTCTTTCTTTTCGTCTGCAAGGATCTTGAACTCGTCAAAAACTCTATCCAGCTCTTCCTGATTCAATTCGTGGCCCAGTTCGCTGATACGGAATTGCAGAGCATTTCGCCCAGAGTGTTTTCCCATCACCAGTTCCGACGCTTCGCCCCCTATTTCGCTGGGGTTCATGATCTCGAAGGTGTCTTTCTTTTTGAGGAATCCATGTTGATGGATGCCCGACTCGTGAGCAAAAGCATTTTTCCCAACAATGGCCTTGTTTCTTTGCACGAAGAACCCAGTGAAACTGCTGACCATCTTCGAGCAAGCCATGATGTGTTGTGTATCAATATTCGTATCCATATTAAAGAAATCTTTACGCGTTTTGAGAGCCATGACAATTTCTTCCATCGAGGCATTTCCCGCCCGCTCGCCAATTCCATTCACAGTACACTCTACTTGACGAACGCCCGCCTGAATTGCGGCAAGGGAATTGGCAACCGCCAGCCCCAGATCGTTATGGCAATGTACGCTCAAAACCGCCTTATCAATATTGGGAACATTGGCCTGTAGGTAACGAATGAGCTCTGCAAATTCGTCGGGAATCGCGTAGCCCACCGTATCGGGAATATTGACAGTCGTAGCACCTGCATCTATCGCCGCAGTGACAACTTCCGCAAGAAATTCGGGTTCTGTGCGCGACGCATCCATCGGAGAAAATTCCAGGTTATCGCAGAATTTTCCAGCAAATTTGAGAGAAGAAATCGCCATTTCGACAATCTCAGCCTTGGCCTTATGCACCATGTGAACGCGATGCGATTTAGAGGTCGAGAGAAAAACGTGAATGCGAGGATTGTCCGCAGGCTCCAAAGCACGAGCCGCCGCTTCGATGTCCTTTTCCAAAGCACGCGCAAGACCTGCAATAGAGGCACTTCGCACTTCCTGCGCAATTTGCCGCACCGCCTCAAAATCTCCAGGCGAAGCAATCGGGAATCCGGCTTCAATCACATCAACTTTCAATTGAGCGAGTTGACGCGCGACTTCCATTTTCTCTTTAATATTCATGCTGGCTCCGGGGCATTGCTCCCCATCGCGCAGAGTGGTGTCAAAAATTATTATTTTATCTTTTTCCATGATCGCACTTTAATATTTAAAAAACTTTATAAAATTAGGCAACGCATTGTCAAAAAAGCGTTTCTTGGCATTATGACACAAACTAAAGAATCATTGAAATAAAGAAGATCGTTCCAGTGCGAAATTTTTAGCACAAAGCCTTATTCGGCGTAGTTTTGGCGTGGGAATAGCTCACTTCTGCGGCAAACAAGGCGATCAAGAAAGAGAAGTCCGTCCAGATGATCTATTTCGTGCTGAACCACTCGGGCTTCAAAGCCTTTCATCTGGTAACTGTGCTCATTGCCTTCCTCATCTTGAGCGGTCAGAGTGATTTTTTTGGCTCTGGCGATGTTTCCAGTGTAGTCGGGAACCGATAAACACCCTTCCCGCCCTATATTTGATCCGCTGGCTTCAACAATGACCGGGTTGACCAACACCAGTTTCCCATGATTGGGGTTCTTGGGCTTTGAAGAAAGGTCAACAATCACGATTCTATCAAAATAACCCACTTGAGGGGCCGCAATGCCGACACAGCCGGGGCCCGCAAGCATCGTTTCGTTCAAATCCCGAATGAAATCTTTCAGAGCGGAATCAAATTTTGTGACCGGGTCGGAGATCTGCTTCAAGCGAGGATCGGGGTAGACGAGGATGTCCAATATAGCCATAAACTCAACCTATCAAAGTATCGATGGGGCTAAGCCGGGTTTCCAGTTTTTTATCACGCGCCAGATCGTCTAAAACTTTTTGCAAGGCATCGATTCCTTTGTCCGCAGTACCTTCAATGATCAAAATATAAATTGAATTGGGGCCACCGCCGACGTCGGATTCCAAATTGAGAATATTGAGTCCTGCATTAGCAAGCGCAGTCGTTGCCTCGGCAACGATTCCAGAACGATCCGCTCCGTAAACGGTGATACGAACATCTGGCAGGCTGGTTTGATGCTTTGGTTCTAAAACAGAATCAATATGAAGACGCAAATCAAATTTCTTAGCAACAGGAAGGATGAATTCGGAAAGCTCCTTTTCTGTTCCCTTGTATTGAGCCAGAACCATGATGGTGAAATTTCCACCCAATTGCACCATGGACGCTTCGCCAAGATTTGCGCCCATTTTATACAAGGCAGTGGTTACTCCGGCAACAATACCAGGCCGGTCTTTTCCCACCAGTGTGAGTAGATACCAGGAACTCATTGGGTTTTTCTCCTATTGATAAGATACTGAATCATGCTATTTCAGCCACATAATTTTGTCAATTGCCATGCTATAATCTTTCAAAAATCCTTCCACCGTTTCACTCGATCATCATGACCAAAAAAAATCAAACGCTTTACCTAATCGATGGTTCCTCATATATTTTCAGAGCGTATTTTGGGATTCGCCATAATCTTTCCACCTCGGAAGGATTGCCAACCAATGCTCTTTACGGATACGTCAACATGCTCAACCGAGTTGTGCGTGAAGAACAACCGGACTACCTTGCTGTAGCTTTTGACTCCAAGGAAAAAACCTTTCGTCACGATATGTATCCAGAATACAAATCCAACAGGGAAACACCGCCCGAAGACCTGCAGGCCCAGTTCCCCTATTTTCAACCTTTGACGGAAGCTTACAATATCGCGACCATCAAACAACCTGGATTTGAAGCTGATGACTTGATCGGCACACTCGCCCGACGCGGAACTGAAATGGGACTGGACGTAGTTATCGTCAGTGGCGACAAGGACATGATGCAACTGATAAACGATCAAGTCTGCATGTTGGATACGATGAAAGGAAAATGGATTCGATCTGCGGAGGTGATGGAAAAGTTCAATGTCTCGCCCGATAAGGTGGTTGAAGTCATGGGTCTCATGGGCGATTCAAGTGACCATATCCCCGGTGTCAAAGGAGTGGGTCCAAAAACTGCCGGAGAATTGATCGCCAAATACGGTTCCATCGACAAGGTTTACGAAAACATCGATGAGATCACCAAAAAGAAAATGAAGGAAAATCTGGAACGGGACAAAGACCAGGCCTTCCTCAGTCGAAAATTAGTAACCATCGACACCAATATGTCTCTGGAAATAAGCATAGAGCAATTCAAACGGCAGTCTCCACATATTGATGATTTGAAAAAGTGGTTCACCCAATTTGAATTCAATTCTTTGCTAGGTGAACTTGACAGTGAAGACCTCTCTCAGCCAACTCCGCCCTCCCCTCCAGCGGAAAGACATTATCGTACAATTCTGGAAAAAGAAGACTTCTTGGCACTAGTCGAGGAATTAAAAGAATCAGGAATGTTCGCTTTTGATCTGGAAACAACGAGCGTACAGCCAGTACAGGCCAGTGCCGTGGGAATCTCTTTTTCGTACCAGGAAAACCATGCCTGCTACATCCCACTAGACCATCGCTATCTTGGCGTTCCTGAGCAATTGGATAAGAAATGGGTTTTTGAAACCCTCAAGCCTTTGTTCGAAGATCCACAACTTGAGAAAACCGGACAGAACCTGAAATACGATTTGATCGTTTTACGCAATGAAGGCATAACATTAAAGGGCATCGCTTTCGATACCATGCTGGCACACTATATACTCGATCCCGCCAGTAGAGGACATGGCCTGGACGACCTGGCGCAAAAATATCTCGATATAAAAACTATCACCTATAAAGATGTTGCCGGTACGGGGAAAAATCAGTTGCCTTTTGATGAAGTGGAAATCGAACGGGCATCAGAATACGCCGCAGAAGATTCTGATATTTCCTGGCAATTGTATAAAAAGTTTGATCCCAAGATAGAAAATGAGGATCGAAAATTATTGATGGAAATGGAAATTCCCTTAATAGACGTACTCGCTAATATGGAGACAGCGGGTATCCTTTTGAACGTTCCTCACCTCGAAAAACTTTCCAAAGAAATTGAAAAACATTTAGCAAAATACGAAGAACAGATTCATGCCGAGGCGGGAGAGGTTTTTAATATCAATTCCCCAAAACAATTATCGGTCATTCTTTTTGAAAAACTGGAACTGCCTGCAGTTAAGAAAACCAAGAGCGGATACTCAACCGATGTTTCCGTTCTGGAGGAATTGGCCAGCAAGCACCCGCTTCCTCAATTGATACTTGAATATCGACAATTGGCAAAACTAAACTCCACCTATGTTTTGGCACTGCCACAAGATATTTACTCTAAAACGGGAAGAGTCCACACCTCCTACAATCAAACTGTAGCCGCAACGGGTCGATTGAGCAGTAGCGATCCCAACTTGCAAAACATACCCATACGCACCGAAACAGGACGTGAGATCCGAAAGGCATTTATCGCCCCTGAAGGGAGTTTATTACTGGCGGCTGACTATTCTCAGATCGAGCTACGGCTACTCGCTCATTTGTCCGGCGACCCCGCCCTCTGTTCTGCTTTTAAAAATGGAGAAGACATACACACGCGCACGGCCGCTGAAATTTTTGGTCAACCCCTCGATGCTGTGGATTCTGAATACCGACGCATGGCAAAAGCTGTCAATTTTGGAATCGTTTACGGCCTCAGCCCATTTGGACTTTCCCGACAACTCAAGATTCCTCAAAAGGAAGCGAAGATATTCATCGAACAATATTTTTCGCTCTACAAAAATGTAAAAACTTTCATGGATGAAACCATTGAAACCGCAAGGGAGAAAGGCTATACCACAACGCTGTTCAATCGTAAACGGTACTTGCCAGATTTGAATAGTAGCAATCGGCAAGCGCGTCAATCGGCCGAACGAGTAGCCATAAATTCACCTGTGCAAGGCGGTTCGGCCGATTTGATCAAAGTAGCGATGATCCGACTCAACCAAAGTCTTCAAGAAATGAAAATGAAATCACGCATGATATTACAAGTCCACGATGAACTCGTATTTGAATGCCCCGAACAGGAAAAAGACAAGCTCTCTAAACTCGTCAAAGAAAAGATGGAAAACGCTGTCGAACTTTCCGTACCCCTGATAGTAGATATCGGCTGGGGAAAAAACTGGAACGAAGCTCATTAGCCGATCAGAGTTACGAGACTCCTCTTTGATTAGAGCGATGATTTCGCTGAAAATAAATCAGGATCTTTTCTCTATAGAGATAACCAAAAATTTATCTTTATAGTCAACTCTCAATGTCTCTGGCTTTACAAAAGCCGGAAGGGTCAAATAGCGTTCAAAATGCTGAGACTGACTGCTTTTGAAAGTAGCGTTATTTTGGGTCCTTTCATTTTCCCGTTCCACCGTCCCCGAGATTTTCAAAGATTTTCCTTCTACACTAACATCAACATTGGTACGGTCCAGACCGGGAAGTTCCAGTTCAAGGACAAACTTCCCGTCCTCATCTTTTAAATCCAATTTTTGTGAAAAAGGGCCTCCAAAAGAAAAGCTCTTCAGACTTGGAAAAGAGCTATCTAAACCGGAGAATCCTTTTCCGAAAACCTGATCCATCTGTTCCTGCATTCTTTGAAAATTTGCAAAAGGGTCCCAATCCATAATCGAAGCATCTGGACGAAACAGCTTGTCTTCTTCAAACTGAGTTCTTACGCTTCCAGAATCAGAGGAATCAGACTTATTTAAAATAAGGTATGTTTGAAATCCTGTCACCAAAATGAGCAAAACGATGATACTTAAAAGATATTTATTGGAATTTTGAGTAAAAGAACTCATGGGCCACACCTCCAATACAGGGGCAATGGCAGAGACCGGAAATAGACCTGCTTCCATTGCCCCAAATAAATTAAAATATCACTTGCCAAGTTTGTCTCAACCGCTGTTTATTTTAATTTTTTTTGTTTCCCTTTGTGCTTGTTCTGTTTTTGGCAGGGTCACTTTCAGAACACCATTTTTAAGCTTTGCATCTACCTTATCCTTATCAACACCAGCCGAAAGTGGAATCGCCCTGTGAAAAGATCCGTAAGACCTTTCCATAAAACAATAGTCCTCTTTCTTTTCTTCCTTCTCCAATTTTTTTTCGCCCTTAATCACCAGCATGTCGCCTGAAAAGTTGACCGAAATATCCTTCTCTTCCATGCCTGGCAATTCAACCGTTACCTTGACTTCACTGTCGGATTCGACCACATCAATTTTTGGAGTGATCGATTTAGAGAACTCCAATTCCTTATGCATTGCAGGAAAGTCAAACACCGATTTGGAAAAACTATCAAACATTCGATTCATTTCTTTTTGCAAGCTGACAAAAGGGTGATCCGAGTCAGACTTAAACACACCATTTTCTTTTTCACGGTTCCAGGGAATCAATTCTTTAATATTCATGACAACCCTCCTTTCAAAAATTCAAAAGGCATTTTCAGTTTAACAATTATATAAAAGACAACTCTCGACACCCTAACACTCAAGAAAATGTCTTTTTGTTATTCCGACATGACAGTAACTTTTTTGGGGCCAAGATCTTTTCTTCTGGGCAAAATTAGACAAAGAACACCATCTTTCATTTTGGCCTCTATTTCGCCACAATCGAATTCCTGACTCAGCCTAAAGGTTCTGTGATAATTCCCAACCGGAAATTCACCAACCCTCAAAGTGTAACCATCGGGTTTAACAGGTAACGGAAACTTACCATCCAGAGTCAAAACGTTTTTTTCCAAAGTTATGCTGACCGACTCGCTGTCCAGACCTGGCATTTCAGCCCAAATATTGACCGCATCTTCAGACTCAACAATATCTGTTCTTGGAAGGTATGTATTCATCTGAGCTTCCACGTTTGAATTTTCTACTGCAGTCGGATTTTGTTCCGGTTGTTTTTCAACTTTCTCAAGAGTAGTCATTGTCATCTCCCTTCTCAGTTATTGGTGATAGTTATATTTTTGGGTTTTTCCTCTTCCGGACGGCTCAACGTAACGGTTAGGATTCCATTGCGAAGCTTCGCTTCAACCTTGTCTGGGTTGATTCGATAGGGAAGCTTCACAGATCTGGAAAAGTTTCCATAGGTCAATTCCCGTTTTAAAAAGGAATCCTTCTCACCCATTTCTAAAACCTTTTTGCTTCCCTTGACAGTGAGAACATCACCCGTCGCAACGATATCCAAATCTTCCGGCTTCACACCCGGTAATTCCGATGTCATTAAAAGACCATCATTATCTTCCCAAACATTGAACTGCGGAAAATCCTTTTGGCTTCTTTCAACCTGACTTCGATCAGCCTGGAAGCCTGGAAACAGATGGTTCCTGTTGCGTTGCAGGTGATTCATCTCTCCAAAAGGATCCCAAGTTTCCCAATTACCAATTTGATTGAGCAACATAATTTACCTCCTCTTTAAAAATGAATTTGCTAACATTTGAATATAATTTCTTCCTTGGAAAATATATAAAATCTCTATTTTATTCCGTCAAGGTCTCTGATATTTTTTTTGTTTTTTTTTCAAACACTGATGTCAAACGTGTTTTTAAGCAATTCAAGATCGTTTTTGCTAGGGAGGGGTATAACGGAAAGACTGTTGAAAATAGGTGTCAGAATGCAGGGAATCGTCCGCAAGGCCAGGACTTGACTTTAGTCAAGTCCTGCAAGTGCAGTGATTAAAATTAAAATAGGAGTAGCTCTATTTCAAGAGATAGAACCAATGCAATTTATTTTATATCATCAAACTTTCGTCTGACTTCTTCAACTTTTTTTCGATATCCTTCAGCATCACCATAATCGAAGAAATTTTTATACCGACTATGAAAAGATTTAATTTTTCGAGCATGCTTGATAGGGCACCAGTACTGCTCAGTTCGGCCCGCTACTTCGCGCGCATAACCGATTACCCCATTAAAATATGCACAATAAATGCAATTCATCCTTTCGATGACATTGAGATATGTCAGATGCTGGCGATCCATAATTATGTAATCGCTACGCCGGACTTTAGGGATCCCATACACGGGGAAACAAATACTTTGAAATACTGAGAGCACCAAATCCATCATCAAAGCGGGTATCAAGCAAGACCAGATAACGGGGGCTGTCAAAATGCTTTTTATAGAAGCATCGTGCAGATAAGCAGATACTTTTTTGGTCAGTGCCTTATGAGCTTTCTTCGTCTCCCTTTCAAATAGAATCTTCTTTTTATGTATCTCATAGGAAAAGGCCTGCTCTTTTTTTTCGATCTCTTGTAAAATATCATTTTCAAGACCTTGTAGTTTTTCTAACAAACTTATAAGTCGATCATCCATAATTTAACCTTTCCATGGGTGAATTAACCGGCATTAAATAATGGATACCAGCATAAATTTAAATAGAAATATAGAGATAATGCCGATTTATTTATGGCGAAGAAAACAGGAGCTATAAATCTTGATGGTTTTACAACTCATCCTGTAGAGATATAACTTTTCCCACTAAATAATCAATATCTTTCAATTCGTGCGCCGCGGATACTTGAAAACGAATACGAGCTTCACCGTCTGGGACCACAGGGAAACTGAATCCCACAACATAGATTCCTTCCTGCAATAAACGTCCAGCCATTTCCTGAGCCCGTTTAGCATCACCAATCATAAAAGGGACAATCGGATGCACTCCCGGCTTGACCTCAAGATCTGCATCCTTGAGCTTATTTCTAAAATAAGCTGTATTTGATTGAAGTTTCTCGATCAGTTGAGGAGACTCTTCAATCAGTTCTATCGCTCGAAGAGTGACTCCTGCGACAACAGGAGAAAGCGCATTTGAAAACAGATACGGACGCGATCGTTGACGCAAAAGATTGATAATTTCTTTATGACCCGCTGTAAAGCCACCCGACGCGCCTCCCAACGCTTTACCAAAAGTAGAAGTCACCAGATCCACCCGCCCCATCACATTCTGATGCTCGATGCTTCCCCTACCCGACGGACCGAAAAATCCCGTTGCATGGGAATCATCAACCATCACCATCGCGCCATATTGTTCTGCCAGGTCGCAAATATCTTTCAAACGAGCAACATCGCCATCCATGCTGAAAACTCCGTCAGTAGCGATCACACGCTGACGATATTTCTCAGCTCGCTTCAATTGCGTTTCTAGGTGATCCATATCAGCGTGATTGAATCGAAATCGCATGGCTTTGCAGAGTCGAGTTCCATCAATGATACTGGCATGATTCAGCCGATCACTTATAATCGCATCTTGGTCATTGAACAATGTTTCGAATAACCCTGTGTTCGCATCAAAGCAAGAGGAATACAAGATCGTGTCCTCCATTTCCAAAAAACGGGAAACCCGGTCTTCAAGCTGTTTGTGAATATCGTTGGTGCCACAGATGAACCTGACCGAAGCCATCCCCAACCCGTATTTATCCAGTGCCTCTTTTCCTGCCTGAATTAAAGTGGGGTGATTGGCTAAGCCCAAATAGTTGTTTGCACAAAAATTAAGAACCTCTCCCTGTGCGATTTTGATATGGGCTTGCTGAGGGGAAAGAAGAACTCGTTCTTCTTTATAAAGGCCGGCAGATTGAATTTCCTGAAGTTCTTTTTGAAAAATCTCAAGGGATTCGGGTCGCATATTCTTCCTCAATCTTTCAGTTAAGATGACAAGAATTTCAATATTTAAAAATTATTTTAGGATATTTTTGAATACTTTTTTCAAAAGTATTTCGTTCAAATGAATGAAAAGGAATGATAGTGCCTTCGCCTTTGTTCAGAATAATTTCAAAAATTTTATCCTGAAGATGATGGCTTTTTGATTTTAAAAGATTGCTTAGGATATACCAGGTTTGAAAAACCTGTCTGCCGACGACGCTGTGCAAGGATTTTCCATACATGATGATGTCCTGAAAACTTGTCAGCGTATAATCACCCGCAGACAAACCGAATAATATAATATTCCCGCCCGCGCGCGTACTGGCAATCGCTGTATTGAGGGCTTGGTTGCTCCCAGCCATTTCCATAGCTACATCAACACCTTCGCCGTAACATTTATCTTTGATTGTCTGTATGATTTCCAAATCAGGATCATACGGTTTTCGATCATCGCCAGAGGCACTGGCCTGAATTGAAATATCGATTCCAAGAGCTTCCGCCAATTTTAAATTTTTGGGGTTTGGATCGATTCCGATAATAACGGCCGCCCCCATAGATCGTGCAACCAAAATGGAAAGCAAGCCGATGGTCCCACAACCAAATATAGCTAATGTTTTGCCACGCAGATCGACACGACTGCAAGCGTGAACCGCATTGCCAAGCGGTTCCTGAATAGCGGCGACTTCCGGACGAATCAAATCGGTATCTGTTTTCCACAGTTCTCTGGCGGGCAACTTCACAAATTCCGCAAAACATCCATCTGTAGAGATACCTATGATTTTATGATCGGAACAAACATGAGCGTCCCCAATTTTACATTGATGGCACCGCCCACAAAAAATATGCGATTCAGTGGAAACAATATCGCCTGCCTTATAACCATAATAGCTTTGAGCATAGGAACCAACAGAGACAATTTCTCCCAAAAGTTCATGACCACAAATTCGGTAGGATTGTTCGCTTGATTCGATGGAATCGAAGATCAGGTCTTTGAACGCATGGCGAAACCAGATGCTTTTGTCTGAGCCACAAAAGCCCGTATAACGAGGTTTGATGATGACTTTGCTGGCATCTTCTCTATGTTTCGATTCGTTGAGTTCAGGGGAATTGACATCGGTAAATATCAAGCCTTTGGTGCCGTCCCAATCTTTCCTTGGGATATCCAGAATCAAAGCCTTCATAATTTATCCTTTTGATATAGATGAATTTTAAATCCAAATACTTTTATTGATTTAAATTGCTGACCTTTAAAAATATACTCTCACCACATCCATTAACAAAAAAATTAATCAAACTTTCTCAGAGTTTTTTACTTTCATAACATATTCGTGAATTCCCTGAGCCGCTTTTTTTCCTGCACCCATGGCTGAAATGACCGTGGCGGCCCCGGTAACAATATCTCCTCCGGCAAATACTCCCGGTCGAGATGTTAAATTAATATCTGGATCGGCCAATTCAATGTGGCCCTGTGTGTCCGTTTCCAAATCGGATGAACTTTTTGCTATCAACGGATTGACGCCACTGCCAAGAGCAATGATAACCGCATCTGCCGCTAGGGAAACCTTACTCCCCTCCACGACATGAGGGTGCTTTCGCCCGGAGGCATCTGGCTCTCCCAATTCCATTTTTTGGCAGACAATTTCAGAAACCCAGCCATTGCTTCCATTTATTTCAGCGGGACTCACGAGAAAGTGAAACTCTATTCCCTCCGATTCGGCGTGTTCGACCTCTTCCAATCGAGCAGGCAATTCTTCCCGAGAACGTCGATAAAGCAACATTACCTTTTCAGTGCCCGGTAGCCTAAGAGCCGTTCGAGCGGCATCCAATGCGGTGTTCCCCCCTCCTATCACAGCAAAGGTTTTGTGTTGATGGATGGGCGTGTCGAACGCTGGAAACTCCCAAGCGTGCATTAAATTGATACGCGTTAAAAATTCATTCGCCGAATACACTCCATTGAAATTTTCACCGGGGATGCCGAGAAAATAAGGCAAGCCTGCACCCGTTCCTATGAAAATTGCATCGAATCCATCTTCTTGCATCAATTCATCCAGTGTTTTTATTTTTCCAATCACATAATTGACTTTGATCTCTATCCCCAGCCGCTTCAAATAGTCCAATTCTGCTTCCAGAATTTCCTTGGGAAGTCGAAACTCCGGGATGCCGTAAAACAAGACACCCCCCGGTTTGTGCAAAGCCTCAAAGATAACCACTTCATGGCCCAGTTTTGCAAGATCACCCGCCACTGCTAAACCTGCCGGACCCGCTCCAATGACTGCAATTTTTTTTCCTGTAGAAGGTGCTTTTTCTACTGGCTCCAGATTCCGGTGCATGCGTTCGTAGTCAGCCACAAAACGTTCCAATTTACCTATGGCAAGTGGTTCGCCTTTAATACCAACCACACAATGCTTTTCACATTGATCTTCTTGAGGACAGACGCGACCCGTAACGGCTGGCAATGCGTTGGAATTCTTAATAATGCGTGCCGCTTCGAGAAAATCTCCAGCCGCAACCTGCTTGATAAAATCTGGAATCGCCACACGCACGGGGCACCCTATAACGCACTTTGGTTTTTTGCATTGAATGCAACGCGATGCTTCGAGTTGAGCCATTGCCGGGGTGTAGCCCAAACTCACTTCCTGGAAGTTTTTCTTTCTTTCCTCCGGGCTTTGTTCTGGAGCTTTCGTTCTTGGAATTTTGCTTCCCTTGGGTTGCATTTCTTTTCCCATATGAAAAATTATTTTCTGATTAAAAGTTAAGTCAGCTAGGACGTTGTAACGAGGCGGCAAGTTCCCTCATTCTCAGGGACATACTGTTCCTTCGCAGTTTTTTCTTCAGTCACATATGATTTCAAACGATTGAGCAATCCTTCAAAATCAACTGCATGGCCGTCGAACTCTGGTCCATCCACACAAGCAAACTTCATCTCACCACCGACTGTCACTCGGCAGGCACCGCACATTCCTGTCCCATCAATCATGATGGGATTCAAACTGACTAAGGTTTCAATTTTGTAAGGACGCGTTAAATCGGCAACTGCCTTCATCATAATCAATGGACCAATTGCTATGACACGGTCAATGCCTTCCTTTTTATCGATCATCGTTTGAAGAATATCTGTAACCCGACCTTTGGCACCGTAGCTCCCATCGTCAGTAACAACCTGAACTGCCGTTGAAGCATTTTTCATTTCATCCTCTAAAATGACTCGGTCTTTAGTCTGCGCTCCTAAAATTGAAATGGTTCTATTTCCAGCCTGTGTCAATGCACGTGCGATTGGATGAATAGCGGCTATGCCGAAGCCTCCGCCTATCAACACTACGGTTCCAAATGAACCGATGGGACTGGGATTTCCAAGAGGTCCCACAATATCTAAAATGGAATCCCCCTTATTCATGAAACTCATTTCCATTGAAGTCTTTCCAACCGCCTGAACATAGAAAGTGAGCGTTCCACGAGCAGGATCTGAATCTGAAACGGTGATCGGAATCCGCTCTCCGGTTTCATCCAGACGAATGATGACAAACTGTCCAGGCAGTGCTTTTCGGGCAATGTCTGGTGCCTCCAACAGATAATAAAACACTTGCGCGGCTAAGTTCTTTTTCTCAAGAATTCTAAACATATATTATGACCGCAAAAGGGAACTAGTTTATATAACCTTTGAGTAATTACAGTAAGAACAGGCTATAAATAATATCCAAGTTTAAAAAGATTAAAGCTTCCTCGTAAGGTAGATCAAGCATCCTCAACAAATAAATTTCCCTTCAATTAGTATATTCCTTATTATAATATTTACCATAGGTGCTTTATTGGCAACGGATTTGTGGAATTTATATTCCTACAGATGATCTTAAGTATAGAGGAGTCAAAATAACAAGCGGCCAAAACTTTTCACCACTACCCACCATCAATATATGGAACCTATAGTCAACATCGCTCAGAAACTTGGATTGACCGAATCCGACATCATCCCCTATGGAGCCAATACAGCCAAACTCCGTTTAGAGATTTTAGAAAAGTTTCCACAAAGAGGGAGACTCATTCTGGTCTCGGCCATCACCCCTACTGCCGCCGGAGAGGGCAAGACCACTACGACCATCGGTCTCGGTCAAGCCATGGCTCAATTGAAAGAATCCGTGTGCCTCGCTTTGCGAGAACCTTCATTAGGACCTTGCCTTGGAATGAAGGGGGGAGCGACCGGGGGCGGCTTGAGCCAATTGCTACCCGTTGAAGATATTAACTTACATTTCACCGGCGATTTTCATGCAATCACCTCCGCTCATAATTTATTAGCCGCAATGCTGGACAACACCATCCACCATAAAGGTCTATCCGATATCGACCCACGCCGCATCCTCTGGAGACGGGTTCTCGATATGAACGATCGGGCGTTGCGAAACGTTATCATTGGCTTAGGTGGGGTCATGCAAGGAGTTCCTAGAGAATCGGGATTCGATATCACAGCGGCTTCCGAAATCATGGCAATTTTATGCCTTTCGGAAAGTTATGACGATCTCAAATCCCGGCTAGAAAAAATATTGCTTGCTTTTACTTATCAGGATGAACCCATCACCGCAAAATCATTGAATACGGTGGGTGCCATGATGGCACTTTTGAAATACGCACTGCTACCCAACATCGTGCAAACCACCGAGGGAGTGCCCGCTTTGGTTCATGGTGGACCCTTTGCCAATATCGCACATGGATGCAATTCTGTTCTGGCAACAAAAATGGCACTCTCCCTTTCCGATTGGGCCATCACCGAGGCAGGGTTTGGTTTCGACCTGGGCGCGGAAAAATTTTTTGACATCAAATGTCAAGGAGCAGGATTAGACACAGCGGCTGTCGTTCTGGTCGCAACTTGCAGAGCTCTTAAATCACATGGCGGTGTTCCAAAGGCGGATCTTGAAAAATCGAACCCGCAAGCGGTTCAAAAGGGGCTGCCCAATCTGGATCGGCATGTGGAAAATATCAAACAATTCCGTGAGCCACCCATTGTTTGCCTCAATCGTTTTACGGGAGACCACCCCGAAGAAATAGCAGTCGTCCGCAAACATTGTGAGAATATTTTAAAAGTTCCTTTCGCAGTCAGCAATATTTTTGAAGAAGGTGGAAAGGGTGGAATCGAGCTTGCAAAACAAGTCATCCTCCACTCAGAAAAAAAGCCTCAACCCTTCCGTCCACTTTATGACTGGAATGAAGATGTTAAAACCAAAATATGGAAGATTGCTAACAAGATGTATGGTGCAGATGAAATCAAGTACAGTCCAAAGGCCGAAAGAGATCTCAGTACTATCGAAAAACTTGGATATCAAAACCTTCCCATCTGCATAGCAAAAACGCCAGCTTCTTTAACAGATGACCCCAAGCGCCTCGGTCGCCCAGAGCATTTTGCCGTCACCGTACGAGAGGTATTGATTGCCGCTGGGGCGGGATTTCTCATTCCACTCACTGGAGATATATTAAGAATGCCCGGATTGCCTAAAAATCCACAGGCTGAGCACATAGATTTAAAAGGAAACAAAATCACTGGAATGCGATGAAAGGCTAACTGCCAATGCTTGAAGAGGTAGAAACACTGAAATTGCTTTACCTTGCCGTGGGACCGGGCATTGCAATAGCTGTTTTTATCTACTACTCCAACAAATTGGACAGAGGGCCAGGCAAACTGGCACTCCAAAGTTTTTTTCTGGGTGGCTTGGCTGTATTTCCAAGTCATTATTTTGAAGGTGTTGTCGAAACAATTTTAGGCCTACAGGCCCTACAGAATGACTCCCCCTATTTTTGGTCCAAAACCCTCGTCTATGCATTTTTGGGCGTAGCTCTTGCCGAAGAATTCTGCAAATTTTTATTCCTGAAAGCTTTCATCTGTGACGACAGAGAGTTTGACGAACCTTTCGACGGCATAATATATGGAGCCATGATCGGTTGTGGGTTCGCTACTGTGGAAAACATCATGTATGTCCTTCCGCTGGGGCAAGAGGTAGGAATCATAAGAATGATCACTACCGTTCCAGTGCATGCCTTCCTTGGCATCATACTTGGATACTTCATAGGTCGAGCGAAATTCAGTATCAATCGCGCCCGACACCTGATCTGTGGAATCTCAGTTGTTACCCTGCTTCATGGTCTATATGACACCGCGGTTTTTGCCAACGCCATCTGGTCCTATTACCTGATTTTTGCAATTGTTTTAGGAGGCATTTACCTTGGACTGAAGGCGAAAAGAGAGTTGGAAAAACTCGCTACAGTAATTGAATTTTCAGCAAAACAGTATTTCCCATTAAAAAAGCGTAAGAAAAAAATCCCCCTACTCTTGAGGGATATTCGATGCCTGTTGTCGAAGGGAAAATTGATTCCCGAGGATAATTTGATTGATAAAAAAAGTGGAAAGATAAAATCGATCCGGGAAATATTTTCCACAAAAATAATTTCTCAATACAGGAATCTGCCAAGGCTCCCGTTTTCAGGTATGTCCGTCAAACTTTTCTTAATTTCATACATACTTACTTTCGGGCTCTACCTTTATTTTTGGTTTTTGGGAAACTATAGAGATTTTACCAGTTACAAGAAATTAAAAATCAATCCAGAATTTCTCGCACTGAGTTTCTTCATATTTACTATTCTTCCCTATTTTTTTTACAGGATTGCACCGGCGGCTTTGGGTATGCAACGAGCTTCATCAGATTTGGATATTTTTTTCAATCTGACAATGGCGGGGATAGAAACAATTTATCTATATTTTCAATTTAAAATGTTCTCTGCTTTTTTAAAAAACAAACTAGACAATCCTTTTTCAGTTACTATCACAACTGTTATTTTTTTTATTCTCAGTGCATTAAAAAAAACACTTCCGCAAACTTTACCTTATTATGCAATTTGGGAACTGCTTCTGATTTTTTTTCAGGCTGGCGTTTTAGCAATTGTTCAAAGAGACTTGAATCTATACTGGAAACTGGAAGATGGAGCAGTTTACGGTCAACAACAAGCTTAACCAATGAAAAGAATGGGAAAAGGTTATTTCTATGAAAAATAAATTCGCTGATACAAAACAACCTATCTTTGCGATTTTCTTTATTTCCTGGACTCTGATAAGTGCCATAATTCCCCTCAATATATTTGCAGATGAACGATTCGAATGTAGCCCTGAAAGACTTCCTTATGAAGCACCCCAATATATTGAGCCATACAGGGAGCCAGAAATCTCTAAGCTGCACTTGATTGCCAATGGTGATGGAACGGTTACAGATCCTGATTCGGGTTTAATGTGGGCAGAGAAGGACAGTTATTCCGACTTGGGGAAATGCCTCACCTGGCACGAATCTATCATTTATATAAAGAAACTGAATACGGCTGGTTTCTCTGATTGGAGAATTCCTACAATCAAAGAACTGATTACCCTTTACGACCCTACAAAGGCAAATAATATGGCATGGGACCACAATCCCGAAAACCCACTTGCGTTAGATGAAAAATTTGCAGATAAATCAGCTTACTGGTTCTGGGCCAGTGACGATATAACGGCGGAACAAAAAAATGGCTGTGCCAAAACCTTGTATTTTGTCAAGGGACTGATACATATTCGTAATTTGGATCAGTGTAATAACGGCGGTGTGCGCGCTGTGAGAATATTCAAGTAACTGCTTAATTGATAATCTTGAAAGATCAGGTAAAAATGTAGTGGCATTGAATATGACTTCAACTCATTATGAATAAAACAAAAATTATAGCCCTTTTTGTTGCAGTATTTGGAACACTGCTTTTTCTCAATGACTATTTTAAACCAGTAGAAACGTGGGAGGAACTTAACAAAAAAGGCATGTCTGCGTTTCAAGAATCCCGCTACCTTGAAGCAGAAGAGCTTTTCACAAAATCCTCAAAAAGAGCAGAAACATTTCCCCCGAATGATCTCAGACTTACTTTCAGCCTCAACCAGTTAGCCGAAATTTACAGAATCCAATCCAAATACACCGAGGCAGAGCGAGTCCTCAAAAAATTGTTAGCCACATACAAAAAACAATCAGGTTCTGAAAGCGTTGATGTTGCCATGACACTCAATAATCTTGCTGTAAACTACAGAATGAATGGAAAGAACGAAGAGGCTGAAGTTGTACTACAACAGGCCCTGAAAATTCTCGAATCATCGATGGGGCCAGAACATTCCCTTGTAGCAAACTTTCTTGAGCACTATGCTTACTTACTTAAAACAATGGGCCGTACGGAGGAAGCTGAAAAAGTAAAACAACGATCTCAAGAAATAAATTCCAAGACAGCTTTGACCCAAAAATAAAGTATTTTTGTATTAAAAGTCAGCTATATGGATTTAATTATGGGAATATTTCAGGCAGGAACTTACCTTATATATAGGGAGACTGAATACCTTATGTTTTTCGTACAGCCCCTCAATATTCTGGAGGCCTACAAAGGTTCTTAATAATGAAAACAGAAAGAAAACGAATTTTAATCATGGGTGCCGCAGGGCGGGACTTTCATACCTTCAATACTAGTTTTAGGAACAACCCTTCTTATGACGTTGTCGCATTCACAGCGACACAAATTCCAGGTATAGAAAAAAAGTTTTATCCCCCTTCGTTATCGGGCGTTCTTTATCCCAGTGGAATACCAATTCATCCAGAGAGTGAATTGCTCAATATCATTCGAGAAGAGCATATTGATGTGGTGGTCTTTGCATACAGCGATGTATCTCATGAATATGTGATGCATAAAGCATCTAGCGTTACCGCCTCGGGCGCAGATTTTTGGTTGATTGGAACAAACGCTTCCATGATCCCATCCAGCAAAAAAATCATTTCCATTTGTGCCACACGTACTGGGTGTGGGAAATCTCAAACATCCAGAAAAGTTGCGCAAATATTGAAAAGCTGTGGAAAGAAAGTCGTTGCGGTAAGACATGCCATGCCCTACGGAAATCTGGAAAAGCAGAAAGTCCAACGCTATGCCTCTATTGAGGATTTGAAAAAACACGATTGTACGATTGAAGAAATGGAAGAGTACGAACCTTATACAGCGATAGGTATCCCCATTTATGCGGGAGTGGATTACGAGGCCATATTGCGGGAAGCTGAAAAAGAAGCCGACATTATCATCTGGGACGGGGGAAATAATGACTTTTCCTTTTACTTGCCCGATCTGGAAATTGTCGTAGCTGATCCACATCGACCCGGTGACGAGCTCAATTATTATCCGGGAGAAGTGAATCTCAGGCGTGCAGATGTGGTCATTATCAACAAAATAGATACTGCCGATTACGAAAAAATTCAGATCGTGAGAAAGAATATAAGCCATATCAATCCCACGGCTACTGTTATTGAGGCCGCTTCACCCCTTTACGTCGATCAGTATCAAGATATTTTAAATAAAAAAGTACTGGTCGTGGAGGATGGTCCAACATTAACGCATGGTGGAATGAAGTACGGTGCAGGAATTCTGGCGGCGCAACGTTATGGGGCCAAGGAAATAATTGACCCTAGGCCTTGGTTGGTTGGGAGCTTAAAAGAAACTTTTGAAAAATACCCCGGGATCGGTCATCTCTTGCCAGCAATGGGTTATGGTAAAACTCAAATGGAAGATTTGCAGGAAACCATCAATGCCGCGGATTGTGATTTGGTCATCATTGGTACGCCGATCGATTTAACTCGAATCATCCAAATAAATAAGCCCTCTGTTAGAGTCAGCTATGAACTTCAAGAAATCGGTGATCCAACACTGACAACAGTATTAAAAACATTTATAGAGAAAACTTGAGCGTACGATGAATAAACTGTTATCGTTTATAATAAAAAAATGAACCAAAAACCGAGCCTTTTAATATCATTTGGTGGAAACGCTCTCAATCCCATAGATCAAATTCACTCCAGGCAAAAGGAAGAATTTTACATAGCCAGGAAAAGCATGGCAGGTGTTGTCAGCCTTCTGGAAGAAGGGTTCAATAAAATAATACTCACGCATGGAAATGGCCCGCAAGTTGGACAAATTTTTTTGCAACAGGAGCTCACGAAACACGAGTTTCCAAGACAGGTCACACTGGATGTATGCGTTGCCGATAGCCAGGGACGAATAGGCTATATTCTCCAAAATGTGTTTGATAATATTTGTCAGGAACGAGGAGTAAACAAAAAATCTTTCGCCGTGATCACACAAGTTGTCGTTAATCCTAACGACCCGGCTTTTGATCACCCAACAAAGCCTATTGGTGTTTTTTATTCGAAAGATGACAGCGGCAAACTCATAGAGGAAAGAGGTTGGGAGTTTATCGAAGATGCCGGGCGAGGTTACCGACGCGTCGTCGCATCACCTATTCCCCTGGAAATTGTGGAAGTCGATATATTTCACGAAATTTTGGAGCGAGGGTTTGTGTGCATCGGCGGAGGTGGTGGTGGCATACCAGTAATTAGAGAAAAAAATGGCACTTTGACCGGGGTCGAAGCCGTCATTGATAAAGACCGTACCAGTGCCCTTCTGGCTAGTAAATTAGGCATCGATCAATTGGTCATTCTAACAAGTGTTGAAGGTGCCTATCTGAACTTTAAATCGCCCAAACCTCAACTTATAAAGCAAATCACTGCGAATAAGATGGACACTCACATCCAGCGAGGGGAATTTGCAGAAGGTAGCATGAAACCCAAAGTGGAAGCGGCAATTGAATTTATTAAAAAAGGTGGCAAAAAAGCTATTATCACGAGTCTCAATGATTTGGTTCCGGCAATTCAGGGAACAGCCGGGACGCATATTACGGCAGAAAAAATTTAAAAAATATCTCAGGATTTAATGTTAATGGCTGAAGAAATAATCATAGATCGAGAAGGTTTGGACCAACTCATTCACGTCTTGCGCGAAATGGGATTTCAGGTTGCCGGGCCAACAGTCAGGGATGAAGCTATCGTTTATGAAAGTATCCGTTCTATCAACGACCTTCCCGAAGGTTGGACAGACGAACAAAAAGGTGGATATTACCGCTTGAAAAAACGATCCGATAAAGCCTTATTTGGATATGTGGTAGGCCCCCACTCCTGGAAAAAATTTCTTCATCCTCCAGAAAGGCGTTTGTGGCAAGCTAAACAAGATGGTAATGATTTCGAAATAATCCCCGAAGAATTAGCGACTCCCAAATTTGCATTTTTAGGGGTCCGGTCTTGCGAACTCCATGCCATTGCCATTCAGGATAAAGTTTTTCTCGATGACACATATGTGAATACGGATTACAAAATCCGTCGGGAAAATGCATTTTTCATCGCGGTCCAATGCGGACAATCTGCCGGAACCTGTTTTTGCGTTTCCATGAAGACAGGCCCTAAAGCGGAATCTGGTTTTGACTTGGCAATGACAGAAATTTTGAATGACGATGGCCACTATTTTGTCGTCGAAGTGGGAAGTGAGCAAGGACGCAAGCTCATGGAAAAAATTCCACATCGACAAGCACACAGTAAAGAAGTTGAGCAAGCGAACCATATAGTCAATGAAACTGGCATCCAAATGGAACGTGTTTTAGACACAACTGACCTGAAGGAATTGCTTTACAAAAATCTGGAGCATCCGCAATGGGACGATATTGCCAATCGTTGTTTGTCTTGTGCCAACTGTACAATGGTCTGCCCCACTTGTTTTTGTTCTACGGTAGAGGATGTGACCGACATCACAGGGGAGCATGCCGAGCGATGGCAAAAGTGGGATTCTTGTTTTACGATGGACTTTTCTCATTTGCATGGTGGCGAAGTTCGATCTTCAACCAAGTCCAAATATCGACAATGGTTGACTCATAAACTCGCTAGTTGGCAAGATCAATTTGGTTCTTCAGGTTGCGTTGGATGTGGTCGATGTATCACCTGGTGTCCGGTTGCTATCGACCTGACAGAGGAAATCCCAAAAATTTGTGATTCAACAACTCAAAACACAAGTACACCTGTAAAAAATGAGGCTCCTAATGAAATCCCTTGAATCGATACTTGCCGCGCATCCATTCTTTGAAAATCTTGACCCGCAATACATGGCTCTAATGACAGGTTGTGCTTCTAATGTCAGATTTGAAGCCGGCCAGTTCATTCATCGTCAAGGTGAAGAAGCCAACAGTTTTTATATCATCCGGCAGGGGAAAGTGGCCTTGGAGGTATGTCCTCCGGAGAAAGAACCGATCACGGTGCAAACGGTCAGCGATGGAGAAATCCTTGGTTGGGCCTGGATGGTCCCTCCATACCACTGGCAGTTTGATGCACAGGCAATCGAGTTGACACGGGCAATAGTTTTAGATGGCAGGTGTCTTCGAACCAAATGTAGCGAGGACCATGCCTTGGGTTATGAACTTCTCAGCCGCTTGCTCCCGATCATTGGGCAAGGCATGGAAGCAACACGGATGCAACTTTTAGATCTTTACGGTACTAGGGGTTAAGACTCAAGCCATGAACCATCTTAACCAAGATCCAATGACCCCGGTCCCGCATACCATCAAAAAAATCATACGGGAAACACATGACACCTTCACTTTGGATTTAACTCCCAAAGATGGTTCGGAGCCAATTTCGTTTTTGCCGGGGCAATTTAATATGCTATACGCATTCGGTGTGGGAGAAATTCCCATCTCTATCAGCGGTCCAGCACCGGGCACCCGAGGCATGCTACATACCATTCGCGAAGTTGGCACGGTAACTCAGGCTCTGCATAAATTGAAAAAAGGAGCTACTGTTGGTCTTCGTGGACCTTTTGGCAGTTCCTGGCCGATTGAGACATCCAAGGGAAGCGATATCGTTATTTTAGCAGGAGGTATTGGTCTGGCACCGTTGAGACCGGCCATTTACAATTTATTAGAACAGCGCGATCAATTTGGAAACATCGCTCTTCTATATGGAACGCGTGAACCTAAAGATTTACTGTTCACTAAAGAGTTTGAAAAATGGCGTGGCAAACTGGGTGTCCAAACCAAGATAACGGTCGATAAGGCTGGCAGTGATTGGCGTGGAAACGTTGGAGTCGTTACCACTTCAATTCCCAGAGTTTCGTTTGATCCCCCCCACACCATTGTCATGATATGCGGACCAGAAATCATGATGCGATACTCTGTAATCGAAATGAAACGCCTCGGTGTGAGTGAAGATCGTATCTATATCACGATGGAACGCAATATGAAATGCGCCGTTGGGTTTTGTGGACATTGCCAATTTGGTCCATCTTTTATATGTAAAGACGGCCCCGTATTTCGTTATGACCGTATCAAACATTTTTTTGGAATTCGCGAGATATAAAGATGGCTAAAAAATCAAAACCAAAAGTCGCTGTTTGGAAGTTTGCCTCATGCGACGGATGCCAGCTCAGCTTGCTGGATTGCGAAGATGAGCTTCTTGCGGTAACGGAGCGAATTGAAGTCGCAAACTTTCCAGAAGCATCTCGGGCTGTTATAAAAGGACCCTACGATCTATCCTTGGTCGAGGGCTCCATTACAACTCCCCACGATGCGGAACGCATCCAAAAGGTTCGCCGTTCCTCTAAATTCCTAATCACCATTGGAGCCTGCGCAACCGCAGGGGGTATTCAGGCATTGCGTAATTTTAAGGATGTGAATGAATTCACGTCCATTGTTTACGCTAAACCCGAATATATAGACACTCTGAAAAAATCTACCCCCATTTCCGAGCATGTAAAGGTGGACTTCGAATTACGAGGTTGCCCGATTGATAAAGCGCAGTTGATTGAAGTCATCAGTGCCTTTTTAAAAGGTCGAAAGCCCAATACTCCAGCACATAGCACCTGTATAGAATGCAAGCGTAGGGGTACTGTTTGCGTGATGGTCTCGCAAGGGAAAATGTGCATGGGACCCGTTACCCATGCAGGGTGTGGGGCTCTTTGCCCAAGTTACAATCGTGGATGCTATGGGTGCTTCGGTCCCAAAGAAACACCCAATACGGGTTCCTTGAGTGCATGGCTCAAAAATCAAGGCGCAGCTGATGACGAAATCCTGCGAACGTATCGAGGATTCAACGCCTACGCAGAACCATTTCGCAAAGAGAGCGAGTTATATGAAAAAGAAAACGAGAACGATTAAAGTCGATTACCTTGCTCGGGTAGAAGGCGAAGGCGGTCTTCACATCAAGGTTAAAGACGATGAAGTCGTTGACGTAAAATTAAAAATATTTGAGCCACCTCGATTTTTTGAAGCCTTTCTAAGAGGAAGAGACTACAAAGAAGCACCGGATATTACCGCGAGGATCTGCGGAATCTGCCCGGTCGCCTATCAAATGAGCACCGTGCATGCGATGGAAAATGCTTTCGGACTTCAAATAGACGGGCCTTTACGTGATCTGCGTAGATTGCTTTATTGCGGCGAATGGATCGAAAGCCATACGCTTCATATTTATATGTTGCATGCGCCCGATTTTCTGGGTTATCAAGACGCAATTCAGATGGCCAAGGATCATAGGGAAGTCGTTGAACGTGGATTGAAATTAAAGAAGGCCGGAAATGCCATTGTCTCCCTACTGGGTGGCCGTGAAATTCATCCCATCAATGTTCGAGTGGGTGGATTCTATAAATTATTTTCAAAACAGGAATTTGAGCCTCTCAAGGAAACTTTAAAGTGGGCGCGTGATGCGGCATTGGAAACCGTTCGTTGGACCGCGAAACTCCCCTTTCCAGAATTCAATCAGGAGTACGAGTTTGTAGCTTTACAACACCCTGAAGAGTACCCTTTCAATGAAGGTCGAATCGTTTCAAACAAAGGTCTCGACATTGATTGTTCTGAATACGAAGAGCATTTTCAGGAACAGCATGTCGAGCATTCCAACGCACTCCACTCGGTTTTGAAAGAACGCGGAGCTTATTTTGTCGGTCCAATGGCGCGCTATAATTTAAACTTCGACCGACTCTCGCCTCTCTCACAAGAGGCCGCACTGCAATCGGGATTAGGACGGGAATGCAAAAATCCTTTTAAGAGCATCATCATTCGCAGTGTCGAGGTCCTCTATGCTTGTGATGAAGCCTTGCGGATTCTTGAGTCTTACGAAAAACCGGAACGCCCTTATATAGAAGTCGAGCCAAGAGAAGGGATTGGCTACTCTTGCACGGAAGCACCACGCGGAATCTTGTACCATCATTATCGATTGGACGGAGAAGGTAAAATTCTGGATGCTAAAATCGTCCCACCCACTTCACAAAATCAAAAAACAATCGAAAATGATTTGAGTAAATTTGTCCCTCAGCACATCCATTTGTCTCAGGAACAATTGACCTGGCAGTGCGAGCAAGCCATTCGCAACTATGACCCCTGCATATCCTGTGCAACACATTTTTTGAAACTAGACATTGAACGCACCTGATAATAAAACTTTAATCCTGGGCATCGGCAATTTATATCGATGCGATGATGCCGTTGGAATTCTGATCGCGCGGAATTTAAACGATAGAAATTCGTCTCGTCTAAATGTTCAAGAGCAAAGCGGAGAAGGAACTTCTCTCATGGAAGCCTGGGAAGGCTTTGATAGCGTTATCATTGTCGATGCGGTGTCCTCTGGAGCTTCTCCCGGAAGCCTTCATTGCCTGGATGCTTCTAAAGATACAATTTCTTCAAAGTTTTTTTCATGCTCTTCCCACAATTTTGGGGTGGCAGAAGCGATCGAATTGGCACGAGCCATAAACCAACTGCCCAAATCCCTTCGACTGTACGGCATCGAAGGAAAAAACTTTGAGCACGGAGAAGCATTGACTCCTGAAGTTGAGAAGCTAATCGAACCTGTTGCCAATAAAATTTTTCAAGATATTTCTTCACTACCCTGAGAGGCCTCATGCACGAACAATCTTTGATGGTCGATTTAATGCGTAAAATAAATACCATTCGACAAGAACAAAAGGCTCAAAATATTTCCCGCGTCAAAGTCAAACTCGGCGCGCTTTCACATATTTCAGCAGACCATTTCAGAGAACATTTTGTCATAGCGGCAAAAGGCAGTTGCGCAGAGCAAGCACAATTAGATATAGAAGTACTGACAGATTTAAACGATCCACATGCTCAGGAAATAATTCTAGACAGCGTCGAGATTGAAGAATAGTTTGATGCCCC
>JAJDBG010000016.1 GCA_029261475.1 Nitrospinaceae bacterium
CTCCAAAGTTCCAAGGCCTTGACCATTGCTTTATCCAGACTCATTTCAGCGAAAGGAGTTTTTTCAATTTCCTTTCCTATCCATTCAGTCACATCCGAGTTTCCCGCAATCACCGTTCCCTTGTCAAAGGTTTCCCAGTAACCGTCGTAATTGAGGCGGTAAAAATTTGCTTTTCCGTCTCTATCAATTTCGGTCAAAATCAACTGGATGAGGTAAGGTGCGCGTTGGACTTCTTCAAAATTCTGCTTTAATACCGGGGCAATTCCAAATTGCAGGAGTCGAAGGAGATTCACGTCTGAGGCCGACCTATTGAAGCCTTCCATATGAGCCATTTCCAACAGTGTCATACGCAATCGCTCAACATCGGCGGGGTGACCCAAACCACCCATAGCGATGCGGTCGTAAATTTCAGCTATCTTCCCCGGTTGCGGAGCAAAACCCAATAATAGAACACCTTCTTTAAAAGGAACGCAAAGGACGGGCTGACCCTTTAGCAATTTTTCCTGAACGTAACTATGACGGACAGCTACTTCTTCCATCAAACGAAAGGGTTCTTCATACATAATGAGGTGTTTCCTTAAATATATCAGTTTAGGTCCCAGACAAATCGTCGGGAACACGAAAAAGTAAAAACAATGCCAGCTCTGAATCTTCTCACTCGCCAGCTAGCATGTCGATGATCGACAGCACTTCTTATAAAACAATCCGACTAAAGTTCGGCTTCTTGATCTATTTTTAAGGGCAGTGTGAAACGGAAGGATGTTCCCTTTCCCGTTTCAGTATCGTACCAGAATCTACCTTGATGTGACTCTTCAATAATATTTTTGCAGGACAGCAAACCCAGTCCATTGCCATCTTTTTTAGTCGTCAAACTTTCCTTCATTAAAAAGGGACGTATTTCTTCCGGAATGCCGCCGCCGCGATCGATGACGCTGACTTCAAGCTCGTTCTCGTTATCGCGAAGGGAAACTCGAATCGATCCACCGTCTTCGGTAACACAACCGGCGTTGATGATCAGGTTCTGCAAAACGCGTTTGATATCCAGCCCGTAACAATAAGGATGAGATAAACCCGCAGGTGCGTCAATATCGATGGTTTTTCCCGTCAAGTTTTTATGGCAGGAAAGCCCCAGAACTGTGTCCTGAACCACATCCTCTAAATCGGTTTTTGATTTAATATAGGGGGCTTTGATTTTTTTGACCTGATTCAAACTGGCATCGAGCATGGACATAACCGTTTCTCGAACACCGATCACCACATCGTAACATTCTTCTGCCTCGTCCAGACCATCGCGAGCCACTTGGTCAGGTTCAGTCCCCTTCAATTTATCAAATAATTCCGCTAACACTATTTCGGCTAAGCCCAGGGGAGTCATATTGTTTCTGACATCATGAGCGAAGATACTCAGTTTTTGCATTTCCTGAACAGCATTGTCCAAGTCGCTTCGGATGCGGCCAGAAAGCGTCCGCATCATAGCCAATAGAGCTTTCGGCTCGGAAGCGAGAAACTCGTTGAATTGAGTCTCATCAATTTCCATTAGAGTGCTGTCTCGCAGAGCTTTGACCGAAGCCGAACGGGGTTTGGATTCGATCAGAGACATCTCTCCCAAGTAATGCCCCGACGTCAACGTAGCTATTTGCTTGTTGCCTTTGGAGACAATCAACTCACCTGACATGATGAGGTACATTGCATTTTCAAGAGAGCCCTCCTCGAACAAAGTCTCGCCAGTTTCTAGAGAAATCTCTTTGCAATTGGCAACAACTTTTTCCAGAGTCGAACGATCGTAAAAATTCAAAAGATCAATTTTTTTTAAAAGATCAATTTTTTCGTTTGAATCCATTTTCAACAAATAGCATAAGTCATAAAATCAGGCAATTTTTATATCTCTTAACAATCGGAAATCCGTTGTAAACGTACTGCCGTTTCAATGTGCCGGGTATGTGGAAACATATCCGCCAAAACAACTTCTTCAACTCGGTACGCACTCAATAAATTCAAGTCACGAGCCAGAGTAGAAGGGTTGCAGGAAACGTAAATGATTTGTGCGGGTGCATTCTCTTCTATTGCTGTGAGGAATTCAGGACTGCAACCTTTACGCGGCGGGTCGAGAATCAGCGTTTGCAAATCTTTCAACTTTTTAAAAGATTCCACATAGCTCTCAACGGAACCTTCCCAAAATTCACAAGAGTCGGAACTGTTCAATTCCGCATTTTTTCTGGCGGCGTTCATGGAGTCACTCGATTCGTCGATACCAATGACACGCCGACCGTTTTGAGCCAACCAAAGGGAGATGCCGCCTGAACCACAATAAGCATCGACGACCAAACCTTTTCCCTCAGCCCATCCACCAATCAATTGATAGAGTTTTAGGGTGATGCCTGAATTGATTTGCGCAAAGGAACCGAGCGATAAATGAAATTTCAGATCACCCAATTGATCGTATAAATAGTCTCGTCCCCAAAGGGTTTTGAATACAGAACCAAAAATCGCATTGCCGGGATTGTTATTGATATTCTGAACGATCCCTTTGATATTGAATTTTTCGACGAATTCCCCCTCCGTCAATTTTTCAATGAAGCCCAGCGGAAAACTTCCTGACGTGGTCACAAATCCTAAAAGAGTTTCTCCCGTTGTTGGGGAACGACGAATGACGATGTGTTTTAGAAAGCCTCTTTTTTTCTTCTCGTTATATATTGTAACGATGTATTGAAAGATGCGCTTGCGCAGACTTTCTTTGATCGCATTGATCGGTTCCACCATGACGTCGCATGAAGCAGAATTGATAACGAAGTGACTTTCCTTTTCATAAAAGCCAATGTTCAAATATTCTTTTCTCTGCTGAACGGGGAAAATACCCTTGTTGCGATAGCCAAAAGTTTCATCGGAAGGAATGACTTTTATTTCAGGCAAAGAATCAAATTTCCCAATGCGCTTTAAGTTTTCCAGTAGTGTTTCTTTTTTGTATTCGATCTGCTTATCGTACTTCAGCCACAACAATTGGCATCCGCCACATTTAGGAAAAACTTCGCAAGGCGAATCGATGCGATCGGGAGAATTTGCCAGGCGTTCGATGGTCCTGACACTTCCCCAACGTGTCGTCGTTTTATTGACCTCTGCATACACACGGTCTCCCGGTAATCCTTCCGGAACAAATAGAGTGTAGCCTTCATGATGCGCAATGCCATCCCCCGAGGCCCCCAACGTTTCAACTTTAAGTTCCAGTCGGGCACCGCATTTGACGGGAATTTGATATTTAATTTTTGCCATGTTTCCTTTATGAATGTTATAAATTCCATACCCAACACTTGAAGTAGCCTCAACCAAGGCGGAAAGGTATGGAGTCAGTGATCTGTATTTCGGCGGCGGTCAAAGAAGAACTAGCCGGTGTTAAAAGAGAAATGGAAATTGAAGAGCAGTTACGTCACAAATCTGCAGAAATCTGGAAAGGACGCTGGTTAGGAAAAGATATTGTCCTGCTAAAAACCGGAATCGGTGGCACTAAAGCGCGACAAGCTCTGACCTATCTCCTCGAAAAATATTCCCCTGAATTGATCCTCTCTATTGGTTTTGCCGGCGGAACGATAAAAACACTTCAGCCTTCCAACCTGGTTTTAGCAAACAAAGTGTTGGCCCTGTCTCCCGGAAACGAAATAAACTTCTCTCAATGCCAACCCGTTTCAGCGGTCGACCTCAACTCCGCAGTTTTTCAAAAAGCCAAAGAGATCCTTCTGCAGGGAAAAGACACTCTACAAGAAGGTACCATATTATCAGTAGATCAGATTGTCTACAATCCCGAAAACAAGCAAGCCATCGGTCATTTGTACGATGTTGTCGCTCTGGAAATGGAAACCTTTCAACTCGCACAAGCCGCTCAGGAGAAATCCATCCCTTTTCTTTCTCTTCGTGCCATTTCTGATTCGGCGGAAGAGGAATTGCTGAATGTGTCTCCCATGCTCACCGAAGATGGTAACGTCTCTTTTCTCAAAGCGGGTTGGTTCGTCTTAAGCCACCCCGGTTCTATGAAAGACCTGCTCAATTTGAAAAAACGCGCCGACCTCACCACTCAAACTCTGACCAATGCGCTAAAAAAATTACTGCGGGCCTAGCCCGCTGTGAATAGAACCAGTCAAAATACCGTTCTATTAAACTGGATGATGTAGAGAGGACCCCGCTCCGACGGGCGTGTGTTAACGTCCTTGCGAGGAGGCGTAGCCAAAATGTAGGGCAAGCTTTAGCGAGCCCACTTAAATAAAACTTTCCTTACATTTCTAGGGATACACAGCTTGCTGTGATATTCCTGAACAGCGGCAATCCATTTTGACTTTAATTGCTTGCAGCGAACAGGCCAAGCCTGCTGACAATAGAGAATTTATGCTCGATAGGGAGGAAAAAAATTCCCTTTCCTTCCCGGCAAATTTTGACATCTTTCCTTCGAAAAGCGTTGTAATATTGACGAAAAGCCTCCCCAAAATCATCTCTCTGAAAAACATTAAAATAAAAAACCGTTTAAATATATGGGTTTACAATATTTACTATATTTAAATAACATTTTGGCACACTGATTGCTTTAAGAAGGGTGAAGATTCGAACTGGCACAGCCTCCTCCAACGGATTGGAAAACCTCCATGATCCAATCTGTGGCGTGCCAAATTTCGATGGGTCATTTTATCTCATTCCGGCTCCCCAATCTGGGGAGCCACCCTCCCCCTTCTCTTGATTTTTCCTCAAATTTAAATGATCTGCCGTTTCAAAAAATCCCACTTTTAAACACCCCATTTTTAGATCACAAGCCCAACCCGATATCACTTCTCTGATATTGTTCAAACATCCCCCCTTTGTCCTTCCGGATACCCCATCATGAGACCCAACGAAAACAGTCGAGAGCGTTACAAGGATTTACAAATCCCTGCATTTCCATTTTTAGATATTTTTCAGGCTCAGGAAACAAACTTCAGTATGCAAAATGCATTCTGTTTGGCCTGTGCTTCACAATTGGCTTATCAAGATCCCGAAGTTGTGGAAAATGTGGTTAGCTCGGAATGGGGCTTTAACGATTTTGAATTTTACGATCGTAGGGGAACACAAGCTTTTCTCGCCGCTAACGATGAAACCATCATTGTCTCGTTTCGAGGGACCGAGCCTGGAAATCTCGCCGATTGGATGACAGATTTTGATTTCAAACACACTCCCGGTCCCGCAGGAAAAATTCATGGAGGTTTTGCAAAAGCCCTCTCTTTTGTGTGGAAACAAATTGCAGATAAAATAAAGTCGCTTCGCAAACCCTACATAATTGATCTGCAAACCATGCCACGAGGGGATGAAAAAAAGGTCGTCACTGCGGGGAAAACCGTCCCCACTTTATGGATCACAGGTCATAGTCTGGGAGCGGCATTAGCAATGTTGGCAACAACCGAGTTGAAGTTGCGTGAAGATCGGCCCGTGCGTGGTCTCTACACCTTTGGGCAACCGCGTTCCGGCAATCGGGAGTTTGCCCGTGCCTTCAATTCTGTATTCAAACAAAGAACGTTTCGATTTGCGAACAACAACGATGTCGTCACCCGTGTTGCCCCTCGCGCTTTTGATTACAGCCACGCAGGCTCGGTCTATTACATTGAGCACGATGGGGAAATCCACCCCAATATCAATTTCTGGGAAAAATTTCTCGATAGATTGCAAGGCAGGTTCGAGGATTTCCTCGATGTTTTACGCGGCAATTTGATGCCCGACGGCATTGAAGATCACAACATGGTGAAGGGCTACATCCCTGCGATCCAGAAAAACCTGAAGCCAGAGATACAAAAGTTGATAAAAAACCCTTAATAAAAACAGCGGAGGAAATTAATTTTTTGCGGGTTAAATGAAATAGGGCAGGAGACTAAATTCTATATTCAAACTTTCAGCCTTTGACGATTTTGTCGATGGCTTTGATATGCTCCAAAAGCTTTGCCAATTGATCGAGAGGGAGCATATTGGGTCCGTCCGATAGAGCCTCAGCAGGATTGGGGTGAATCTCCATGAACAAAGCATCACAACCCGTTGCAATTGCCGCACGTGTCATATCTGGAACCAGCTCACTTTGACCACCGCTTTTTGTTCCCTGGCCACCGGGCAATTGCAGGCTATGCGTTGCGTCATATACGATGGGGTAGCCGTATTCCCGCATGAAAATAAGAGAACGAAGATCGCTCACCATATTATTGTAACCAAACATGAACCCACGTTCGGTCAGCAATATTTTTTGTGTCCCACTCTGCTCCAGTTTTTCCACCACATTCTTCATATCCCAGGGAGCCATGAACTGACCCTTTTTGACGTTCACATGAACGCCGCTCTGCGCCGCCGCGATCAAAAGATCCGTCTGTCGACACAAAAATGCGGGGATCTGCAAAATATCGAGAACCTTCGACGCTGGCTCAATTTGCTCGATGGAATGTACGTCGGACAAAATGGGGACATCGAGCTCGTCCTTTATTTTCTTCAGGACTTTCAAGCCCTCTTCAATGCCGGGTCCACGGAAGGAGTCCAACGAAGAGCGATTGGCCTTGTCGTACGAAGCCTTGAAAATAAAAGGAACACCTTGTGCCGCTGTGATTTCCTTCAAACTTTTAGCCGTATCGTATGCGTGTTGAGCCGACTCAATCACACAGGGACCCGCGATGAGTGCGACAGGCAAGCCCCCGCCTAGAGCAACATTCCCAATTTTCAATTCTCTGGTTTTTGAGATAAGAGACATAGTAAAATCGATTCTAAATATTAGCCAAAGGATCGCCCAATTCACGATTGGGTGGTTTATCACCAGGCCATAAAAGGTTGTAAGTTATCTCCCGCGTTTGTTCCAGATCATTAGATATCTGAACCGAAGGAAAACCCTCTTCGCGCAATACATTGAGATCGACCGGGGCCGAGTCCACCGTCGGCACAAGAATAAAATGTTTGCCCCGCATTTTTTTCTTGAGATTGGTGAGATGGACACTCTCCGTTTTTCCGTTTCTCAGCACAAAAATCATGAGATCGAAGGGCATGTATTTGATTTGTTTCAGACAATCCGCCATAGCGGAAAACGCCATGATGAAGATATACTCCTGTTTGATTTGCTTTGACAGATGTATCCTCTCACCCTTTTGCGGATCGACGACATAAACGGTTTTGAATTTTTCATCTACAGTTTTCATAGTATTTGCTGGATTGCTACCACCCAAAATAAAGCAAGAAAAGTATTGAACCACTCAAGAAGCAATGGTTTTTTCGACGTTTCATTAAACCTGGACACAAATAAAATCCCAGCTTACCATCAAAACAACGGAGCCGAAACTGTAAAGGCGGGTGTTCCTTTCCTTTATAATGACTTTAAATCAACATCGGGATAACAGAATGTCTTTTTTACAGATGTTTGCCTGTGCCGCTCTCGCACTTGTTTTATACACGGCGGTGCTCATAGGATTAGAAAACTCCATCATCTTCCATCCCAGCTCCTATCCCGAAGGCGATTGGGACGCATCGCGTTATGGGCTGACTCCAGAGGATGTTATTTTTCATGCCGAAGACGGCGTCGCATTGCATGGCTGGTTCTTCCCCACAGCCAACGCACGCGCAACTCTGTTGTGGTTTCACGGCAATGCCGGCAACATCAGCCATCGTTTGGATAACATACAAAGATTACAATCTCTGAAAATCAATATCTTCATTTTCGATTATCGAGGCTATGGCAAAAGTGAAGGCAAAGCCAACGAACAGGGCATCTATCTCGATTCACAATCCGCCTACAATTATTTGACCCAGACAAGAAAAATTGATCCGCGCCAGCTGATATTATTCGGTCGTTCGCTCGGCGGTGTCTGCGCAATTGAAACCGCCCGCACCCACCCATCAGCCGGGTTGATCGTGGAGTCCACCTTCACATCTGCAAAGGACATGGCGAAGGAGATTTTTCCCTTCTTTCCTATAGGCTGGGCCTTGCGTTCAAAATTAAACGCTGAAGAAAACATTGCCCAATCAACCGTCCCAAAATTATTTTTTCACGGAAGCGAAGACGAAATCGTCCCTTTTCAACTAGGAGAAAAGTTATACTCCAAAGCGAAAGGACCCAAAGATTTTTATAGCATCGAGGGAGCCGGACACAACGATACCTATATAGTCGGCGGCAAAGCCTACATCGACCGTCTCGACAGTTTCATCAACAGCGTGTTAAAATCCCAGAAAAAAGATTGAGCAAAGAATCCCTATATTTGTTATAGATAACAAGTCTGTATCTGGGAAAAAATCATCAAAAAATAAAAATTATTATATAAATGCCTTCCAACGCCCGCAAAAACATTTTAAAAAATTTGAAGAGAGTCGTCATCAAGATCGGCAGTAGCGTGATCTCCCATCACGAACCCGGCAAAGGACTCACGCAGGGATTGAATCCCGAGATGGTCCTTCATTACGCGAAGAAGATCAAAATGATCGTCGGTAAAAATTGCCAGCCCATCATCGTTTCCTCAGGAGCCATCATGGCCGGGCGAGCGCGCTTGGGAATCAATAGAGAGTTTCTTTCCATACCCGAAAAACAGGCTTGCGCATCCATCGGCCAAAGTTTTTTGATGCACACCTACGAAAAGAAACTGGACAAACAAGGCCTCAAAGCGGCGCAGATCTTATTGAGCCACGACGACCTCGGCAACCGAAAACGTTATCTCAATGCCAAACACACCATCGAAACATTGATCGACTACGGTGTCATTCCCATCATCAATGAAAACGATACCGTGACTGTGGACGAAATAAAAATCGGCGACAACGACACCCTTTCAGCCACTGTCGCAAGTCTGGTCGATGCCCAGGCCCTCATCATCCTGTCCGATGTAAACGGACTCTACACCCGCGACCCCGGTCAGCGCGTTCCCAAAGGCGAAGCCCCCGCCGAGTTAATATCACAAGTCAACAGAATCACCCCCGAAATCGAAAAACTGGCAGGCAAGACCACCAACCGACTCGCCGTCGGAGGAATGTACACAAAAATTCTTTCCGCCAAGAAAACCATGAACTCCGGCATACCCTGCCTGCTTCTGAACGGATTGGATAAAAAATCTCTCGATAGATTTTTTGACGGGGAAGAAGTCGGTACCTTATTTTGGTCCAACAAACGGAAATTTGGCAGTCGCAAACACTGGATTGCCCATACCTTGAAACCACAAGGAAGCCTGCTCCTAGACCCAGGTGCCTGCCGGGCCATCGCAAAAGGAGGGAAAAGCCTGCTTCCCGCCGGGATCAAAAATGTTGAAGGAAAATTTGAATTCGGCAACTGCGTCAGCCTGCTTAACGAAAAAAGAAAAGAAATCGGACGCGGCCTGGTCAACTACAACTCAAGCAATTTAGATCAAATTAAAGGAATGAAAACACCCGCAGTTCGTACTCTGTTCAGCGACCATTTTTATGAAGAAGTCATCCACCGCGACGACCTGGCCCTGATAGAATGATATTTAGCAAATGGTGGAAAAAAGAACCGCTTCGTTTTGAGTGCCAGCCCGACTGTTTCAAATGCTGTTGCAAGCCCGGCTTCGTGTATTTTGATAAAGACGATATCCAGCGCGCCGCTGAATACCTCGACATCAGCCCGCAAAAATTCAAACAAACATTTTTAACTCAAGACGGCCGTTACTGGATGTTGGAAGTTGAAGAGAATCAGGCCTGCCTCTTTTTGACTCCCGACGGATGCAATATCCACCCCGCCAAACCCAAGCAATGCCAGACCTACCCCTTCTGGCCCGAGATCATGGACTCCAAAAACACCTGGGAACTGACCTCTGCCTTTTGCCCCGGAATAAATAAAGGCCCCGTCATCCCCACCGACACCATCAGCAAACTCCTGAAAAATAAAACCGACCTGTAATAGAAATTACCCATTCCTTTCGAGCCAGTTTTTCAGGGCGGAGTGGGTGCATTCGTAAACGGCTTTGCCGATCCATTCGCCCAACAGCGTGTGCATGCCACAATAATTTTCATCGACTTCGCCGCTACTGGCAACGACGATGCAATCGGTCCCGGTGCCCGGCGAGGGTTTTCCACTTTTCACGCTCACGATTCCCAAGTCAAAAAAAGCCGCCGCTTTGGCCAATCCGGCGATGTGCATGGCCTCGGCCCGACCGCTCAAATGGGGCAGGGCATTGCTCACAAGGATGAGGTTAACCGTCCCCAAGGGACCCGACTCATTTTTCCAATCTTCGGGAGTATCCGCAAGGTCGCCGGGGGAACGAGCATTTTCAACGCCAACCGTGACCAGAGCCTGCACCCACATTTGACCGTCGCCAATGAAGGATTCCCGGTACTCATTGACCTCAGCCCCGGTCAGCATTCCCACTGCATTTTCTGGAAGACCCTGCGCCTCAATCAACTCCAGAAACATTTCTGGCATGATGATTTCTTTAGCGCGGGTGACCTGATGGTTGAAGATGCAGGAAGTCTTTCCCGCGCCACCGTTGAAGGGGGCCCAGCTAAGCACAGGCCAGGCAGTCGGCAACTCTACCAGCAGAGTGCTGTCGAGCAGTTTTACTCTGACAGGACTCGGATTGTTTGAATGTTGCAGATCGTTCATTCTGAAAAAATAGAGTCGATTTCTTGTGCATCCGCCGGGTCCATCTGCCAACCTAGGGCACTCAGGTTTTCTTCCACTTGCGTTTCATTTTTGAAACCCAGAAGTGCCGTCGCCATGGCGGGCTGATTCACGATCCAGTTGATCGCCATTTGCGTACAGGTTTTTCCTGCTTTTTTCGCCAGCTTTTTGAGACCTTCTACCTTGTCGATGTTTTTATAATAGCCTTCGCCCTTGAAGGTTCCGATGATGCCTTTCCCTCGCCAGTCCTTGAACTGGGTGTTCTTGTTGTACTTCCCGGTCAGGACACCCGAAGCCAGTGGACTGTAAGCAACGATGCCGATTTTGTGTTGCAGGCAATAAGGCACGATCTCTTTTTCTATCGTACGATTGAGCAAGCTATAGTCGGGTTGCAGGGAAACGATCGGTCCAAATTTCATGATCTCTGTCATCTGCTCAACAGAATAATTGCTGACGCCGATGTGTCGAATCTTGCCCGACTCCTGAAGCTTGAGAAGTGCTTCCATCGTCTCCTCCTGCGCCGTGTCATTATCCGGCCAGTGTACCTGATACAGGTCGATCCAGTCGGTTTGCAAACGTTTCAAGCTTCTATCCGCCTCTTCCAGAATGGAATCTCTCGACGCATGATGTTTGATAGAACCCAGTTCCTCCTTGTCCCAAACCAGCCCGCACTTGGTCGCATAGATCACTTTGTCGCGAACCGATTTTAGAGTTTTCCCGATCAGTTCTTCCGAGTGACCAAAACCATAGACCGGTGCCGTGTCGAAAAAATTGATTCCCATTTCATAGGCCTTCAGCATGGCCCGGCTCGAAGTTTCATCGCCCTCGTTATCCCAAAAAGGCGGACCGCCAACGCCCCAGGCACCAAAGCCCGCAACGGAGACCTTCAAATCACTTTCGCCAAGATTTTTGTATTCCATGTATGTCTTCCTTGTATAATATAAAAATTATATATTGAATGCCTTCGATGCTTTTGAAAATAACATTTCTTGACCGTTGCGACACGGTCATTTTTTATTCAGGAACCTATGAAAACCCTGCTTCGTGTATTGAGTTACCTCAAACCCTATCGCGGTCCCGTCAGCATCACCCTGGGACTCGCCGTCTTGACCACCCTCCTCGACATGCTTCCGCCCTGGCTCATCAAAGTCATAGTCGACAGCCTGGTGGAAGGCGAAGTGGATAATAGCGTCCAATGGTTTGTCGTTGCGCTCGTTCTCGCTTACTTTGCGCGCCATTACTCCAATCACCGCAGGATTTTGCTGAACAACGAAGTCGAACAAAAAATCGTATTCGACATGAGATCGCAAGTCTACCGGGCATTGCAAGGACTGTCGCTGAACTTTTTTGAGAACCGTTCCACAGGCGAACTCATGTCCCGCGTCAACGACGATGTCAACTACGTCGAGCGCATCTTCATCGATGGTGTCGAGCAGGCACTCACAGCGATTTTGACTCTCGTCGGCATCACCATCATCCTGTTTGCCATGCATTGGAAGCTCGCAGTTTTGGCCCTGCTACCGATCCCATTGCTGGTATACGGTGCCTGGAAGTACACCCAGCGCGCGCATTCCCAATACACGGTCGTGCGACAATCGGCAGGACGCATGAACTCAATTTTACAAGACACGCTCTCTGGCATCCGCGAAACTTTTTCCTTCAACAGACAATCCTACGAGATCAAACGTTTCGAAGAACGAAGCAAGGACTACTGTGACGGAACCCTCGAAGTGATGCGCCTGTGGTCCTATTATTCACCCTCGATGATGTTTCTCGGATCGCTCGGCACCGTGTTTATTTTATGGTATGGAATCGGTCTTGTGCAAATGGGCACCATCACCATAGGAACCCTGGTCGCCTTCATCGGCTACCTTGCCCTGTTTTACACACCCATCAACCAACTGCATTCCGTCAACCACATGTTGCAACATGCACTCGCCTCCAGCGAACGCTTGTTCGACATCATCGACCAGAAGCCACAGGTTGAAGACGCTCCCGACGCTTATCTCCCTTCGACGAATTGTCAGGGAAGAATCGTCTTCCGCGACGTATCCTTCTCATACATTCCAGATGTTCCCGTACTGCAAAATATTTCTTTCGACGTACAGCCGGGAGAACAGATCGCCCTCGCGGGCCATACAGGAAGCGGAAAATCCACACTCGTGAAACTGCTTCTGCGATTTTACGACCCCGGTTCCGGGCAAGTCGAACTGGACGGACATTCTGTTGAGAATTTAAAAATTTCATATATCAGAGAGCAGATAGGACTGGTCTCCCAGGATCCTTTTCTATTCAACGGGACCATTGCCGAAAATATTTTATACGGAAACATCGAAGCCGATCGCGCGGATGTCGAACGCTCGGCAATAGCCGCAGGAGCGGATGATTTCATCCAGAAATTGCCGCAGGGTTACGACACCAAAGTGGGCGAACGCGGCATCAAGCTATCCGGTGGCGAAAAACACCGCGTCGCCATTGCGCGCGTTTTCCTCAAAAATCCGCCCATCATCGTACTCGATGAGGCCACCGCCTCAGTGGATACCCAGACCGAAGCAAAAATAAAAACCGCTCTGGACACTCTCATGAAAGGCAGAACAACCTTCATCATCGCCCACCGGCTTTCCACACTCGAAGGTTGCACACGCATCCTTGTACTCAAAGGCGGAGTTTTGATCGAAAGCGGAAGCCATGAGGAATTGATCGAAAAGGATTCAGAGTACAGCCGCCTGTTCAAAGACCAGGTTTATTTATAAAGCAAACGGGCGGGACACACAGGCCAGACCTGCCCTAAGCCGAGCCTTCCAAAAATATTTAGCTTATTATTGGATGATCGCTCGCGTCTGCAATTATGGCAAACATTGAAATAAATAGTAATTCAAGATTTGACCCCCTATGACCTTTACGATGATGTCGCGCGAAGAATATTTACGACGTTCGGCCCATCATGATTTTTCTGAAGTCGTCTCCTTCCAATTCCAGAAACTGTGAGTTTTCGCTCAAACGCGAAAAAATCCTTTCTCCTACAACTTCTCCCAATGTTTCCTTTTCATAAGACTTCTGATACTCCCCGTCTGCCGTGTTCACGAAAGTAGTGTTCCCCATTTTAGATTTTTTGCGCTTGGGCAGTTCGCTCTTGTAATTGGTCGTGTAGAGCGTGACCTTATTGCCAGCGTTGTAACGTGCGGAGATGAACTGATCCAGCATATCCAGTGCCCATTCTCCCTTTTTGCCTTTTCCCAATTCGTCAATGACTAGCACCCTGGATTCCACGAAAGGTTCTATGATCGACTTTTCCGCTTTCTCCTCGGAGTAACCCTGACGAATGTCAGACAATAAATGGAAAAAATCTACAAACTTGCAAGGGATGCCGAGCTTCATGACCAAATGTTTGACGACCCCAACGCAAAGATGTGTTTTGCCTGTCCCGGGATTCCCCATATAAATCAAGCTTCCCATGAAATCCATGGGGCGGTTTTTAAAATCCGATAAAAAATCTTTCGTCCGCGACAAAGCAACTTTCTGCGTATTGTTCATAGGCTGATAGGTTTCAAGCGTCGCCCGAACGTATTTTCCCGGCAAGCCCGCTTCTGTCAGCATGTTGACACGTTTGCGTAAAGTCTGGCATTCACAATCGGCCATGAAAGACCGTCCTTGTTCATCTTCGCGAAATAATCTGCCTTCGTTATTGCAAAGTTCACATTTGAAACAGCCACAAACATCAGCCTTCAAATTGTTTTTTAAAATGGAAAGACGAACACCTTTACCGTGGCAATGCTCGCACGACTGATCGGCCTGAACAACGTTCATCGCGTCGACCTCCCAATTTCATCTTCAATGAATCCTTCGATGCGTGAAAGGGAAAGACCCTGGGTGGCTGAGCCGTGTTTCTGTTTGAACTCAGCAACGCCGGTAGAAATGGCATGACACAATTGCCGCGCAGGAATTCCACGCTCTTCCCATTTCGAGATCAGGTCGTAATCCACTCCAGAGAGGGAAAGACCTGCGCCTTTGAGGGCGAGGAAAAACTGCTCCACCTCTGCCAGGTAACTGAGGTTATTTTGGTCGATCAAGCTCATAAGACAGACAGTAAAAAAGGGAATCTATAAAGGGCGCGTTGAATAAAGCTTCGAATGAATAAATTCAAAAATAGCATTGGCCCGCAAATCTATGCTTCTGTAGGTTTTAACTCAATGGGCGGGAAAACTCCAGTCAAATACACATCAAGAGAAGCTAAATTTGGATCAAGCTTTGATGTCGAGGAGGGCACCGAGCATTTCGTCGGTGGCACGAATGATCTTGGTGTTGGCTTTGAAGGCGGCTTTGGACACCATTTGATCGACGATTTCTTCGGCAAGATCAACGTTGGAAGACTCCAGGAATCCTGAAACAATGCTTCCGAATCCGCCATCGCCGGGAGCACCCGCAACAGGCGCACCTGAAGCTGAAGACTCGCCAAGGGTGTTGCCGCCTTGCGCGCTAAGGCCTGAGGAGTTGTTGAAATTGGCCAACTGAATTTGACCGAGGACTTCGTTGTTGCCGCCGACATTGGCACTGACCTGACCCTGTGAATCCACGTTTATCTGAGTTGCGTCACCGGGAACGTTGATTTCTGGAATCAATGCTTCACCGTTTGCAGTGGTCAGGCGACCGTCGCCTCCAACTTTGAAGCTACCAGACCGGGTGAAACTAGTCCCGCCGCCATTGGATTGCACTTGAAAAAAACCGTTGCCGCTGATGGCAAGGTCAAGCGGATTGGAGGTTGGGATCAACCCGCCGGGTGTGTTGGAACGGCTGATTGCCGTTACACTGGTCCCGCCAGATTTTAGGGAGGCACTGACGACATCGCTTTTTTTGAACCCGGGAGTTTGCAGATTGGCTACGTTATTGGCACTATTTTGCAAGCGTTTGGTCGCCGCATTCATTCCCGAAAGTGCATTAAACATTCCATTGATCAACATGACTGGCTCCCTATTTGTAAGCGAGGTCTACTATCAATAGGCTAGCACAAAAAAATCAAAATTCCAATTCTACGGAACGATTTGAAGTAACTGACGAGATTTCAGAGAAATATAAAGGCAGGGGATCTAAAAGGAAGTGGAAAAAGCTTAAAGAATCTTTTTCAACTGAGCTCTGCGGTGATTGCTGGTTCGATGCTATAACCCAAAGTCGCCACGGTCTTTTTGACAAGAGGGCGTACCATTGCCGTTTCATCGCAATTATCACGATGCAGACAATCTTTGCAGTCGTTCCATACTTTCGCGGGGAGCGTCGACTTTTCCACAATCTGGAAACCAAGATTTTTAAAAAGACCCACCACGTAGGTGAACACAAATATCTGTTGTTCGACTTGTCCGGTGCCCAAACCTGCTTCGGCCTGCTCAATGGCTTCCTGCACCAGCGCGGTCCCGATCCCACGCCTGTAATATCGGGGGTCTACGGCAAGGGATCGAATTTCGATACTTCGATCTCCATCAGATTTCAAGCTACAGGCACCCACGATCTCATCACCCGACTCGTAAACGAGAAAGGTTGAGATATGGTCTTCGATCTCTTTCAAAGGACGGTACAGCATTTTCCCGTCTTCTGAGTAGAGACGAATCAAATTTTGTATGGATTCGGCGTCGCCTGGTCCTGCTATGCGTATCATTTTATGAGTCAATGCCTTTAAACGAAAGATCATCTCTTAAAAAGATATGATCTAAAAATACCCGTTTCGGCAGACGGGTAAAAATTAATGCGATTTATAGCAATTTCCAGGAAACTTGCAAAATTTGCCCCGGCAGATTCGCCAATCAACCTGTAGCGGCAAGAATCAAACGATTACCGCCTTCTTCCAGTGCCGATGCCAGTCCCTTGCCAGCGAGCTGAATCAGGTCGTTGGGGGTGGCCACACCTACTCCGGGATATACTGAGATACCCACGCTGATGGTTGGGTATTCGTAGCCTTTTAAATGGGGGTAACGCAGTGGCCCGAGTGCAGAGCGTATCTTATCTGCAAATTTTTGGGCAGAATCCCCATCAGCATCAGGCAATAATACAATAAATTCGCCTATCTCTATACGAAAAATAGTAGCACAAGACCCACAAACATCGCTAAGTATTTTTGAAAAATCTTGCAGAATTTTTTCTCCCATTTCTTCGCCAAAGCTTTCCAACAAGCTCAGAAAATAGTCTATATGTATTTTCAAGCAGGAAAGCGACTGCTTGCTCTCCTGCGCGCGTGCAAATTCTTTTTCCAAAGCTGGCTCAAGCATGGAGGAGTTGTACACGCCTGTTTGCTTGTCTGTTACGGGTTGCTTCCGCAAGCGCTCTATCAACAGGATGTTGCCAATGGCCATGCCAATTTTCTCAGCCATCCGCTCCAGATAGTCGGTGCGCAAGCCTTCGTGGAAATGATTTTTCCGTGCACTCCCCAAGCCGATCAGCCCAACCACGTCGCCCCGCACTGTGATGGGAATGAGTGCCTCGGATTGGATCATCAACCGGTCGCCTGGACCGTCGAATAGTTTGGAGTCGCCCACCACTTCGCCGCGTAAGATGGGTTTATTTTGATCGCAGAAAATATTCTCAACAACGTTTCGGCAAACAAAACGCAGGGTTCCATTGATGCCATTGGGGTAACTTTCTTTTAATTTGTATTCCATGAAATGGTCGGCACCGTCTGCCAGACAAATTCGTACCAGAGCAATATCAAATCGACTGGTGATCTCGGACTTCAACTGCTCCATCATCTCTTCCAGATTGACCGTAGACAATATGGAACGCTCAATTTCGTATAAATGTCCGTGGATTTTCTCATTTGTCTCTGCCACTTCAACCAGCCATTCCAGCTTGTTTTTCAAATGCGCTTTATCGTCATGGACTCTTTTTATGATGCGATCGGCAATGCTAAGGGTATTGAGAGGCTCGATGGGAAGGTCCTCTTCGTCAATGCCTTTGATTTTATGCAAAAGCTCGGGGAATTCGTTGAAAAATTCAGGATGTTCGTTCAGGTAAATAGCGATTTGGTCTTTTTTCATCCGTCGGCTTTCCTTCAAAAAGGGAAAATTAAAAAACAAAGCTCTCCACGCAACAAAAAATGAAGAGGGCTGGTTTAGAATTCTCGCATTATATCAAAAAGACTAAAAAAATCAATCACTTATGGCTTTATTATGTGTTTTTTGCCCTCGGTCGAGGGTCCTTCGGCAGAAAAGCCTGTGGGAAGGGGGCCTCTAGCCAGCTAAACCACCATCAAATTAAAAATTTGAGGATAGTTTGGTTTTTCTTCTTATATTTCAAATACTTCCCGGTTTTTTAAATAGGGGCGCAGGGCAGGGGGGATGGCAACGCTTCCGTCGGCGCGCTGGTAATTTTCCAACAAGGCGACGAAGAGACGTCCGGCGGCGAGGCCGGAGCCGTTCAAGGTGCAAATCCATTCAGGCTTGCCTGTTTTGCGTTTGAAGCGAATATTCCCGCGTCGGGACTGATAATCACCAAAACTACTACAGGAGGATATCTCGCGAAAGCATCCCTGTGCCGGTAGCCACACTTCCAGATCGTAGGTCTTGGTGGCAGAAAATCCAATATCCCCTGCACACAAAACGACCACACGGTAATGCAGTCCCAGCTTCTTTAAAATAGACTCGGCATCGGCGACCAATAGTTCCAGCTCGGTATCCGCATTTTCTGGTTCGACAAATTTGACCAGTTCAACTTTGTCGAACTGATGTTGACGAATCAAGCCCTGGGTGTCCTTGCCGTAGGACCCGGCTTCGCGTCGAAAACAAGGGGTGTAAGCTGTGTATTTAATAGGAAGATCTCCATCGGCAAGGGTCTCGTTGCGATGGTAATTGGTGACCGGTACCTCTGCGGTGGGGATGAGGTACAAATCATCGTCCCGCATGACAAAAAGATCTTCTTCAAATTTTGGCAGTTGTCCTGTCGCCGTCATGCTTTCTTTATTGACGAGGAAAGGGGGATACAATTCCTGATATCCATTTTCGTCGCACTGCACATCCAGCATGAAGTTGATGAGTGCGCGCAACAATCGTGCGCCGTCATTTTTGTAAACAGCGAATCGCGAGCCTGCTATCTTTGCGGCGCGCTTTAAGTCGAGCATATCCAATCCTTCGGCTAGCTCTACATGATTTTTTGGCTCAAAATCGAATGCCGGCCTTTCACCAATGACACGCAGTTCCTCGTTGCCTGATTCATCCAAACCGTCGGGAATAGAGGGGTCTGGAATATTGGGAATGTGTAAAAGAATTTCCCTGATCTGTATTTCAGATTCGGCAACCTTTGCGTCCCATTCTACGATTTCCAAATTGATGGATTTTACTTCCTCCATCTGGCTCTCGGCATCTGCGCCTTCTTTTTTCAAGCGGCCGACTTCGGCGGAGAGTTTTTTCTTCCTGTTTTTTAGATTTTCTGAATGTTGCAAGGAATTTCTGCGTTCGTTATCCAGTGCATCCAGTTTTTTAAGATCGCTTAAAAAGTCAGTTCCCCTGCGCTTCAAAGCTTCGGCTACTTTATCGGTATCTTCGCGAATGAGTTTTATATCGAGCATTATTTTTTCTTTTTGATTCTTTTTTTAATTCCATCCAACTTCATTTGTATTAAGGCTGGATAAGGGTAATTGTCTTCAAGTTCTTTGAATTTATCAAACGCTTTTTGTAAATCGCCTCTTTCTTCGATACAAGAGGCAAGGACAAATTCCATCTCTGGTTTGAATTTACTGGCTGAGTTTTTTTCAAGGATGTGATTGTAGCGCTCTTCTACTTCTGAGCATCTCCCCAGTCCGTACAAAATCTCTAGGATTTTGAAGTCTGACTCATCGCTGGTAGGGCTCGGTGAAAATTGTTCCAGCAGGACTTCATGCTCTGCAAGAGCCTGCTCATAATTATGCATCTTATAATAAATGGACGCGATACGAAACTGTCGCTCGGCTTTTTTCGCGACATCTGTGTAAATATTTATCAGGCGCTGATTTTCAATGATGGCTTGTTCGTAATTTTTGAAATCATATTCCAGCAGGTCGGCAATGGATTTTTGAGCGTCGATGGCAAATTCACCTTTCGGGTTCAGCTCAATCAATTCCATGAAATAACCAACGGCTTTGATGTTGTCGTCTAAGCTGAGGTGGTGAATCTCCCCCAGTCGGAACAATGCTTCTTCGGCAAAACGCCCTGAAGGATTTTGTTTCAACACCGACTTGAATAATTCTATGGAGGAACTGTTTTGACCTTTGATCCATTCCTGATTGGCTTTCTGGATCAAATCTTCTGCACGTTCATCCTGACAGGACAGGGTGAACAGCAAAATAATAGAGCAAAGGATTGCTCTTAAACGGGGCCGCGAACAAGCGGGATGAGGATTTTCCATAGAACGAGAATCAATCAATCATCCGTTTTCAACATCATTTTCATCGACCTCTACCTCACCGTCGACCTCATCAGCATCTTCACTTTCAACAAGTTTTTCGACACTAACAACTCGGTTGCCTTCATTCAAAGCCACCAAACGCACGCCTTGAGTGTTTCTTCCAATGATAGAAATTTCCTTCACGTTCATTCGAACGATGTTACCGAGTGTGGTGATAGCAAGCAATTGATCGGTCTCGGTGACCTGATGGACAGCAACGACGGAACCTATTTTGTCATTGCACTTGATGGTGATTATGCCCGACCCACCACGACCTTGAACTCGATACTCTTCCAGAGAAGTGCGTTTTCCGTAACCGTTTTCGGTGACCGTCAACAACTCATTTCCAGGCTCGACCACTTCAACGCCCACGACTTTGTCGTCGCCTTTGAGGCGGATACCACGCACACCTCTTGCCGTTCGACCCATTGCCCGCGCTTCTTCTTCTGAAAACCGGATCGAACTTCCGTTCCGGGTCGCTAATAAAATATCTCTGCCGCTCTCGCACAATTCCGCCGCTATAACGCGATCGTCGTCTTCAATCGTCAAGCCGATGATGCCTCCCTGCCGTGGCTTGCTATAAGCCATGAGCGCGGTCTTCTTAACAAAGCCTCTTTCGGTGACGGACACAACGAATTGGTCTTCGCGAAACTCTCGAACGTCGAGGATGCTGGCAATATTTTCGCCCGGCTTCAGGTCCAGCAAATTAGCAATCGCTTTGCCTTTTGAAATACGGGTGACTTCTGGAATATGAAATACCTTCAACCAATGGACCTTGCCTATATTGGTGAAGATGAGCAGATAACTGTGAGTCGATGCCACGAATAATTTTTCAACCACATCTTCGTCGCGCAAGTCCATACCTTTGATGCCCTTGCCGCCTCGCCTCTGGGACTTGTAATTGTCCATGTCCTGACGCTTGATATAACCGCTTCGGGAATAGCTGACCACAACATCTTGTTCTGCGATCATATCCTCTATATCGATGTCTTCAAGATCGCCTTCAACGATTTCTGTGCGTCGTTCGTCTCCGTACTTTTCCTTGATGACATTGAACTCGTCGCGAATTATTTGCAACTTCACTTCGTCGTGGGAAAGGATATTCTCGCACTCTTTGATTTTCTCAACAATCATCGCCAATTCGTCGATGATTTTTTGGCGCTCCAATCCTGTGAGTCTTTGCAAACGCATCTCAAGGATGGCTTTCGCCTGAATTTCAGAAAGTTGAAAACTTTCCATCAAACCATCTTTAGCCGCGTTTGGATTTTCTGCACTGCGGATCAGCTTTACGACCTCGTCCATATTGTCGATGGCGACTTTCAAGCCTTCGAAGATATGTTCTCTTTCGCGTGCTTTTCTCAGGTCGAACTCTGTTCGCAAGGTAACGACTTCTTTGCGGAACAAAATAAAGGTGTGTAAAATTTCCTTTAGGTTCAATACCTGTGGCTGCTGATTGACAAGAGCAAGCAGGATGACACCAAAGGTCTCCTGCAACTGCGTATTTTTATAAAGAGTATTGATGACGACATCGGCGATGGTCCCCTTCTTCAACTCCATGACCACTCGCACGCCTTCGCGATCGGACTCGTCGCGTAAATCAGAAATACCTTCGAGCTTTTTCTCACGCACGAGAGCGGCGATTTTTTCAACCATGCGTGCCTTGTTCACCTGATAAGGCAATTCGCGGATGATGAGACGCTCGCGCTCTCCGTTTTTATAAGTTTCAATTTCGACCCGGCCTCGGATTTTGATGATCCCGCGTCCTGTGCGATAAGCGGAACGTATTCCACTGGAGCCGTAGATGATTCCTTTGGTCGGGAAATCAGGGCCTGGAACGATATCGATCAACTCTTCTATACTGCAGTCGGGATTATCGATCACATGTATAGCGGCTGTTAAAATTTCAGCAAGATTGTGCGGCGGGATATTGGTCGCCATCCCGACAGCAATTCCTGAGGAACCGTTGACCAGTAATTGCGGGAACACCGCAGGTAGAACAACCGGTTCTTCGAGAGATTCATCGTAGTTGGTCGCCCAGCGAACAGTGTCTTTTTCGAGATCACGCAATAATTCCTGGGTGATCTCCGCCATGCGTATTTCGGTGTATCTCATGGCGGCGGCAGAGTCGCCGTCGATAGAACCAAAGTTTCCCTGACCATCTACGATAGGATAACGTTGTGAAAAATCCTGAGCCAGACGAACGATCGTATCGTAAACAGCGGTGTCTCCATGCGGATGGTATTTACCGATCACGTCACCGACGATGCGAGCAGATTTTTTATAAGGTCTGTTGTACAGATTGCTCACTTCGTGCATGGCAAATAACACGCGGCGATGGACAGGTTTCAATCCATCTCGTACATCCGGCAAGGCTCTCCCAATGATCACGCTCATAGCGTAATCAAGATAGGAGGTTTTCATTTCCTCATCAATATTGATGGGTTCTATAGATGACATTCTTTCTTTATCCCTTTATTTTTCTTCTACTAAAAACCGTCGCAAACCTTAATTTTAAGTGGAGCGGAAAAAACTATTTTCAAAACCGATGAAGCTCGTTTATTGCTCCCTGTCTCCTGTCGGCGAGGCCGACCTATATATCAATATTTTTAGCTGCCAAAGCGTTGTTTTGAATAAAATTTCGCCGAGGCTCAACAGCTTCGCCCATCAAGGTAGTGAACAGAACCTCAGATGCAACTTGATCGTTGGCTTGCACTTGTAACAAAATTCTTTGATCCGGATTCATGGTTGTCTCCCACAGTTGTTCGGGATTCATTTCACCCAGACCTTTGTATCGTTGGATATACAAACCTTTTTTGGAACTTTCTAATATGGCATTCAACAATTCGCGCTTGTTCTTCAATCGCAAGGTTTCCCCATTGTTGTTCAATACAAAAGGAGGATGATCCATTAAAGCCACAGGTTTGTACATTTCGTGAATCTTTTGCATGATGACAGATTCAAAAAATCCCACATTGATCTTGATATCGAATTCCCGACCTTGGGTCATTCCCATAATAAAGAATTTATAAAGCTGATTTTCTTTACTGAATTCAATTTTGATAGACAAACTTTTTATATCTGAATTGAGACTGATGCTCTTTTCGCCATGCGTCGTTTTGGCTCTCAATTCATCCTCATCCAATTCAATATTGTGACTCTTTAAAACCGGATTATTAGCCAGTTCTTCTCTATCAAAACCAACAAATTCGATGGGCAAATTCAATCCACCTTCTTGATTGAATTTATATTTTTCACGACCGTGCTCATCGATCTGACCCTCTGCTATTTGAACCACCGCAGAAAGCACCCCTTCGAGAGATTCAAAATCCCTGCGTTCCATTCTCACTTTGATCAAGCTATTCAACAAAGCACCAGGGATGTTATTTTTTACGACCTGATCAAAACATTCCTGAAAACGAATCAAATTATTGATCACTTCTACCAGTGACTTTTCTTTATAAACAACGTCATCACCCGCTTCAACAGAATGACTCACTTCCATATTTTCAGCACATTTGTCTATCAAATAGGTGAAGAGGCCTTTTTCATTCTTGATGTATTCTTCACTTTTGCCTTTTTTGACCTTATACAATGGTGGCTGGGCAATATACAGGTAGCCCCGTTTGATCAATTCCGGCATTTGTCTGAAAAAGAAAGTGAGAAGAAGGGTACGGATATGCGCTCCGTCCACGTCGGCATCGGTCATGATGATGATTTTATGGTAACGAACTTTTTCTACAGTCGCGTCTTTCCCAATGCCTGTTCCCAGAGCTGTGATAAGAGTTCGTATCTCGTCGTTGCCTATCATTTTGTCGTAACGCGCTTTTTCAACGTTCAGAATCTTTCCCTTGATAGGTAGGATGGCTTGAAAAGAACGATTTCGACCTTGCTTGGCCGAGCCTCCAGCGGAATCTCCCTCTACGATATAAAGTTCTGATAATGCCGGATCTTTCTCAGCACAATCCGCAAGTTTTCCAGGAAGGGCACTTATTTCAAGCGCATTCTTTCTTCTAACTAAATCTTTTGCTTTTTTTGCGGCTTCGCGGGCCTGAGCCGCGGCAATGGCTTTACCTGTGATCGCCTTGGCAAGGGCTGGGTTCTCCTCAAAAATCTGTCCCAATTTATCGTTAACGATCTGCTCAACGATTCCCTTAACATCCGTATTTCCCAGCTTGCCCTTGGTTTGCCCCTCAAATTGAGGTTCAGGGATTTTGATACTGAGCACCGCAACCAGACCTTCCCTCACATCATCTCCAGAGAGAGTCACTCCGGCATTTTTAAGCATGTTATTTTGCGTTGCATAACTGTTGATAGTACGCGTTAAAGCCGCTCTATAACCGCTCAAATGAGTTCCACCATCGCGTGTATTGACATTATTAACGTAGGTGAAGACCTCTTCTGTATAACCATCGTTGTACTGCATCGCCAAGTCCAAATGGCAATCCTCACGTTTGAGCTCGATATGCAGAGGCTCATCGTGAACGCTTTTCTTATTTTTATTCAAACGATCTATAAACGATACGATCCCGCCTTCGAAAAAGAACTCATCGTTCTTGCCGTCTCTCTCGTCCTTCAAATTAATTTTAACGCCCTTGTTCAAAAAGGACAGCTCTCGCAATCTATTAGCGAGAATTTCATAACGATAGTTCAGTTCTTCAAAAATAGTGGTATCGGGCTTAAAAATAATCTTTGTCCCGGTAGCGTCCGTTTTACCTATCTTCTCCAGAGGCGTCTCAGGTTTGCCTATCTTGTATTTTTGAACATAGACATTGCCTTCACGTCGGATTTCGAGTTGCAAAGTCTCCGACAAAGCATTCACAACAGAAACACCCACCCCATGCAATCCCGCTGAGACCTGATAAGCACTTTTCTCAAACTTTCCGCCGGCATGAAGGATCGTCATCACCACTTCAGCCGCAGAAATGCCTTTATCAGAATGAATGTCCACAGGAATTCCGCGTCCGTTATCACTCACCGTAACGCTGTTGTCTAAATGGATGACAACACGGATGGCATCACAATAGCCTGCAATCGTTTCGTCAATACTATTATCGACTAACTCAAAAACGAGATGATGCAGACCACTCGCGCCCGTTCCACCAATGTACATGGCAGGACGTTTCCGAACAGCTTCGAGGCCTTCTAATATTTTGATATTTCCAGAATCGTAAATCGGGTCTTGCTTTGCAGAGTCCATTAACAGTTAGTTTAATTGAGAAAATAGTAAATAAAACCCAGTAGAAACAGTAGGGCTTGTTAGCACTGTGCAAAAATTCTATAAATCATTGAATTATAATGAATAGTCTAACAGTGATCGTGTTTAAAAATCTGTTAGTAAAGCGGTATGGATGGGTACTACTTAATGTGGATTCCATTATACCTTAATTTTGAAGGTTTTATTCACATTTTTTATACAGCTTTTCTACAGTTTATCCACGTTCTATTTGTTTGATAATAGTTTCGATAGAATGAGATATTTCATTGTTTTCTTTGATCAAATTTGTGATCTGTCGGTAGGAGTAAAGCACGGTGGTGTGATCTTTACCGCCAAACTGTTTTCCTATCTCTGGAAGTGATGTGGGCGTGTATTCTCGAGAAAGGTACATGGCTATTTGGCGTGGTAGAGAAATATTGCGAGAGCGTTTCTTGGATTTAAGGTCCGCTACTTTGAGATGAAAATGCGAAGCTACTTTTTTAAGAATCTTTGGAACGGTGAACTGACGGTTCTTATCGTAGGTGAAATCCTTCAAGACTTCCTTTGCCAGTTCCAGTTTGATTTCTTTGTGTGTGAAAGAAGCGTAAGCGATGATCCTCAATAACAGACCTTCCAATTCTCTGATGTTGGTCTTGATATTGTTTGCGATGAACAAATTCACATCATGTGGAATGATTTTTTTATGAAACTCAGCCTTACGTTCTAAAATAGCTACCTTGGTTTCAACATCAGGGAGCTTGATGTCAGTGATCAATCCCGACTCGAACCGGGAGCGCAACCGCTCTTCAATATCATGCATATCCTTCGGATAACGATCGCTCGAAAGCACAACCTGCTTGTGCGACTCGTACAAAGCATTGAAAGTGAAAAAGAACTCTTCCTGTGTCCTTTCCTTACCCGCAATGAATTGAATATCGTCCACCAGCAACACATCCAGAGGTCGGTATTTGGAACGAAACGCCGGCATACGGTCGTTGCGCAAAGATTCGATCAAATCCACTGTAAATTCTTCAGCCGTTAGATACTGGACCCGAGCCGTTGGATTTTGCTGAAGTATTGCACCGCCAATGGCTTGTAACAAATGGGTTTTCCCCAAACCAACGCCGCTATATATGAACAAGGGATTGTAAGCCATGGCAGGATTTTTGGCCACAGCCTGGGCCGCCGCATGGGCAAATTGATTGCTGGAACCCACGACGAAATTGGAAAATGTGAATTTCCCATCGGCGGAGGGGACCAAATTGTCCCTTTTTTCTTTCAATTCAACGGGAAAAGATTTTGCTTCGGCAGGTGTTTGTTTGACAACTTCGGGTTTGGTACTCAATTCTTCTTCGAACTGGCCTTCCAAAACGTATTTCAGGACCACACTCTTACCCAAAACTTCTTTTAGAGCCGACTGGATCAACTCAGAATAATTGTCTTCGAGGCACTTTTTATAAAAATAGTTCGGAACTTCAATAATCAAGACCTCATTGTCCCACCCGCGGGCCTTTGTAGGGGCAAACCAGGTAGAAAAGTTATCGAAATGGATCTTGGTTTTTACGTAATCGAGACAACTGTTCCAGAGTGCTTCTTGGGACTTCATTTAGGTTACCTGACAGCTGAATGTTGGGTGGGAGTTGATGTGGATACTATAAAACCCTTGCTGAAAAATCAACTCGAAAAGATGCCCTCATCTCTTTTTTAACGTAAACCCTGAAATTACAAATGCCTCTTTTTTGAAGATTCAGCCAACTCAAAATAAATTCACCCCTTGTTGGAAAAGATAGCCCCTTCCTTGTTTTTTTAAACAGATAAATCTTTATATTTTAATATTTTAGCGAATTACTACCTTGATGATTCTGCTAAAGGGTAGGAAGCCTGGAGAGCCGATGCAGGCATTGGACTAATGTTTTCAAGAGATTTCATATGAGGTCCGGATTCAATTTTTTCAATCAACAGTGGGCCAGATTCGTTTTTGCTACGGACCCGGCTCGCACTGCCCGATCTTACCAATCCACGATGCGCAGTGGATTTTTCCTACCTGGACGAGCGAGGGAGAAATCCCTCGCTTCCCGCCCTTATTATTGTTTCGACGAAAAATGGTCCTGTTTGCATCGCTTGGATTTTTCTTAATAATTTTTTCTGTTGTCTTTAAAACCACATCGCGTTTCTTACAAAGGATAAAAAATGATGTTGGCGATGGGTGGAGATTCCCATCGTCTAAAGGGGACGTGGTTGTGGGAGCCGCGTCCCCTTTTTCATTCCTGCCATTTTCAAATAATCATTGGTTCCCTGCGCAATTGAAACAGAGTCTGAAATGAAAACCTCCTCCTTCAACAATGGGCTAGCCGGGTTGCATGAAGAGCTCGATCTCGCTCGCGAAGACATTCGCGAAATCATCCGCAGTTCGCCCGACGATCTGCAAGCCCATCGAGTGAATTGCCTGTATGCCGCAAAGATTCTTGAAGTCTATAAAACCGTATTGCAGGCCCGCTCCATCGACCCCGAAAAAATTCTGATCGACGCTTTGATGAGCGTTGTCCTTGTGCTCAATGAAAAAGGCGAAACGCAATCCGCCGAGGCAGTGGGACGTCATCTGGAAATAATAGAAGAGAAAGCGAAAGAAAAATGGCGACTACAGGGAGAAGCAAATTGGCTAGCGGAAACGCAAGCATCCGAGCCGTCATCGAATCTTCCGTCGGGGCCTTCGGTGAATCGAGTGCCGAAGAAAAAGAAAAGCGCAAAGAAAAAGCCCTGACCGATCTTTTCTATTTTGCACGAACCTATTTTCCCCATCATATAACGGAGAAACCCTCCGTCATGCACCGGGAGTTGTACGCAAGCTACCAATCCATCATTTTACTGTCCGAAAAAACCGGGCAGGGCGCACGCGAAGTGAGAGCCGCACCGCGTGGCAACGCCAAGTCCACACTCAGCACTCTGATATTGCCCCTCTGGTGTGTCGTCGGAAAAAGGCGCCGGTTTATCGGTGTGCTTTCTGACACCACCGAACAGGCCGAAGAATTTTTAGAATCCATCAAGGCCGAGCTGGAAGCCAACGAACGATTACGGGAAGACTTTCCCGACGCATGCACCAGAGGACGCACGTGGCAGGCCGGGCAAATCATCACCCAGTCCGGTGTGAAAATAAAATGCTGGGGCAAGCGCAAACGTCTGCGCGGCGCAAGACACGGCGCAAGGCGGCCCGATCTCATCATCTGCGACGACCTTGAGGACGATGAGAACATCGACTCGCCGGAGCAAAGGGAAAAAGACCGCGCCTGGTTTTTCAAGGCCGTCATGAAAATCGGCGGACGTTACTCCGTTTATATTGTGATCGGCACCTTATTGCATTACGACTCTTTGCTCGCTCGCTTACTGAATCAGCCAGGCTGGCGCGGAAAAAAATGGCAGGCTGTCATCAAATGGTCCGCTTCGCCCTTATGGGAACGTTGGGAAAACATCTTCATTAAAGACGGAGAAGAAACAGCCGACGCATTTTTTAAAAAAAACAAACGCGAAATGCTGAAAGGAACCCAGGAACTATGGCCTGAAGGGGAACCCTATTATTACCTGATGAAAATAAGGCTTGCCGACGGACCGGCCTATTTCGATTCCGAAAAACAGAACGAGCCGATCCATCCCTCCGAACGATTGTTCAATGACGAATGGTTTCAGTATTGGAACGATGAAAACCTGTCTGTGAAAGGGGGGCTGGAAATATCATCCGATGAAACAATCATCGCCGCAGTTGACCCCTCCATGGGCGGAGCTTCCAGCAAGGCCGATCCATCAGCGATAGTCATCGCCATTGTCCGAAAAAACGGAGTCCTGGATATTCTCGAAGCAGACATTCAGAAGCGGCATCCCGATGGCATCATGGAAGACCTGTTCGTATGGCATCAAATGTATCGACTCGACCGGGTTGTCATCGAGGAAGTTCAATTTCAGGAATTGTTCAAAGAACATGTGACACGAGAAGGAGCCAAACGTGGATTGTACCTGCCCATAGAAGGCACGCGTCCGCACACCGACAAAACCCTTCGCATCTCAAAACTTCAACCCCATATAAAGAACGGCTTCATACGCTTCCGGCGCAAGCAGATAAGTCTGCTGAATCAATTGAAGTATTTCCCCAAAGCCGATCACGATGACGGACCCGACGCGCTTGAAATGGTATTCAGTCTGGCCCACGCGCAAAGCATCCAACCCCGCATCCGTCGCGTTCTCTAAGTAAGTAGCAGAGCGACTCAACAAAACTCCCTTGCCTCCGGGGAGAAACCCGACTCGATGCTTGAGTCGGCGCAGGGTCCCGGTTTCGTTAAAGGCATGGCGGAACCGGGGCTCATATCAAAATCAAATATTAAGCGTATCCCATTCCAGCATTTCTGCATTTTTGTTAACCCCGTTTTTTTACTCTCATTCCAAAATGAAATTGCCATGAAAATTTTTCCCTGGTTTCTAAACAAAGCGAGTGCAACGACACGCGCCATAACAATGGTCCTTCCCCTGGGTTCAAATCCGGTTCCGAGAACCAAGTACAAAGCATTGGCAGAGGAGGGCTACTCCGGCAACACCGTGGTCTTCGCCTGTATCCGGGAAATAGCCGAAGCCTGCGCAGGGGTCGAGTGGGGGATGTACCGAAAGTCCGCTTCAGGAGAAAGAGAGCGTGTGAGCGATCACCCCGCACTGGAACTGTTGCGCAAGCCCAATCCTTTTCAGGGACGATTCGAGTTGTTTGAAAGTGCCATTTCCTACCTGTATCTCTCGGGCAATATTTATATGGAGTCTGTTGATAGCGGTACAGGTCAGGACAAGACTTCGCCTCCCCGGGAACTTTATGTCCTGCGCCCCGACAGAGTGCGGATCATCCCACACCCCATTCATCGTATCGGCGGTTATGAATACGAAGTCGGTGGCAGAAAGCAAAAGTTCTCGGCCCGGCAAATTCTGCACTTGAAACTGTTCAACCCATTGGACGACTGGTACGGGCTTTCGCCAGTGCAAGTTGCCTCACTCGCGATTGACAAGTTGAATCAAGGCGATCGCTGGAACGCCTCGCTCCTGCAAAACTCAGCCGTCCCTTCTGGCGCACTGGTTTCCCGGCAAAGGTTGAGCGACGAACAATTTCGGCGTTTGCGGGATGAAATGCGCGAGCAGTTGCAAGGCGTTCGTCATGCTCGTGAGCCGCTTTTGCTGGAACAGGATCTGGACTGGAAAGAGTTGGGTGTTTCTCCCAAAGACATGGATTGGATCGAAGGATTGAGACTCAGCGCGGCACAGATCGCGCAGGTGTTCAACGTACCGCCGGAGTTGGTCGGACTTCAGGAAGCGACCTATCAAAACCGCAAAGAAGCGCGCAAAGCTTTGTACAGCGAAGTGGTCTGCCCGGTGCTGAGTCGATTGCGGGATGGTTTGAACCAGTGGTTGAGTCCCCGCTACGGGCCGGAATGGACGCTGGAATACGACCGCGACTCGATACCCGCCTTAGCGGAAGACCAGGAGAGTCTCTGGAATCGAGCCAACCAGTCGGATTTCTTAACCGTCAATGAAAAGCGTCGCATGGTGGGTTATGGAGAACTCTCCGATGGCGACTCGTTAACTTTTTCCAGGACAAAGAAAAAAAAGGAAGATCACACAAATGAAAAATAGAAAATATCCATCCGGCAACCACGAACAGGATATCAAATCGTTCCCATTCAAAATGGACTCGGTCAGCACCGAAGGCAGTTTCTCCGGCTACGCCGCCGTGTTTGGGAACATTGATTTGGGTGGCGACATCATCGAACGCGGTGCCTTCAAAAAAACGCTCAATGACAATCAAGGCAAGGTTCCTTTACTGGACCATCACGATCCCCAAAAACAGATCGGATGGAACGTGTCTGCGATGGAAGACGGACGCGGATTGCTCGTGCAGGGAAAACTCAATTTGCAAGTGCAGGGCGCACGCGAGAAACACGCACTGATGAAGCAGGCACTGGAGATGGGGGCGCGGATGGGACTTTCGATAGGCTTCCGCGTTATACGCGAGGAGTTGGACAAAAAAGATCCGAACATTCGCAGACTCAAGGAAATACAGTTGCTGGAATACAGCATCGTCACCTTTCCAATGAACCCGTCGGCACAAGTGACGGGTGTGAAAGGGCGCCGTGACTCGCTTCATCAATTTTTATCGCGTGAATTGGGACTGCCCGAAAGCCAGGCAGATCGCGCCTGTGAAACCCTCACTCCCTTCCTTCAATCCGCGCCGGCGAAGATCCACGCGGTCGATTCGGAATACGGTGCCGAGGATTTGGAACCGCTGAAACGGTCCCTGAACCATTTGATCGAACAATTAACGTCCTGAAAAAACACTGCGGACGAATTTTAACTCAAGGAGAATTCAATGAACGAAGTGAAACAATTGGTCGAGGAAGTCAACCGCGCGTTCCTCGAGCACAAAAACAAAAACGACCAACGCCTCAAAGAACTGGAGGAAAAAGGACACGTCGATCCGCTCCTGGAGAAACAGGTGGAGCGCATCAGCGCAGAGATTCAGAATTTGAACGACATGAAGGGAAGGGTGGAAAAGCTCCACACCGCACTCAATCGACCGGGCATGGAATTCACAAATGATGTGTCGGTCGATCCCGAGCGCAGTTCACAGCGCAAGGCAATGCTCCAATACATTCGCAAAGGTGAAGGCGCACTCAGCCCGCAAGAAGTCAAACTACTCTCCTCCGACAGCGATCCCAATGGCGGCTACTGGGTAGCTTCTGCCATGTCCGATCAAGTTGTGCAGAAAGTTTTTGAAACATCAGCGATGCGCAAACTGATAGCGGTGGAAACCATTTCGGGAGACGCGCTGGAAGTTCCTGAAGATGTCAATGAAGCATCCGCAGGTTGGACCGCAGAGCAGGCGACGCGCCCGGAAACGGCGACACCCGATATCGGCGTGCGGCGCATCCCGGTACACGAATTGTACGCTCAGCCAAAAGCCACACAGACATTGCTCGACGACGCACGAATCGACGTTGAGAATTGGCTGGCCAACAAGATCGCCGATAAAATTTCACGAATGGAGAACACAGCATTCATCAGCGGAGACGGCATTGGCAAGCCGCGCGGTATCCTCACGTACCCGGCTGGTACGAGCAATCCCGGCCAGGTACAACAAATCAATTCCGGTTCCGCCTCGGCCCTGACCGCAGATGGATTGCGCTCGGTGTATTACGCACTGAAAAGTCCTTATGCAGACAATGCCAGCTGGCTACTGTCACGCAGTTCCGTGGAAGCCGTCTCCAAATTGAAAGACTCCAACGGTCAATACCTTTGGCAACCGGGCCTGCAAGCAGGCGAACCGCAAACGCTCATGGGCCGTCCCATCGAACGCATGGAAGACATGCCCAACGTCGCATCCAATTCCCTCTCCGTAGCATTCGGTGATTGGAAGCAAGCCTATACGGCAGTCGATCGAACGGGCGTGCGCATCTTGCGCGATCCCTTCAGCGCAAAACCTTTCGTCATGTTCTACACGACGAAGCGAACCGGAGGAGATGTTCTCAACTTCGAAGCGTTCGTACTCCAAAAGACAGCCGCATGACAATGACGGGCTGATCCCGCGATTGCTGTCTCGACTTGATTGAAACAGAATTCTTCACTGCCTGTCTTTTTGAAGCAGTGAAGAATTTATTTAACATTTTAAAAAATACATGGAGTCCAAAATATGAAAGATGCAAAAAATAATTTATCCGCTTCGAAGAGTCTGGCACCGGCGATTTATTCCACCAATCAGGCGGAAAACGGAGCCAGTGTCGATCTACTGGGATTCGACGGAGCGATTGCAGTGTTCACAGCCGGAACCTTGACCGATGGAACCTACGTCCCGAAATTGCAAGAGTCGGAAGACGATGCGACCTGGAGCGATGTGGCCTCTGCCGATATGGAGGGCAGTCTCGTTTCCATGACCGCCAACTCCATCCAGCGCGTGGGCTACAAAGGTGAGAAACGCTATCTGCGCCCGGTAGTCACCGTATCGTCAGCGACCTCTGGCGGCGCACTTTGTGCCATGATGATCCGTAGCATCCCGCACCTTGCACCTGTGGCATAAAGAAAATATTTTCATGTGGAGGAGGCGAATTTTTCCTCCTCCACATTTTAAATTATATTAAAACAAGATTTGACCCTAATTTTCGTAAAGGAGAGAGTGATGCCATTCAATATCAGTCCCAATTTCCAGGAATTCAAGATTCCCATAGGTGACTACAAAATCGTGCTCAAGACAAGGCGTTACACAACAGAAGAATTCAACGCCTTTTTGAATTCGCGGCAGACGGTTACAGAAAACGATGTAGAAAATCGAGAAGAGTCAGCCCATATAGATTTCATCAACGAACTTCTGGTTGGAATCTCGGCGACCGATGCGGAAGGCAAAGATGAAAAGGTGACCTATTCGGACCCGCAAAGCGGAGAGGAAAAGGATCTGAGTCCAGAGGTTCCTGATTGGAAATCGTTCATCGATCCACTTTTCAAACTGAGAGCGGGAATTGAGTTACTCAGGGGACAGGGATTGCTGGAGAATCGCCAGCTAAAAAACTGATCGCCTACCTACAGGACGATGCGGCGGGGCTGGAGGTAGAGTACAAAAATTTTCTTCAAAGGGTCGAGTTGGAATGTGAAGACCCGGAGTGGAATATAGAAAATCACCCGGCGCGCAACAAACTAAAACAGTACAGCCCAGCCTTCAAGGACTGGGTTGCAAATCTGGAACGAATCTATCAATGGAAAAGCATTGCTTATCCTTTCGACAAAAACGATTTATCGCCCCTTCAATGGTCGGGTCTTTCCATACTGGAACGTTTCAGAAAAACAAGTGAACAAAGTTCATGTGCGGGCAGGCCCCCGTGACTGCCCGCAGTCGAGAAGCTGGAAAGACACAGGCTGTTTGTTCGGCATGCCTTTAATAAAACCAATGGTTATACGACTTATAACATATCCGGCAGTTGCACCAAACACAAACATCATTCCAGGATAGGTGATGCCCTCAATCTATGTGGATTTCCTTATGGCATTCCGAGCAGGTGGCAATGGAGTCGCCGATGGGTTTGAAAAATAGTTCTTCGCAGAGTCGCTGACTTGCTTTTTACAACCGTAGCATTCAATGAAGGCCATTTATAATTTCTATTATTAGAGAATGAAGAGGCAGGCTATTTGGATCGCCCGTCTTTCAAAAGATTGAAGATTAAGCCGCCCAAGGCTGAACCAATAAACAAACCCACTACAGTCCCAAGGTAAAGACCAGAATTTCCGCTCCACTTTTCACCCTTAAATGCAAAATAAAAGGAAAGAGCAATACCAGGCCCAAAGATAATCAGATCTCTAAAACGATACAAAACGGGATTTTTGGCTTTTTCGCCAAAGGGATCGTTCGATCCGCAGTTGTAGCATTCCTCGGAATCGCTGTGGATTTCCTTATGGCATTCCGCGCAGGTGGCAATGGAGTCCCCGATGGGTTTGAAAAATCGGCAATGCGGGCAGTTCTCCGCAGAGTCACTGATTTTCTTTTTGCATCCGTAGCATTCAATAAGAGCCATCTTTTCTCCAATAATTTCTATAAAGCAAACGTATTCATATCTTCATATCAAGGAGTATACTATGTCGATTTCCGGAATGGCAACGGCCAGGATAAGGGTAGAATTTGAAGATAAATTCTCTAAAGAATCCAGCAAAGCATTGGCAGAATTCAAAAAAAAATATCTGGATATGTCAAAGGCTCTTGAAGAAAACGGGCTCTTTCAGATACCAAAAGTATCCAATGATTCAGGCAGTGAGAAAACGGTTCTGGATACTGCTTTAAAATGGTTAGGTGCGGGCGGTAGTTTAGCTGGGATAGCGGGTTTTTTTGGGAAAGATTCAAAAAATCTGGGTGGTGTAGTTGAAAAATTCTCCGCTCAGAGGATGGCTGGAGCTGGTCTCGCTAATGCGGATAAATTTGTTCTCCCTGGATTAGCTTCGGCAACGCCCGTTGGTTTGGGGCTGACTACGATGGGGTGTTTGCTCTCTCAAACGCAGTGGTATGAGGACATGCAAGAGAAGGCCAAAGGTTTTTTCACTGAAGAAAAAAAGCAGGAAGAAACTCAAAAAAAGAAGCAAGCGAATCTTGAAGCGGAAAAAAACATTCGCGAGGAGATCCTCACTAAAAAAAGGAGCGGTCTGGAGGTAGAGCAAAATATCGTTGCCAGGAATAATGAATCTCTGGTCACCCTTCAGGCTCTGAAAAATGAACAGGCTTCGGTCGAAGCGATGGATTTTAGCGTTCGTTTGAAAGACGGTGACAAGTTGCTAAAGGAATCCGCCGACTTGAGAGCGGAAATAAATAAAATTTTTTCCAAACCGGTTTTTCAGGAAGTAAAAATTCGCCAGTCCGGCAGTGTAGCGGGCAGTTTGCTCGGCGATGGTTTTTCACTTCTGCAAGAGGAGACAGGCGGTTTGGGTCAATCTGTTTCAGAGCAGGCTGAAAGCAGTAACAAATCCAGTAAAGGTCTTCCGGGTCCTGCCGGGTCGGGTGGTCCGGTATCAAAACTGGCGAAGGGTGCGGACTTTATTCCCTACGACAATTTTCCCGCCAGTCTGCACAAGGGCGAAGCGGTACTGCCTTCGGACGTGGCTGAGCAGTATCGGCGGGGGGCAAGCGGACGAACCATCAATATAGATAAATTCAACGTAGAAATCAGCGGGAATAACAAGCGACCCGAGGATTTGGCCCGCGAACTTTATTTCCACTTGAAAAGAATCGAGCAACATATTGATGAAAGCGTTTTTTAGATTGAAAAGAGATCATTAAGATTTCTTTTGTCATTGGCTCAGTACAAAAATTTTATCTCCCCATTTTTCATCCACCTACCCATTCGGAAAAAATCATGTCACTCAAATTGAAATCTGCTCCTGCTACAGGAGCAGTGACTTTGGCTGAGGCCAAGGATTATCTACGTATCGCGGATTCTCAAAACGATGCTGAAATCGCATCACTGGTGTTGGCTTTGACAGAACGGGCCGAGTTGTGGACGGGTCGATCTTTTGTCGATCAAAGTTGGACCTTCTGGCTGGACTCCTTGCCGATCACAAAAAGTTGTTATGCACGCCAAATTGAAATCCCGCGTCCTCCCCTGCAATCGGTCACACATATCAAGACCTACGACGCAGTAGGGACGGGCGCGGTGTTTCCTGCCAGTTCCTATTTTGTTGATACCGTGAGCTCGCCGGGTCGCATTGTTTTGCAAGAAGGGCATAGCTGGCCTGCGGGTGGCTTGCGTTTGGCAAATGCGGTGGAGATCGAATTCATTGCGGGTTATGGCAGTGTGGGAGCGGTACCGCCGGCTCTGCGAGAGGGAATACTGTTGTGGATGAAGGTCTTGTTCTCTGGAAAAACAAAATTATTTGAGTCGGATGAATCAACACCGGGTCTTGCAGATTTGCACCGGGGTGAAATACCACCACAGACTTTGACACTCTGGAAACCCTATCAACTCATGCGCTTGTGAAAGGTCGGATCATTTTGAAAATCTCTGTAAAAAATTATGTTTTACTCAAAGCTCTATTCAAAAGTCTCAACCGAAAGATCGACGCTACGATTGAGGATACAGCGCAGGGACTGATAGCTGAAGCCGAGCGCAGAGCGAAAGTGAGGGTACTCGATCCCACACGCAAGCCAAACAATGTGAGTGGAAAATATTACCGATCGATAAAAGGCTCGACTCAACAAAAATCGGGTTTTTATATCGCCGAACTTTCGAGCGATGTGCCTTATTCGGGCGCGATTGAGTTTGGACATTCGCGGAAGAAATCTGCTCGAAATAATAAAAAAAATGTTTCTTTCAAAATTCCCCAGGGCAATCGAAGCAGGAAAGGGTTCCGCGTTCTGGGTGATTCGGTTGAGGAAGCAGTTTTGGATACAGAGCGCATTTTAAAGGAAAGATTCAAGAAAAATTTTGAATGAGAATCGGGCTTAGTGCATACGCATGATTTGTAAAAGAGGAGGTATTCGCATGACAGATTACACGCAGTTGGCATCGGCCATAAAGACAACGTTCAATGCCGACGCTTATTTGGGGAACACGGCAAACATCAAAAAAATTGAAACGAATAAGCGTGGCTTTTCAATACAAGACAATCGAGACGCTTTGTTTTATGGAGAACTCGATTTACCGGCGATTGCAATCGTTCCCAATTCCGACCCCAAGGAATCTTCTTTGGGGGCGACCAACGAGCAGATAGATGCGGTCAAGGTCGAAGTCGTTGCTGTGAGCAGGCATCGCTCTGCTCAGGAAGGCCTGGACGCGCATTACACGATTGTCAAAAATATTGAATCGCTATTAGAGAAGCAAAGGAGTTCCACGCAGGACTTGGGACTCGATGCTTTTGTGCGCCAGGTCTCAACAAGGCATGAGCAATTCAAAAAAGGCGAGTTCTATTATTTTGTATCGACTAGCACGGCGGTGGTTGAACTGACTGCAAGTTTCTAAATTCCTTCAGTCGTCTAGTTCCTGCAAAGACAGTTCCTCATTGGATCATCCCGGTTTTACAATCCCCCCCAAAAATTATCAGTGCGAAATCATTCGCATCCATTTAAGGAGATATTTTTTATGAGCACCAAACGTATATCCACTGGCTGGCGAGCCTTTTCGACCGCTAAAGAATCTGTCTATGGAAGCCCTGCGACGGTGACGACAGCCCTCAATTTTGAAGGTTCCCCGACAGACATTGAAGCCAATGAGACACAGAACGACGAAAAAGAGGTGACGGGTTTTGTCGAAGCGACAGAGCATGCAACCTTGAATTGGAAATTGGATGGCAATCACAAGCAACGGGCAATGCCGCATAACCTGGCAATATTTTTTGGATTGGTGATGGGTAAGGTGAGCACCGATCAACCGGACAATGTGAACGATCCCGATGTTTATCGTCATTACATAGAGCGGGATCTAACAGACGCTGTTATGAAGTCGGTGACACTTGTGGAATACGATGGGGTCGCACAGAAACAGTTCCCGGGCGTGTTTGGCAAGTCGGTAAAAATTTCTGGAGAGCGCGGTCAGTTCCTGCAACTGGAAGCGGAATTCGGCGGCATGGGAAAAGAGCTTGCCAGTGCTGTTTCCAAACCATCGGCTGTTGCGGAATCGTATTTGCGCTATGGCGATGTGGAATTCACGCGTGGTGGCGCACTCAGTGGTTCCGTTGCAGGTGGAGACCTGGCGGTGGGTTCTGGCCCGACATCATTCAAGGGAGCATTGAAAAGTTTTGATTATTCCATCAATGCCGAGCCGACGACTTTGTACGAGATGGGGGACAACAGTGGTTATGTGACCCGCGCCGAACGTGGAGAGCGCTGGAAACAGGAATTGTCAGCCGTGTTTGAAATGGCAGACGATGCGCATAAAACAGGACTGACATCGGGAGCAGAATACGTGCTGAATATTCCGATCCAGGGTGCTGTGATTGCTGGTGGTTCGGGCAATTTAAAATACGAAGTCGATCTCATTTTTCCCAAGGCGGTGTATCGGGAAGCGAAGAAAGATTTGGATGGCTCAATCGTGACGGTGAACGGGCGTTTTCAAGTTCTGGAAGATGCGACCTATGGCTCCGTGATTGTGAAAATTCAGAACAAGCAATCTTCCTACCTCGCTTAACCATAAACAGGGAGATCAAACATGGCGGTTGGATTTTATTACCCGAGCAAGGCAGAACCGACTTCGCAGTGGGTTCCTTCGACACAACCTGTTTTCCCATTGCAGGAGACAGTGGATTATCCCTATCAGCTAAGTGGGGAAACGGCAGGCGGCGCGCTTTATGTTCAGGAGAAGGGTCAACAGATGAAGACCTTCGAGCTGAATTTCGTTCGCATGTCTGTTGCAGACAGGGATTCGGCATTGGCATTTTTCACGGCAGTGAAAAAATCGTTTCATGCTTTTGAGTATGAAAATCCTTCGGGAGAACTGGAATCGGTGCGCTGGATGAATGCCTTCAATTTTCAGCATGTGGTGCAGGGGAAGTATTCGGCATCGATTCAATTGCGGAAAGAAGTGTGAGTTTGGAGAGATCAACAATTTAGTAAGAACTGATTTGAAATTCATAGACTGGGAGAATTTTATGATTGATTGGAAGCGGGCGGTGCCTGCTGATTTTGATTGCTCATTTGAGGGAGAGGACATTACGGAGTCGGGAACTCATATCCAGATTCCTGTTCGTGTCATGCATAGATCGTCGGGGGCAACGGCGTTTACGAAGTCTGTTCCTATCCGATCTGATTTTTATCGGGACTTGAAAAAACGTCCAGATTATTTGCAGGCCCTGGTCAAGATTGTCAATCGACGTTGCAGAGAAACAATTTTACAAAAAATCAGCCAGGACTCAATGGACACGGGAGACAAGGTGGACTTGATCAATCTGGGAACGCAGGCCATGGAGTAGCAAAGCTAGCAAGCGCGGTTTGCGTGGGATGAAACGATTGGGAAAATCGTTCACTTATAAATAATCAGATCATCAGGAATGGAACTATGTTGAAAATTATCATGTTACAAAATCAGAATGCGGCACCGGATGGTATAGACGTTCGCTCCTACAAAGAGGGAAGTGTGTACTCAGTGCCGCGAGATTTGACAGAGGCATTAGCCCAAATATTTCTGCAAGAAAAATGGGCGCAAGAAGTTACAAAAAATTCAAAAGTCGTAAAACGTCGAAGCAGGAAAAGTCTGGCCTCTGCTCCCGAAAATAAATCTATCTGAAAAAATGGAGCAGACCGCATCTGATTACAGCCCGTTCATGCACGCAGGTTATTCGGTCAAAAAAGCTTGCAGGTTCAGGACCTCCCGCCAAAGATTTTTCTTCTTTCTATAAATCCAAACAGAAAAAATATTATGCGATCTGATTTTAGTTTGACCAATGCAATGGTCATGGCTTCGGCTTCCAAGATACCTATCGCCTTGATAAAACTGGAGTGGCCCGCCCAACCTTTGGGTGCGCCTGCATTGAGTTTGTTTTTGAGTGACAAGCCGGGGATTGTCATTGATGGCAGGACCTGGTTTCATTTGATTGAATCTCAGGGGATGCTGGAACAACTGGTGGATGCTTCGAGTGGTGAATCTGGGTCCAACGGCAAGGTGACAGTGTCAGTCCTCAATCATCGGACAGACTTATTTTCGCCTTCTAAATCATTCTCTCATATCTTCCGTGAATACAGGCCGGAGGCAGGTCTGGCAACTGTTTATCAGTGGTTCGAAAATGAAGGAATGATATCAGAAGACTTGACCCCTATGTTCATCGGTCGCCCGGCGGACCCAATCACTTTTGATGAGAGTTCTTGCTCCTTTAGCATTGTCGATGTCGCAACGATTTATGGTGAGCAAAAACTTGGTGCCTTGGTAAATCATGATGTCTATCCTCTGGCACCGGAAGCGTCTGTCGGCAGGATGAAGCCCATTGTATTTGGCAAAGTCCCCATGGCACCTGCTATCCCACTTCGCAAGACGCAGGAGACGCGGGTGAAGTCTGTGGTATTGAGTGGAGGATCGCTTGTGGACGTAGCGGATACTTCGGGGTTTGCGGATGCGGGTAGCATCATCATCAACGATGATGAGATCGCTTACACAAGCAAGAATGCCACACAGTTTCTGGGTTGCACGGGCATCAATGAATTTCATTACGCCGACGATGTGGTGCTGGAGAAGGTGACGGGGCATCGGTATTTGTTGAGCGATCCTGTTTATCCGATCCAAAGTATTGGCGCGGTCAGGGCGGGCGGTCACTTGGTGGATAGTGGCGATTACACCGTCGATCTTGTGAACGGGGAAGTTGTTTTTCCTGACAAGCCGAAGAAAACAGATTCCATCGACACCAAGTTTTTGCAGGCTCAAATGGACGCAGTCGCCTCGGCAAATAACGCGACCGATCCGGGCAATGCCTTCATTCCAAACAGTCCGGCGACCTACGCCAAGCTCAGTCAGGGAGCGACCCCGCTTGCTTTGAAACAGACGGATGATCTTGCGAATGTGGGTGAGATCGCAAGTGCTTTGGTGCGTGTGGAGCATTTCATGGAAGAAAAGTTGTCGTCCGATTCCTTGACTGTAGAGATACCGGGGATCGGCGAGCTGGGCACACTTCCTCCCCCTTCCGTTGATGATCTGGCGGTGGTGACGGGCGATGTGGATATCACCCATGACACTTTGATCGGTACGCTTGATTTTCCTGTCACCGACCCGCAACACGAGCATGCCTTACCGCAAAAAACAACCTTTACACAATTAGCAGTGGGCGGGATAGATCCAGAGAACTCATTTAATTTGGGCAGTGGCACGAGCCATGCGATCACTTTCCCGTCTTTGCCAGCGGGAACAATAGATACGGGCGAATACAATTTCAATATTGTGGGACCAACGGGTTGGTCAACCACAACAGGTACTCTGGATGGGCATATCGGCACGTCCCCGGGAGCCAATACTCATAAATATTTCACCAATCCGCTCACAGGTAGCCCCAGTGTTTATACGCCCTACGGGACCATGAACAGTTTCACTGGAACGACGGTTTATTTGAGCACCAATGCAACCACCACGGCGACCGATATCACCGTGCGCTCGGCGGTGCGGATCATCACGATGACCCCGGTCGAAGATGTGGGAACACAGTCAACGGGCATCAGCACAAGCAATACCGGATCACTGGCTCAAACCACTGGCAACCCGGCCCTCAATACAAGCAGTGAGAAAGCCACCAAGACGGTGGTGAAGCATTTCGATATCACGAGCTACGTCAATGGCGATTGGGGCTGGTTCAAGGATAAAGAGATTCATGTGAAGTACAACGGCTCTGCGGATGGTCGGACGGCATTCATCATCCACACGGCTTTTGAGATCGAATACGCAAGAAGGCGTGTGAGTTTCACCGATGAAGTCAGTGCCGATGTGAACGGAGTGATTGATGATGCGAGTGGGACGATTACGGGTACGCCATTGGCTTTGATCGAAAGGCCAGATCATATTTATAAGTGGTCTGTTTTGAAGGGCCTTCAAAAAACGGTATCTGAAATCGACGGAGCGTCCTTCACCAGTGCGGGTTCGTTTTATGCGGCGCAAGCGAGTGGATATAAGTTTGCCGGGATCGTCCAGGGTCAAAAATCATGGCGGGATTTATGGAAGGAATGGGGGCGTTCTTGCCGATCCTCATTTTACTGGGATTTGGGCAAAGCTAAAATTCTGATACGTCCGCTCAACCGCGTGGACTTGGGCACGACCTACGATAAGGCGATTCATCCCGACGATCTGCGTCTGGATGACAATTCACGTTTGATATTCAAAACTCAGCGCGGGGCTTCGCGCAATATTGTCAATGCCATCGATTTGAAATATCAGAAAAACTGGAGCGGTGGCGAGAGCGAACCTTATTCCGCCATTGAATCTGTCAGCGATGCCGATTCGATTTTGCGATATGAAAAACGCGAGGACGGGAGCCGATTCCAATTCGACTGGCTGCGCGATCAGGCGATGGCTGGCGACCTTGCAGAATTTTATCTGGAGGAATACGCCGAGCCGTTGGATGTCTACGACTTCGATTTGTTCTTGCCCTACATGGCTTTGGAACGAGGCGATATCATTCGCATGAATCCGCCATCGCATGATTTGGACAACCTGCTTTGCGTGGTACTCGGCGTGGGCCGTGTCTTTGGATCGGGCAAGGAGGGTCGGATGGATTCTATCCCCATCACCGCGCGCGCGATGCGTGGTTTGTATATGCCAAAAGACGGATTTGGTTTTACAGGTTTTGGTTTCGATTTTGGTGACCCGTCGGGTTTTGGTTTGAGCGAATTTGGCGTGACCGGATTCGGCGGCGTAGAAAAAATATGACCGTCATTCTGAACGAAGTTAAGAATCTCTGTTTTTGAATTTATATTTTGCCGTCATTGCGAGCGTCAGCGCGGCAATCAATTTTTAATTTTGTAAGCCCCCGGCGGCTCGCCGGATTTTGACTTTGAATTTTATTTAGAGGTTTAAAAAATATGACAGACACATACACAACCAATTTTAATATCACCAAACCGCAGGCGGGGAAGAACAATTGGGATGTCGATTACGCGGCCCTCTGCGATCTGATCGATTCCCGCCTGGCTCTGCGCTTTCGCAATCTAATCGTCAACGGGGCTTTTGATATATGGCAACGTGGGACCAGCTTTGCCGCAATAGCGGCCGGATTGTACTCGGCAGATCGTTTTGAAATGTATCGGTCAGCGTTTGCTTTAGGCGCAACCTTGTCACGCCAGTCCAGCAGTGGGATTGTTCGCAGCGAATACGTTGCTCGACTGCAACGCGACAGCGGTAATAGCACTACCGACGCACTGTGCTTATCGAGTGCCTTGAAATCGAGCAACAGTCGGCACTTGGCGGGGCAAAGTGTAACGCTTTCGCTGAAACTTCGTAAGGGCGCGAACTATTCAGGTGGCGACGTTTCTTTCAAGATCGTAAATGGTACGGGAACTGATGAGGGACTTGGAGGCGTAAATTTCACAGGACACAATGAACTTGCAACGGGGCTTGCCGCGACCACTACGGACTTCCAAATTTTTCAAGTTTCTGGAACGGTTCCCTCAAGTGCGACACAACTCGGAATTATCTTGTCCTACACGCCGACTGGGACAGCAGGGGCCGATGACTGGATTGAGATTGCAGAAATGCAATTAGAAGAAGGCAGTGTTGCGACTGCTTTTGAGTATCGTGACGATGGGTTGGAATTGTGGTTTTGCCAGTCTTATTACGAGAAATCATACAATCGTGATACCTCCCCGGGGACAGTAACGAACCTGGGAAAAGAGAGTGTTGCCGCACATAGCCTGACTGGATATTTTCGTCACTCCTCTCAATTTAAAACGAGGAAAAGGGTGGTTCCGACGGTCACCACATACTCAACGGGAACCGGCCTGGCAGGAAAATTGTGGGTTGCTAATACACTTGATGTCGCGCCCTCGCTAGAGGATATAGGAGAAACAGGTTTTAGTTTCTATCACAACAGGACATGGGACCCCTCTGACTTTATCTGGTGGCATTGGACCGCTGACGCAGAACTTTAAAAAGGAAAAAAGAAATGTCTGATTATAAATTAACTAGCAGTGATGATGTTATTGAGATTGGAACAGGGAGAGTGATCCCAAGTGACATGAGGAACCGTCATCGTATCAAATTCGATGCCTGGATTGCGGCGGGCAATACCCCCGACCCGGTCGATCCTGTCATTGTCACGACCGATATGGTAAAGGCCGAAGCGCGTCGGCGTATTCTCGATAATTTCCCGGAATGGAAACAGGCCAATATGACTGCGAGAATGGTCGAGTTGAATAAAATACGCGCCGATGCGGGTAGCTGGACGGCGAACGAGCAAACAGAAGTGGCCGCAATTCAAAGCGCGTGGGATTGGGTTAAGTCGGTTCGCGCCGCATCAGACGGGCTTGAGCTGAGCTTGCCTGCCGATTATCTGGACGATGGGCATTGGCCAGCTCCTGTGGTTTAAACAATGAAAGGGTAGAAGATGACTATTTCCAGGGATGAATTGGACGCGGTTTTGGAGCGTCATGTGAAATCGATCAAGGAACATATCAGCGATAAGCTGGAACCAATCACTGACAACCTTCAAGGCCACAGTGCGACATTGTATGGCAAAGATGGGCGCAATGGACTGGTGGGCGATGTGACGACGATCAAAACGACAGGGCTGGCGTTCAAGTGGTTTGCTGGCTCTGGTTTTTTTGCGGGAATCTCAAAGTGGATTCACGAATTTTACAAGTAGGGGTTTGATGAAAAGAGAAAAATCAGTGCGTGCGGGTAAGATGGTGTGTCGGTTTACTTATCGTAGGAATCGATAACGTCTTTGATATCCTGCACGATGGTTTTGATACTGAAGGGTTTGGTTATCACTGCGTTCATACCTGATGCGAGATAGAGTTGCTTGTCTTCTTCGGAATTATTGGCTGTCAGGGCAATGATGGGGATGGGCTTTTTTTCAGGATGTTCGCTTTCAAATGCGCGGATGTTTTTTGTGGATTCAATGCCACCCATGACAGGCATTTGTACGTCCATCAAAATGACATCAAAGACCTCTGCCTTGTAAGCCTCGAATGCTTGAAGTCCGTCTTCAGCTTCCGTCACCTTGTGACCGCGCCGAGTCAGGAGTTTCACGCCGAGGGAACGGTTCATTGGTGTATCGTCTGCAAGAAGAATGTTCATAGAATCAGTCATAACCTTATTATACAGTGTGTTGCAATGAAAGTGAATGAAAAGTTTTGAAACTGGAACTTAGAGTGATCTACAGTTCCTTCCAGGCTCCTATGATTCTGCCGACGATGGGGTCGGGTTCTTCTGCCAGATTGATGATCTGTACTTCGGAAATAGGATTAATAGGGCGCAGGATGAGCAATTCCTTATGGACTTCTAAATATTTTGCGGTCAATCCGTCCTGATAGTAGATGGCGAAAATTTTGTTTTTCTGGATGCTTTTGTCATCGCGATCGATCACAACGATATCGCCCGAGTGCAACATGGGTTCCATGGATTGACCCTCGACCCGGCTGGCGACCAGGTTATTGCGTTTGCCAGCGGCTCGTATATGAAGCAGGACATAGTCTTCAATATTGTCTTCCTGAATGATGGGCTGGCCGGCGGCAATGAACGATTCGGTGAGTGGGATGGAGACATAGTCCTCGGCAGAAATTTTGGGTTCCTTGCGCGAACTTGAGGTTTTGAATACTTTGATCTCGGGCACCGGAGCGTGGTGTTGCTCGACGATGAAAAAGTAGTGCGGCAAAATATCGAGGGCCTTAGCGAGAGCCTCAATTTCTGCTGTTGTAGCAGGCCATTCCCCCTTTTCGATCAAGTCATAGACGGGTGTGCTCAACCCTATTTTCGCGGCGAGTTCTTCGCGGCTCCAACCCTTGTTCCTCCTGAAAAACAAAATATTTTTTAAGACCGTTTTTTGAAGATCTGTTTTAGGGAGTTCCCCGGCGACAAGCCATTGCAGATTGACTTTGGAATGCTCGGCAATTTTTACCAAAGTTGCGGAACCAGGTGCTCTGCGCCGACTGGTGGATTTTTGCATGGCAGGATAATTCAAATCGTAATCTTTGCAAAAATCTGCCAGCGACTGCTTTCCCTTCAAATACTCAATTCTGGCAAGAATAGGTTCGTCTTCGTTCAAGGCAATGATTCCCCTTTTATATTTTCGCTATATTTTCGCTTTTTGGTTGACATGATGAGAAAAGTGTCCGATATTGTTATTCGGAAAAAGACAGCAGTGTTAATTCTTTTGAATGGCTTGTTGTTGTCAAAAGGCATAGGGGTCGAGGGCGTATGGGATCGGTCTCATGAACAAAATCAAATGGTATCAACGGAGCAGTGGGGATGGATGGCCGAAATCACTTCAGGCCTGATGTGGCAAATCCAAACCGGGGGCTTCCGTTCCTTGTTAATTTTAAGAATAGGGGAAGGTTTATGATCAAGCAATTAAAAATTGAGGGATTCAAGGATCAATGGCGAGACATTCAGTTAACGGGTCTGGATTTGTTCACTTCGGATAATGTCAATGGTGTTGGCAAGTCGGCGGTTCTGGAATCGTTCAAACTTGCGGTTTTGGGGGAACTGCCGGGTCGGGCAAAAAATTTGGACGATATTATGAAATTCACTTCTATGGATGAAATGTCTGTAGGTGCTGAGTATGACGATGGGAATCGGTCGGTTTTTTTCAAACGAAAGTTTTGCCGGGATGGAAAGCAGGGCGAGAAGCGTCCGATTTGGATCGACCGTATTTCTTTGAAGTACGAGGAAGGCAACCACTGGATTCGGCAGAACATCGGTGCGGCTTCTATAGGCTTTGATCCGAATGAATTTTTGAATTTGAATGGCCCGAAGAAACTTCAGTGGATCATTTCAAACTCTCCTGAATCCTGGGCGATGACTCGGGAGTGGGTGCATTTGGTCTTCCTGGCAAAGTTGACGGAAAAATATTTGGGAGCGGGTCTGGTTGCTCATCTATTAGCTCCCTTCGATATCAAAGGCTCGGAGGAATTGTTCGATCCGAAATCCTCAAGGCCATTGTCTGCAATGACGCGTGTTTTGGAGGAGGCCTTTAAGGGGCAGGAAACAGACTCATGGAAGATCATTGAAAAAGTTCTCACTGCTTGCTGGCAGGTTTGGTCGGAGTCGGCATCGGGAGAAGAAAATCTGAAGTCGATCCAAAAATTTTTAAAATCGGTCATTGCAGAGCGTAAGGGTGCCATTCGCGAACAGAGCTCTGCGATTGCCTGCATGAAAAAGGACAATACTCAGAATGCTTTAGGGTCTGCTGATACGGAACGCAATGAGGTTCGGCGTTTGGCAGAGGAGATAGAGAAAGTATGCATTTCTCTGGAGAGGGTGAAGGTCGAACATCAGTCGGCAAGGGAGCGTGAGGGGCGTAAAGACTGGTTGAGAGAGGAAATCTCTCGTCTTGCAGGGCAAATTCCTTCTGCCAATGATGATTTTGATGGAAGGGTCGCGGAATTGACCGGGGCCTTGGTGGATGTCCTTCCTATCGAGAAGGAATTGGAAGAGGTCGGAGAGGAATACGATCATCTTTGCGAGAATTTAAAGTTGGCAAAGTTGGAGGGGGAGAAAATTTCGAATCTGGCACTATTGAAAAAGGAGAAATCCGAGGCTGTGGATTCGGCCCTCATTCGATGCCCGGTAGCGGAATCTATTGTCTGCGATACAAATATGGAACCTCACCGAATTGCTTTGCGTGCAGAATTGAAAGAGCTCGATTCACGTTTGCGTGAGGTTCAGGAATGGATTGATGAACTTCAACAGCAGAAGGAAGCTCAGGCTTTGAAAAAAAATGCTGTGGCGGAGCGGTTGAACTCGGCGAAGACCTGGAACGAAAGTCTCAAAATCCAGTTGGAAGAATTGAAAGAGAAGCGTTCTTCTATTCAAAGAGAAGAGTCACGTTTGACAGGGATGTCGAACGCCTACCGAAAGGAGTTGTTTGAACTGGAAAAAAATTTCCCGATTGAGGAAGAAAAATCTGAGCCGGAGAAAGAGCTGGAGGAGAGAAGAGAACGGCTTCTGAAAGAAAAAAAGAGCCACGAGGAAAGTTTGGAGTCGATCCTGCGCGAAGAGGGACAAAGGCGAAGTCTGATGGAGCTGAGTGCCAAAAAAAAGTTGTCAGAAAATGAATTGGAAGTTCTCCAAAGGCTTGAGTCCTTGGCTGGCCCGGGTGGGTTGAGTCGGGACATTGCGGTTTCTGCCGCTTTAGGACTGGAGAAGGATGTCGGCGATGCTTTGCGTTTGCTGGACGATCGATTGAAATTTGCGGTGGATTTGCGCGGTCGGGAATTGGTGATGGGTTGGAACTGTGAAGAAAAACTCATTCCTTTTTTCACGATCAATTCGGGACACTTTGTATTATTCATCGTTCCCTTTCTGGCAACACTGGTTGCGCGTTTGGCACGGGTTCGGAAGAAGGGTCGTACGCTGAGGGCTCTTTGTATTGAAGCGGAAGCTTTGACTCCTTCCAATCTAAAAATTTTACTGGAAGGTTTATCGAAAATGAAAGAAGCGGGTTACCTGGACAACATATTGGTGGCGCATTACACCTCGGTCAAGGACCCGACAGCATTGCATGGTTTTTGTGAGCACATACTTACGGCGAACTGAATGACAACGATCGTACGATGGATAGAAATTCACGAAACTAATGAAGGGATTCCCGGTTGTACCTTATGAAAAAACTCAGAGTTCGGAAATTGAATCAAAGGCGTTCGCGTGTATTCAATCGATGCCCCATTGTCAATCGCGTTATGGAAACGGGGGAAAGGTTGACGCGCGGATGTGGCGGCCTCAGCATGGTCACCGATGAAATTGGAGGGCATTGTTTGTATTGCGGCAATTTTTATTACAAAAAACAGGCTTCACTGGAGGTGCTTTGGTTCCATTTCAAAATATCGCGAGAATATTGGAGTGTCCGTCGTGGACCCGAGCAGGAGTATATCAACGGATTTCCTGTCGATGGGATAGCCGACTCGCTTCCGGGAATTTTGAAGTCTGATCTGGATGAGGCTCATCCACCAGAATGGTTCTCGTATTTTATGAATTCCGATGAAGAACAATTCAAAAAATATCTGCAAGAAAGATGGAAAGGAAATTAAAAATGGAACTCAAAGAAGCTGGCAAATGGGGCGATTCATTTTCATCGAGTATGGGTTTGGTGGAAGATCGGAACATGAGGTACTTTGCACCGAACCAATTAGAATATATTCAAAGTGGATGCAGGGATGAGCGTTGGGGTGGAGAATATTTTCCACGCGAAAAATACGATTATCTAAAAAAAGTGCGAGTGGACCTGGAAGGATTTCAATTGACCGACAAGCAATTGATTGCCGTAAGCCTGGTATTTTATGGTGGCTTGAAAAAAAATCGGGCGGCGGGAGTTATGAAAATAAGTGCTCAGGCAGTGGACGAACACCTGAAAGCGGCTCTAAAAAAAATTGGTGCAGGTTTGGCCTGACAATCGTCAGTGGATTTATGAGGAGTGAGTTGTGGGGGGTACCGCTGACTGCGCGTAGGGATTAAGAACTGGAAAACATTTTTTCCAAATAGGCTTTGCAATTTTGATTTTGTGACATTTGCAGAATGACGCTTTCATTGACGGCAACATTGGGCAATGCATTTTTTCTTACGTAATAAGAGAAGGCACCCCACAAGGCGTTGATATCATGAAATTTATTATAGGTGGAGAGTATGTCGGTCATATTGGTAATGGTTTTCCCTTCTACACCATCAAACAATATAAAAGTTTGCATTGCAAGGTCATACAATAATTGATTGAGTTCTTCAGAGGCCGATTTCAAAAAAGAAAATTTGTTGACGTTCTTTTTTAGAGAGGCACTCCCCGAAGAGAGTATGGACAGGTTACTGGAGACGCTCTTGAGTAGAGGATGTATAAAATCCCATATCTCCTTGTTCTCCAATCGCCGTTCCAGACGCTGTCTGTCTAGCTTGCCGCCGAATGTTTTCTGAAAGGTCATCAATACGTTGTTCAGTTCGCGGGCTTTTTCTGGATAAGATTTTCGAATATTGGTTTCGATCTCTTTATCGTATTTTTTCATCAAAGTCAGAAACTCATTTTTATCAATGGGCTCGTCGTTTTGAATTTTCTTTGTTACTTTTGAAAGATTTTTAAAAAGGTTTTCTTTTGTATCGTCAGGATACCAGAAGTCAATTTCTTGAATGATGAGGTTGATACGTTCAAGAATATCTCGTCCGAATTTTCTTTCGTGATGAGGGGTGATAGTGATGGTTATATCATCCTCCTCTTTTTCTTTAACGATGATATTAAAATTTTTCGATTCGAGTTTCTTGAAAATCATTTCCAGTCTTGCAAAGGAAATTTGTCTGTCTGCAATGCATTCCCTGGTTTCTTGAAGAATTGTCTTCAGGCGACTTTTTTCTGCTTCGTTGGTCGATTGGGCGTACAGGGTGGTTTCCAAGTTATCGATTTTGTCATCATTATATACGATGAGTTCTTTTTGGAATTTTTCAAAGTCGATCAGCATAGCGCAAATACTTTTTACTGCTTTTCTGTAGCAATACCGTTTGCCAGTTTTTTTGACCAGTTGTTTTAAAAATTCATGGGTCTTGAAAATATCGTTCATCTTAATGATTGAAAAATCTTTATCACGAACGCGGTGTAAAAACTTTTGTAAATCCGGTTCGGATTTTCTCTCATTCAACAGAGGTTCGATAGTTTTGCAAATTTGTTGGTACTTTGTGTTGATTGGCCAGTAAGCTTCGGGAGAATTTTCGTAAAACTGGAAGCTGGAAAACTGCCCATTGAGCGTTCTTAATTCGTTATAGCCGCGTATGGTTTCTTTGTCGTCGATGTAACCATTGAGGAATTGCCTGATTGTGATTTCTCGATCTTCGACCTTTTCAACAATACTGCGGATTTCGGGAAGAAGAGAAATTTCTGAATTGGAGGGGCGGGAATAAAATTTTTCCAAGTGTACGAGCTCATAGCGAATCGAGGGTATCAACATATCGATCGGGTCGAGAATGATATCGATCGATTTGAAAATTTCCTGGCGGTACATATCCAGCTTGGCTTCGTATTGCTCTTCTACAATCTGGGCTATGACTTGCTTCATATTCGTGAACAACTGACCCAGATCATTGAGGTGGTTCAGTTCCATCTTGGAACTCAAGCCGGGTTTGGCTAGAGTTTGTTCCACGAGTTTTAGCACACCAATGAGTTTTGGCTTTTGCTCATTGATAACGGAGATCAGGCGCGCCCTCTCCTGTTCAGGAGTATTGCCTTTGGGCTCTATAACAGGAACGGATGTTATTTTTTCTACGCAGAGAGAAAACTGTCCATCCAGAATTTCAGCCTGATTCTTTATTATTTTAATTTGCTCAGGGTTCAGCATTATTAGTTTACGGAAATACTTAAAGGACGTTTCTATAAATTTCTTAATTTACCCTAGGGCAACTTTTGGGCCTTATTCTACGAAGGACCGTTCGTGACTAAAACACTTTAAATAGATACTTTGAATTTTAGATACTCTCCTAAACTATTAAGAGATGACACGATTTAGTTGCAAATACGAACTAGCGGGAAAAACTGAATCTTTTCTTTTAGAGAATCTCGCAGGTTCGCCTTATAATCATTTTTGTAAACAGTGTTTGAATAATGAATCACTTATAAGATTTACCATGATAATTTAAATCCCAATGGCTTGGCAAGAAAAAAATTTTGTAAGTAACTCAAAAAGCAAGCGTTTTGCTTTTTTAAATTTTAACTATTAATGTTTATCTAATCTAGATTTTATAGCTAATCGAATGGTATTTTTTGGCGGATAAATTATCGGATGCTTTTTATGATAAATATTTTATAAAAATAGAAAGCGGCTTTCAGCAAAATATATTTTGAATCGGAGACTTTTTTCCCTTTGGATGATTCAAGAAGAACACACTATGAAATCACATTGTTCAATTTTTTGACGATTTGGAGCGCATTTTTTTTAAAAATTAGGATATATATGAAAATATTCAATGATTCTGGTGTAAAAGTTGTAAATATAGCCTAAAAACTAAAGGTATTTATCTGATTCTAATGATTTTACAGTATGGCACCAGAATTGCTTATTACTTTGAAAGACTTTAACTTTCATTAAGATTGACTGGGATTGAATGTTATGAATGCTATGAAAATGATGTACTTGGTTTTCCTTTTGTTATTTTTAACCGCTTGTGAGGTAAAACTTGGACCTTCGGACTATTGGTCCAAAATGTTTCGAACGCAATCGGACTCTAGTTATTACAAAGAGAAAATGGAAAACCTTGTCGAGGCCTTGTCAAAAAATATTTCAGATTATGAAATCAACAAGGTTGCAGTTTTGGATTTGACGGACGAAGTAGGCGAAGCTCCTATCTTGGGAGAGTATCTGGCTACCAGAATTGTCGAAGCGGTTACCAATGAAAAAGTATTCCGAGTCGCTCAAAAAGGGGAAGTCAACCAGGCTTTAACGCAGTTAAATTTGAAGCCTTCTTTTGTTTTTTCAAAAGGGGAGTTGGCAAGTTTGGGAAAAGTTCTTAATTCTCAGGCTGTATTGACGGGAAAAATTACAGATTTGGGAACGAATATTGATGTGCATTTGGCTTTGACAGATGTGGCTACGGGCGAAGTGATTTCCTCTGCTACGGAAAACTTGAACCGTACTAAATTTGCCGTTGAAATGTTGCGTCATCATTAAACAGAAGATAGCTCTTGATTGATTCCTGCGGGAAAGGCTAAAGGAACTTGGCATTTTTTTCTGTTTTGCTTTATTCTGATGCCTGTTTTTATCATCGTTATAATTTGGCTTGATTAGGAAGGAGTAAATCAATGTCTTCGCTTCGCTATTTCTTTCTGGTTCTATTGGTTCTCATGACCACAGCTTGTGGTTCCGTCGGTAGGGATTTTGATCCTCAACTTGTCAGCGGAATCGTGAAAGGTGGAACTACCCAAACGGAAGTTTTGGATATGTTTGGTCTTCCCTTCAAAGAGGGCGTTGAAGATGGTCGAACGATGTGGACTTATCAATGGGATTACTGGACCATGATTGGTGATAATAAATCCAAAGGTTTGGTGATATTGTTTGACGATAAAAACCGCGTCTTGGCTTACCGTTACACTTCTACCAATTTTGAACAGGAAACTCCAAAAGATTGACGGCCTCGAACAAATGCCAGGTATCTTTACTGATATACGATTTTGACGGCACCTTAGTAGATACTCTGGAAGACATTGCATGGTCGGTCAACCGGGTTCTTCAAGACCTTCAACTTCAGACCCTGCCTGTGGAAACCATCCGCAGTTTTGTCGGCAAAGGGGTTGTCCCTTTGATGACTCATTCCCTGAAAGCGGCGGGTGGCGAGGGGGTGGGAGCAGAACGCGCTGTCGATCTATTCAAATCCTGTTATGCCGGGCATTTGCTGGACCGAACTTGTTTTTATCCTCACTGTCGGGAAACCGTCGACGCTTTCTCTGAAAAATTTCAAGCCATTCTTTCCAACAAACCGGAACAGTTCATAGAACAGATTTTGACAGGCCTGAACTTTCGTTACCCTTTTCAGGCCATTGTGGGTGGAGACACTTACGCGACTAGAAAACCAGACCCGGAAGGATTGCTCAAACTCATCGAAAAATTTCAGGTAGCCCCTGAAAATGTTGCGCTCGTTGGCGACAGTGCCGTAGATGTGGAAGCAGGGAAAAGAGCAGGGGTGTTGACGGTGGGAGTGAGTTACGGGTTTTGTGATCCTTACTCTAATGCAGACTATGCGCCGGATCATGTGATCGACGATCTTTCCAAACTAAAGGACCTGATTCAGTAGAGAATTGTTGATTTCCTCAATCAACAGATGCCGCAGATTTTACAAACCGCCGTGTCGCAGACAGGCGTTCGACCTGCCTTGAGTCCGCGCTGATAATCTTCCCAGAGAAAATTGTTCCGATAGCCGTGATCGATGATGTCCCAAGGCAGAACGCTGTCCTTTTCGTATTGCCTGTAGACAAAGGACTCGACCAAAGGGTGAAAGCGTTTGAGAGCTTGTTTGTCATCGTAACCGTTGTCGAGATATTCCAGGAAAAAATCCAGAAGACGCCGATCGCCACGCGACAAACAGGTCTGCAAATAGGCTTCGTTGGGAGATCCAAAACTCATCTTTAAATTTTTCATACGCCCCAGAGCCTTGCGAATCTTCATGAATTTTTTCTTAAGAGACGCAACCGGTTCCATCGTATGCCACTGAAAGGGAGTGCCGGGTTTGGGAACCAAAGGACTCAAACCGATCGTCACGCGACCGATTTTCCCATTCTTTTTAGACTCATCAATGTATGCGTCCATCACCCGTTCTGTCAGGCGAATGAATTGGTCGATGTCTTCATCCGTTTCCCCTGGCAAGCCGATGATGGAATAGATCTTCAAATGCAAGATGCCCTTCTGTGTGAGGAAGCGACATTTTTCGACGATGAAGTCATCCGTCGCGGCCTTGTTGATAACGTCCCGCATCCGTTCAGAAGGTCCGTCCACAGCTACCGTGAGCGTTTTTTGTCCGCTTTGCAAAATCAAATCCACCAACTCGTCGGTCAAAGTTTCCATACGCAGTGAGGAAAAAGACAAAGTCTTGCCCTCTTTGATGATGCGCTTGGCAAGGCCCATCAAGTCGGGATGATCCGTCACAGAAGGCCCGATGAGGCCGATGGTTTTTGTTTCTGCTCCCGCGCTTTTGAGAGATTCGGATAATGAGTCGTAAGTCCGGTCTAGGTCGGGAACACGAGGCGGGCGATAAATAAAACCAGCGGTGCAAAATCGGCAAGCCCAAATACAGCCCCGAGTAGCCTCTAATAAGGCCATGTCCTTGAAAGTTGAGTCCCCGTCATGAATGACGGAATGCGAGCAGAGGTCTTCCTGCTTGGGTGTCCAATAGCGAATCACCCGTTCGGGTGCTTTTTCGGCAACATCAAAACCTGAAAAATTGAAACCGTCGTATTTTGGCTCGTAAAGCTGAGGAACGTAAACGCCGGGAATTTGAACGCTGTTTTCTACGGCTTCTTTGATGGTTTGATTTCCGCGTGCGCTCAATGCCTGAAAAAACGATTCAGCCATTTGCTCTGCTTCCCCTACGAGGAAAGCATCCATACAATCGGCCAAAGGTTCGGGGTTGATGAAAATCGCCGAACCGCCAGCGAGTACCAAGGGCTGGTCTGCGCTCCGTACCCGCCGCTCCAAAGGCAAGCCCATATACTTCATGATGCGAACGACATTCAAATAATCGGGTTCAAAGGAAATCGAAAAAGCGATGATGTCGAAATCTTCCAGAGCCAAACCTTCTTCGTGGGAACGTATATCGCAGGGGAGAATATCTTCTGAATCGGGTGTCCATTCTTTGGGCAGACTGTAACGATCGCAGGCCACACCTTCAATCGTATTCAGTAAACCGTAAACTCTTTGAAAGCCCAGGTTGTCGAGAGCAACGTCGGCGGTATTTGGATAAACCAGTAAAACTTTTAACATTCAATACTCAAATATATTAAGGGGATAGCGGTTGTCAGATGATAGAAACAAGGCTAACATGAATCGACCTCAAACTGCCATAAACTAAAACGATGCGAGAAAAAATTTCAAAAACTGCAGGTCCCGAAGAGCGCATGAAAAGCTATATTGAACTCATCGCCGCCGGACCTCGCCTGAGCAAAGACCTCTCCACAGAAGAATCCGAAGATGCCTTGGAGATGATCTTGAATGGCGGTGTCTCAGACATCCGCGCCGCAGTATTTTTGATCGCGCAACGCATGAAGCACGAAACCCTGGAAGAAAATATCGGTGCCTGGAAAGCTCTGGCTAAAACCGCAACGAGCTTCCCACTTCCATTTGAGAAAGTCTTGCAAATTGCCGATGCATTTGATGGCGTCTCCCGTGTTCCCTATTTTGGTTTTTACGCCATCCCGCTCATTGCAGAACTGGGTTTGCCGACCTACGGATTTTCTGCGCAATCCTTACCGCCCAAGTTTGGCGTTACCTTCGAAGATCTGCTCATCAAACATTATGGCTGTCCTCTCCCTGAAGAAGGTGACCGGTCACGAATCTCGGCACTGGAAAAATTTAAATGGGGTTATATTCCCCTGAGCTTGGCACATCCAAAATTGAATCGACTGGCTCCGCTGAGAAAAGAAATCGTCAAACGCACTTTGCTGTCCACCCTGGAAAAACTGCTTCAGCCTGTGAGAGTTGAATCCGGCGGAAATTTTCTTGCCTCAAGCTATTTCCACAAAGGTTACGAAGAATCCATGCTCAGCGTTTCCGAGTTGGGCGAATTCGACCGAGTCGTTTTTGGCAACGGACAAGAAGGAACCACGCTTTACGGCATCCACAAACCCGCAAAAATTTTTCGCAGGAAAGACAAATCAGATGCTGAAGAAATTGGCATCACCTGCGAGAAAATTTTTTCAGCAGAAATTGCAAAAAATATCAGCGAAGCACACGAGGCAGTGAAAAAAATAGAAGCCACATCCGCAAACATCGCCCAAATGGGAGAAGAAGCCCTCAAGCAAGGGAGCGGCCCCGCAGTTCCCCTCATCGCGAGTCAAACCGCGACCCTCTGCACCCTGTTCGAGCAATGCAACGACTACTCATCGACTTACGATAAAGCCCTCGACTTGATGAAAAAAGGCCGTCTCCATCAATCGCTCATGGACTACCTGTCCTTCCTTTGTTGATTTAGGGTCCAGCGTCAGGCGGCCCTGCTCTGGAGGACGTGTGTTGAAAAATAAAACCCCACCCAACCGTCATTCAGCTCAATGGGCTAGAAATATAAGGAGGGTTATGAATGTGTGCGTTGAACATTTGTCATTGCGAGCCGCCAAAGGCGGCGCGGCAATCCATTTTAAGGGTGTCTGTTTATAGAGGAAGAATATCGTATGAAATGGATTTAAACGCCATTTTAAGTTCTAGCGATTTGGCGGAAGATAATGCGGTAGAAAATCGTTTTTGTGAAGGAATATCGATGTAGACAGAAAAAAATACAGTTTGGTTTTGTAGAGGGAACCCCCCTAGGTTGCCCACATTTGATTGGAGAACCAAGGGGCCTGCCCCTACGAAACACTACTCCATATTCATTTTCTTTTTTGTATCTGCAATCGATTTATCGACATCAAGGACTTTATGTTTCAAACCAATGTTGTAAAAAATCGATCGTGCCTTTTCAAAGTACTCCAAAGCACGAGCATAATCTCTCTTTGAATAAAACGCGGCTCCCAGATTATTTCGATCTCTGGCGACAGAAGGATGTTCGGAACCGAAGGTTTTGATGTCGCTGGCAATAGCTAGCTCGATATATTTGATGGCCTTATTGTATTCGCCTTTAGCACGCCAAGATTTTCCCAGATTGTTCCAACGGCTAGCTACTTTAGGATGTTCGGAACCAAAAGTTTTGATGCCGTTGGCAAGGGCTAGTTCGAAATATTCGATGGCCTTGTCGTATTCGCCTTTAGCATGACAAGCCTCTCCCAGATTGTTCCAACGACCCGCTACTTTAGGATGTTCGGAACCGAAGGTTTTGATGTCGCTGGCGATAGCTAGTTCTAAATATTCGATGGCCTTGTCGTATTCGCCTTTCGAGAGCCAAGCTCCTCCCAGATTGTTCCAAAGGTTAGCCACGTTAGGATGTTCGGAACCAAAAGTTTTGATGTCGCTGGCGAGGGCTAGTTCGAAATATTCGATGGCCTTGTCGTATTCGCCTTTAGCATGCCAAGCCACTCCCAGATTGTTCCAACGGCTAGCTACTTTAGGATGTTCGGAACCAAAGGTTTTGATGCCGTTGGCGATAGCTAGTTCTAAATATTCGATGGCCTTGTCGTATTCGCCTTTCGAGAGCCAAGCTCCTCCCAGATTGTTCCAACAACTCGCTACGTTAGGATGTTCGGAACCAAAGGTTTTT